>MEDT01000274.1 GCA_001724175.1 Cytophagaceae bacterium SCN 52-12 | reverse complement strand
TCAAATAGATCCGAAAGTTGAGAAATATGCTGATTTGTCTCCATATAATTATGTTCTAAACAATCCCATTACATATATTGATCCCGATGGCGCCGATGCTAGAGTGGGAATTGATAGTGCTAACCGAACAATAACACTGTCATCTACTATTTATGTGCGCGGGTATAATGCGAAACAACAAGTAGGAAAGTATAATGAGTTTTTTAGATAAAAAACAAAGATTTGTTGAGCGGAAAATTCACTGATGAAAACGGCATGGAATGGTCAATCAGCTTAAATATGACATTCGTTGAAGGAACTGAAGAGGATGAAGCCCGGATAAGAGACAACCCTAACGGAGATAATATGTTGATTTTATACAAAGACGGATCATACGCAAATGCAGCCAATATAGATGGGAAGCAACCCCCAGCCAAGTTTATAAGGAAAGAGCCTAACAATATTATGAGCAAAGTGATAGGAAGGTATGCCGGGACCTCAAGGATGGCAGAGCTTGCCTTTTCTAATGGAAAAGGTGAACTTTCGGATGGAAACACTGCCTTTCATGAGGTTCTACACTTGTTTGGGCTTTCGGACAGGTATTCTATGGAAAATAGAAAATATTTGAGTGCCCATACTGGCTACTCCGGTGATATCATGGCTATGCCTGCCGGATATAGAGGTCGTTATACTATGAACAAAACTCATTGGGATAGTTGGGGAGACTACGTTACTAAGAACGGGCTCAAAAGCGGTGATATTATAAATGTTGTTGTGGACAAAGATCCTATAACTCAAAATCTAAGACAGCCATGAAATTTCTCTTTTTTGCCTCTTTGATCTTATTATTTTCTTGTAACAAAGGAATGTTTGTTGATAAGTCTAAGATAGTGCATCATGCGGAGGGCTATCTATTCTATTATCCTTTTGACAAATGTGTTTTTGTGCCAAGCAACGATACCTCATTGGCCAATTTCATGAGTGATACAGCCACTAAAAAGGGATACCTCTTGACACCCGCATGTGATATTGACGGATTGAAAAATGTTGCTGAAAAATTCAATGTTGATATTGTTTTCATGGAAAATCAGAAAGAAGTTCTGATCCCTGACAGCGTTTATTTAACAACTACAAGTTTTCGTTATATATTAAACAGACCTTTGAGAGCAAATCTCAGTTCAATCGTCGAGGTCGAATACAAAGGTAAGAGGATAAGAATCAATGTCGCTTACAGTTTTTATGGAGAGGTACTGAAGTTTGCTGGAAACACAATATAGAAAATACAATTCATCAAATTTTTGACAGCCGTTTTTACTCGAATCAAGTGGCGTTTCCTTTTCCTTTAGTCAGCGGTGGCGCCAGTCCGGTTTATCCAACGATTTCAGGTTACCAAATTCAAATTTCTCCACAACCCGTGATACCGTCAAAAAAGTACGCTATGAAAATGATGTCGAAGTAAAATAAGAAGCGTTAAACTCACCCATACCTCCGCTGACACTTCAGGAAGCTTCATATAATACTTCTCCCGCTTCTTAACTTTCGAATTTTAAATCTCTCCCCAGGGGTAACATTAGTTCCGAACAGTTGATCTACTTCCAAAGACCAACTTTTTAAAACTAAAACAACCCCTATATGAAAAAGACATTAGCAGCCCTTTTCCTCGCCACCGTTCTCCTGAGTTTCAGCTCCTGCAAAAAAGACAAAGGAGACGATAATAACAATGGCCCTCGTACCGCCCGCGAGTTCATGGCCAAGCACGGCCCGCAATTGCAGACCGTCAGCTTCAACACCAGCGAATTGCCCAAGACCATCGTATTGCGCGGCGGCATCCGCATTACCATTCCCCAAAATGCCTTCACCCGCGGCGGCTCACCCGTCACCGGCGTAGTTACTTTCAATGCACTGGAATTCTTTAAACGCAGCGACCTGCTCTTCGGCGGATCCAATACCAATCATATTTCCGGCGCACCGCTCGAAACACAAGGCTCTTTCTTTCTCGAAGCCACCCAGAACGGTGTTGCACTCGACCGCCAACTCGCCCAACCACTCGGTATTTCCGTGCCTGCTGAAAATAACGGCGACCTCACCGTTCTCTGGGAAGGACAGATCGGCGGTGTAGGTGGTGCTGAACAATTAGGCTGGGCGCCCGTTCGCCAGCAAGGAGGACAAATGGAAGTACGCGCGTTCAACGAAGCCTTTACCTTCAATTTCGGTCAGCTCGGCTGGGTCAACTGCGATGTTTTCTATTCTAACGCAAGCCCCAAAACCACCGTTACGGTTGATGTAAACAATAACCCCGGTGCCCTCGCCAGCTTCCGTGGTTACACTGGCGAGACGTTTGTTTTCTACTGCCCCAACGATGCCAATGTGACCGCACAACTGTATACACCCGATGGTCCCAACCGCGTAAAGAGCTACGACAACATGATGCCCATCGGCAGCCAGGGTAAATTACTGGTCTTTTCTATCAAAGACGGTAACTATTACCTCGCTTCAAAAGATATTACGATCACAGCGGATCTGAACGAGTCTGTTACACTTGCGGAAAGTTCAGAAGCCGCCATACAATCTGCAATCGAAGCTTTGGATAATTACTAAAACGGGTACGCAACCAACCATTAACCTTGTGCCTTTCAGCAGCCAAGAGCTGTCTCCTGCGGGAGGCAGCTCTTTTTTATGTAGGTTTGGAACGTCATGCGCAGCCTGCTCATCATATCGGTTGTTTTCTTTTCAACCCTATCCGGTTGCCGCAACGACAATGCCGCTCCGCAAAAAACAACAAACGTTCCCGACAGCATACTCAGACAACAGCTGAAAGCCATGATCGACACCACTTACGATTTCCCTTCAAAAGTGACAAGCGATCCAGATGCATTCATGCAACAGTTGCCGTCCATGCCCGTCAACCCGGAAAACCAGCGCTTCTACACCTTACTGCTGATCAACATGGGCTTTTGCCTGAAAGATGCGGGACAAGTGCTCGGCAGCATCCGCTATTTTGAAAAAGCGCTCGACGCACAACAACAATATCATCCTCAAAACATCGATGTTTATAATTACATCACCAAACCGCTGGGTAATCTTTATACCCGCACCGGTGATTTTGCCAAAGCGATTTCCCTGCAGGAGATGAGCATCAAATCCGCACTTGCAGAAAAAGACCTTGCCATTCTTCCATCGCTTTACAATAACCTCGCGATTACTTTTCAGCAAACAGGACAATCCGATAGCGCTCTCCATGCCTGCCGGCAGGGGCTGGCACTTCAGCAAAAACCCGACGCCGTTACCGGCCTGCTTTATACGAATATCTCAAGATCATACAGAGACCAACAACAAACCGACAGCGCCGGTCTTTATAACGCAAAGGCTTTATTGATTCTTCAAAAAGGAAATCCAACCGGCGACTCCGTGATCTGGGCGTCTGCCGCATTGGAACTGAAAAGCCGCCTGGCCGCAGAAGCCGGTCATTACAACGCAGCAGAAACTTCCATCCAACAGGCGATCACCCAACTGGAACATCATTTCCCCGAAAGCAAACAGCGGGAAAAAGCAAAACTCTACGAAGCCCGCGCCGCAGTAAGAAGACAAAATCATCACTACGCCGATGCCGAAAAAGATTACCAGCATGTATTGCAACTCTTCGGTGTACAGCAACGCAACCGGCGCATTCCCGACAATACCGTCACCGACGCTTTGCACGGTCTCGCCGCTTGTTACCGCGCGCAGGGAAACACCGATACCGCTGTCGATTGTTATGTACAGGCCGTGGAAAATGATTACCTCGTACAACAGCTCATCGTCAGCAAGGAAAGCAATTATTACAACTCGCAACATGCCCGCAGCCTGCTATACGAGGCGCTGAATTTTTTGTGGGGTGAATATGAAAACGCTTCCAATGATAGACCTTCACTCGCACTGAAGATGCTCTGGATCACCGAGCTTTCAAAAGGCCGCCAGCTATTACTCGAAATAGACCGCACACGCCACTGGCAACGCGACAGCAGCGATAACCAGCAGGCCGCCTTTGCCCGACTGCGTTATTTATATGAAGAGATCGCTTTGGAAAAAGACAGCGCACAACTCCGTAGTCTCAAGGAACAGGTAAAAGACATCGCGCTGCAATTTCAATTAAGTGAAAATTATTTTGACAAGCAATTTTCCGCCCCGAAGATCGATCGATTTCAATCAGCATTGGAAAAATCGTCCGGCAACAATGATCTGATTAGCTGGCTGATGGCAGACAGTTCGCGTTTTTACTCTTTTACCTGCCACAAGGGAAAATTAACCGCTTGCCGCTCTGGGGATACAGTTGTGGTTAAACAACAATTGCCTGCTTTTATTCAAACTTATTTCCGCCAGGGACCGGCAGCTTATGACAATGATCCTGCAGCCTATCGCGCAACGGCGGCAAGAATCCTCACCTCCCTTATTCCGGATGTATCGCGCCTTTCCGCCGGTAACTGGATTATTTCACCGGATGCCTTATTGTATGGCCTGCCCGTAGATGCGCTCATCAGCGGAAATGATTTCATTGCCGCGAAAAAGAATTGCAGTTATACGTATACGTTTCTCCTGAATACCCTGGACTATACTGATTCGAAGGACAAGGCAGGCATTACCATTTTCAGCAAAACAAAACATACGCGCCCCCTTCCGGATCTGCCTTATGCAAGTGACGAACAGCGAAAGATCAGCAGGCATTTCTGTACAAGTGTAAAAGAAAATGATCAGGCTACGGAAATAGCTTTCCTGGAAGCGATGAACACACCGGCGGTATTGCACATTGCTACACATGCCGTAGCCGATAGCGGACAACAACCTTATCTCGTTTTATCGCAACCGATCACATTGGATAAACTGCAATACACGACTACACAGTGTCCACTCGTATTTCTCTCCGCCTGTCAGACTGCTTCGGGTAAAGTGATTACTGCCGAAGGAATGGAAAGCCTCAATAAAGCTTTTTTAAGCAAAGGAGTAAAAGGTGTGGTAGCTGCACAATGGCAGGTGGATGACGCCGTGATGCCACAGTTGTCAGAGGCTTTTTATGAAGAACTTTACCGCACACATAATCCCATCACCGCACTGGCGCAGGCGAAACGTAAGTTTTTGCAGACCGCCTCTCTTTCCCGGCAGAATCCGTGGTATTGGGCGCCGCTGAATTATACCGGTGTTGAAACGTCCATCTTCATACGCCCACGGCAACCGGTAGCGGTTTGGGTGATATCTGGTATTTTAATTGCCGGTGCGCTCTTCTTATTAATACGTTTCAGAGCGCGAGCCATGACTCTTCGCAAAAAATAGTGCGGCCTCATAACTATGTGTTACTTCCCGCCAAATGCTCGTTGGTCGGGAGACCAACGAGGGCGGTCATCTCTTCAATTGAAAATGCGCGCTCAAAGAAAGGAAGCAGCCCTTTTGGTCTCCTCGCATAAAAACTATACGTTACTCGCCTTGAAGTAATCGTTGGTCGGGAGACCAACGAGGGCGATCATCTACTTCAATTGAAAATGCGCGTTCAAAGAAAGGAAGGCAGCCCCTGTTGGTCTCCTCGCATAAAAACTATACGTTACTCGCCTTGAACTGATCGTTGGTCGGGAGATCAATGACGGCGACTATTTCTTCAATTGAAAATACACGCTTGAAGAAAAGAAGGCAGCCCCTGTTGGTCTCCTCGCATAAAAACTATACGTTACTCACCTTGAGCGCTCGTTGGTCGGGAGACCAACGAGGGCGGTCATCTCTTCAATTGAAAATACACGCTTGAAGAAAAGAAGGCAGCCCTGTTGGTCTCCTCGCATAAAAACTATACGTTACTCGCCTTGAAGTGATCGTTGGTCGGGAGCCCAACGACGGCGATCATCTCTTCAATTGAAAATGCGCGTTCAAAGAAAGGATGGCAGCCCCTGTTGGTCTCCTGACCAACAGGCCACCCACGAGCCACATGACCCTTCGCAAAAACAATGCGGCTCCGTATTGCCTGCGGGAGCAACATATGCAAAAAAGCAAATACCCCGCACATAACGGGGTATTAATGCATGTTGCCACAGGGAATTATAAGTTAATAAGACAACACCTTGATTTCTGTTCTTCTGTTTTGCTGGTGTTGGTCTTCGCTACAATTTATACCATTCACACATTCGTTGAGCGGTTTTGTTTCGCCGTAACCGCGTGCTGTAAGCCTGTTCTTCTCCACGCCTTTCGACACCAGGTAGTTAACGGCTGCCTCTGCACGTCTGCGGGAAAGACTCATGTTATACGCATCACTTCCGCGGCTGTCTGTGTGAGACGACAGTTCTATCCGCAGGGTTGGATTCTGTTTCATTATATTGACCACATTATCCAGTACAGTTGCTGCATCGGAGCGGATAAAACTTTTATCCAGGTCGTAAAGAATATTCTTCAACACCCAGGTCGACCCTTGCTGCAAGTTACATACGCCCAATTTAAGGCTTACATACAGTGTCTTGGTACGATCCAGTCCTTCAGTGGTCACCTGTTCTGTTTGTGAATATTTACCGGCCTGGTTCGCTACAATCGTATAGGCTGTGGCGGGATCGAGCTGATAGATAAACTTGCCTTCACCATCAGACACCTGGCTCATGTTGGTATGCGAGCCGCTGTTGGTGAGTGTGGTATTGATGTTTTTCAATTTCTGTTCGCTCGCGCATTCAACCGTTTCGCCGATGAGCGTAAAGCGCGGATCGTCGTGAAAAACTTCCTTGTAAATAACGGTGCCGCTTTGTTTAAAGTCTGCGGGTGTGATGAGTACTGTTGTGGTGGCCACGCCATTTTTCTCGCCATGTGCGGCATAACTTCCTTCCGTGGCTTCTTTCAGGCGATCGGCCTCGCCGTTGGCATTGGTCAGTGACGTAAAAGTATTTCCCTCGTAAGCAATATCAACGCGCACGCCGCTCAGTGCCAGGCCGGTCTGACGGTCCTTCACTACCACAAGAATATCTTTCTTCATTTCTTCTTTCTTCGGTGCAGGCGCCGGTGTTTTGGCCACTTCCTCTGCCACCTCAGGCAATGGCCGCGGTTTGACAGGTTCATGTTTTTTACCAAAAATGTATTTCACGCCGGCGGTGAGATTCACAGCCTGTGTATAAGTGCGTGCATATTCAGGTTTCTCTGCATAAAAAGCCAGGGGATCGTCAACGATGTCGTTTGCATTAAGCGGTTTCAAAGCAGGACGATAGCTGACATAATACTCGCTGCTGTCTTTTGAAAAGCGACGGCTGATCGTGCTCAGGTAATCACCCTGCAGGAAGATGGCCCAGTTATCGTTGAGTTTATAATTGAAGCGAAGGCCACCTACACCTACCCATGCCTTCGGATCATCTTTGGGATTGGCAGTACTAAAGATGTCGATCGAACCGCTGGTGAGCGGTGTTGTGTAGGTCATGGTTTGTGTGTAGTTAGGAAACTGCTGCAGCATAACACCAGCTTTGGCAAAAGCCTCGATCTCCAGCGAACCGACAGCGGTGCGGTAAACAGGGCCTAAAGTGAAAGCCATGTGCCTGAATGATTTCGGAGAGTTGAATGTGGTAGCAATATATCCATTACCAAAAAAAACCGAATCGAATGCAGGCAATCCATGTTGCAGGTAACGTGCGTCGATACCAATGCCCCAGTGGTTGCCTCCGAAATATTTATCGGCGAAAAGTCCGGCAGTATAACCGGTGCGGGCCTTTCCGATATCTCCTTTATAAGTACCAAGCGGTTGACTGCCGCCACCGAAAACACCCACCTGCCACTGACCGGGCTCCCTGGTTTTGGTTTGTGCGGTAACCATATAACTGATTAAGAGGCAAAATGAACTGATGATTAGCGTTTTCATATACAAAGCGTTTGATGAGCAGATGCATCACGCCGCAGCGCGATTTTTTCTTTATATCAAAGGGATGGAGATTTTGTTACCCTTTGAGTCGAAAAGTTAGATTTCACGCAAAGCGGCATAAGGAGCAAAGGCGCTAAGAAACGGCTGTTTTATTGACGATTCACGATTGACCATTGATGATTCCCCTTCTTACCATACATCAACGCGCCCCGCCAACGCGCATCGTAGCTTTGCTTTATCATTTAAAAAAAGGAGTTAGATATGGCTATCAAAACCGTTCAGCAGGTATTGGCTCCCCCAGATCCGCATATGGTGGGAGATGGCTTCCGGGTACACAATTTTTTTCCCGGAGGATACAACATGGGCAAAAAAAGAATGAGTCCCTTTTTTCTGCTCGATTATAATTCACTGGTTGATTTTGCAGCGCGTGAAACACCAAGGGGCGTTGGCGTGCACCCGCACCGCGGCTTTGAAACGGTAACCATCGCTTACCAGGGCAAAGTGGCACACCACGATAGCGCAGGCCACAGCGGTGTGATCGGAGAAGGCGATGTGCAATGGATGACGGCCGGCTCCGGTATCCTGCACAAAGAATACCATGATGCCGAATACAGCCGCACCGGCGGACCTTTTCAGATGGTACAACTCTGGGTCAATCTTCCTGGAAAAGATAAAATGACCACGCCCAAATACCAGGAGATCACACGCGGTAGAATGGGCCAGTATCATTTACCCGGCGATCAGGGAACCGTTGAAGTAATTGCCGGTTCGTATGAAGGTGTAAAAGGACCTGCACATACTTTCACCCCGATGGAAGTATACAACTTACGGGTGAAAAAAGGTGCCCTGGTGAACCTCGATTTGCCCGCTCATTACAATACCGGTTTGCTGGTAGTACAAGGCGGCATCCGCATCAACAATACGGAAGAAGCCTCACTTGATCATTTTGCTTTGTTTGAAAACAACGGCAGCTCATTCACCGTAGAAGCGCTGGAAGACAGTGTGATCCTGGTGTTGAGCGGTGAACCCATCGATGAACCGCTCTTTGCCTACGGGCCGTTCCTCATGAATACCTATGAAGAAGTGCAACAGGCTTACGATGATTTTAACAAAGGAAAATTCGGTTATCTCGAATAAATAAAAAAGGCTGTCAATGACAGCCTTTTCTTTTATAATCAAAACACAGGAAGAAGTCGCTGTTTGTTGCGTCCCCATTTATATTGATGCGTCCAGTACGCGAGCTTCATGGATAAAATACCGATGCCGGCGCCAACAAGTACATCGCTTACATAATGCCGGTTGTTCGCCATGCGCAATACACCAACAGATGAAGCAATTCCGTATGCCGCATAAGGCATCCATGGCAACCGGCCTTTGTATTCTTCTGATAAAAAAGTAGCTGCTGCAAATGCCTGCGCCGTGTGGCCCGAGGGAAAAGAGTTATAGGTAGTGCCGTCCGGTCTCAACGTGTGCGTTGTTTTTTTGAGAAAATTCACCGAGCCCAGCATGATCAGTTCTCCCTTTGCCAGTATGACCGAACGGTTCAGCAGATCATTGCGTGACGGCACACCAAATGCATCAAGCCCGTACGCCAAAGCAATCGGGGCATATTGCAGGTAATTATCAATTTTGGTATGAAACCCCTGAATGTTCTTGTTGCGGCTTTCGAGTACTTCGTTTTTTACCGACTCCGCTGACTTTCCGTTGCTGAGAATACCCGCAGCGATCAGGCCTGCAGGCAGTTGCAGTTGGCGGATAGAAAAGTGGAGTGGTTGGTTGATCCGGATGCTGTCCTGCTGTGCAAACGAGAACACGGAAAACGACAGGAGCAGCAAGGTGGTGAACAGGCTTCGCATGTGGCTTATTTTATGCTAAACTGAACCGCGATTTTGTAGAAATTCTGAACATTTCCCCCTTTCAGCGAATCTTATATTTTCCTTCACGTATTACCCAGGCGGCCGTCTGGTAAAAAGCCATCGCTTCGCGCACAAGACTGTCAACCCGTGGCACTTCCTGTGCCTGGCTGCTTTTAAAATCAGGACGGAAGACCTGTATTTTTTTTACCGGAGATTGCACCACCAGTAAACTATCGCGCAGAAATCCAAGCCCCTGGTAGGTGCTGATGAATGCACGGCGCTCTGCATTTTCAGGAAGATGAAAAATATCCTGCCCGAAGAAGCGGCTTTTGTAGTCGAAGTTCAGGAAACCGAGAATGCTGGGTGCTATATCGATCTGTGCCATCAGTTTATCATCCACCGTGGGCGCTATATGACCGGGAGCAAAAAAGATCAGTGGAATATGGTATCCTTTCGGGGGCAATGCAGATTTGCCCGCGCTCGAAGCACAGTGATCCGCTACAATCACGAACAAGGTATTTTTAAACCAGGGATGCGATGAGGCGCGACGGATAAAATCGCCGATTGCATAGTCGGTATATTTCACTGCACCATCGCGGCTGTGAGCAGTTGGAGGAATGTCGATCCTTCCTTCGGGATATGTATATGGCCGGTGATTGGATACCGTCATCACATGACTGAAAAATGGTTTGCCTGCGGTGTAATTCTGGTCAAACGTGCGAAGGGCCAGGGTGAAAAGATCTTCATCGGCCACGCCCCAGATATTGGCATAATGAATTTCATCATTGCGCAGCGCAGACCGGTCGATCACCTCATAATCATTGTGACTAAAGAAATAATTCATGTTATCAAAATAACCATAGCCGCCATAGAGGTATTGCGTAATGTATCCTTTGCTGCGGAATATACTTCCCAACGAAAACAGGTTTTCATTACCCGGACGTTTGACGATGCTTTGCCCCGGCGTCGGTGGCAATGCAAGCGACAATGACTCCAGTCCACGTACAGTGCGCGTGCCGCTCGCATACATTCCCCTGAATAGTATTCCTCTTGCCGCAAGCGAATCGAGCCCGGGGGTCAGCCCCTTATCATTGCCAAACGACCCCATGAAGTCAGCGCTCAGGCTTTCAACACTGATCAGCACCACATTCATTTTTTGTTCCGCTCCGGGATATTGAATAGTGCGCTCCAGGCTCATCGGATCGGGAGACCAGGTAGTATACGGAGTGGTGAGTTTATCACGCACCAGTTTCACAGCCTCTTTGTCGGGCATGGTTTCATAATAACGATAAAAATCCAGTTCGTTTTGCTCGAAGGCTCTTACAAATTCATAAAAACCATTTGCGCCCAGCTCCTGAGTATAGTTGTCTTTGGAAATATTTTTCCAACCCGGGTCGCCCGCGATCACCGACAAAGCCGGCAGTCCAAAGAGAATGAGGGCTGCGACGATATGCGTGCGCCAGGTAGCCGGCATCGTAACCGAACCACGATAAGCCGAACGCAGCAGCCAGGTAATGGCTCCGGCAACCAACGCCGTGATAGCGATCAGCCATCCCACGGGATAAGATTCGCGGATATTGCCGATCACTTCGTGGGTGTACACAAGATAATCAACGGCAATAAAGTTGTAACGCCCGGAGAACTCGGCCCAGAAGAACCATTCACTCACGGCATTGAACAACAAAAGAAACACGAAGATCAGCAACCAGACCTGCAATACCGTGGCACGCCAGCGAAGCCTGAATGTATGTCCTTTGTACAACAACAGCAGAAAGATCAGCAACCGGAGCAGGATATAGCTGCCGAAAATAAGCGGCAGGTGTTTGTTGAATTCTTTTGGTATAAGCCCGGTAAAGAAGATTACGAAAAGACCCGCAGCAAATAAAACAATCATGACCCAACGGCCATAACGGCTGTAGATCCATTCGCTTGTAAAAGTAATGTGCAGTGCAAGCGGAAGCACCACAAAAAACACCGTAATGAGATCATAACCGAATCCGGTAAGCAGCGCCGTAAAGAAACTGCCGAGGGATGGCCGGATGTCGTTGTAAAAACTGAATAATAATAACAGCCGTGTGAGGGTGAACACGGACAAGGCAATAACAATCAGCCATGCAACAGGCGCATAGCGGTGGCGGTTCAGCATTGCGTTCAATTGAGAGTGTTAATCAACTGCAAAGCTGAATAACGATTTTGAAGAAATTCTGAATTCAGAAGCGGATCGTAAATACATGAAAATCTTGTGAATAGGAATAGCTTACTTCCCAGCCATAGCGGTTGCAGACCTGTTTTACAATGGCCAGCCCCAGTCCGCTGCCCGGACTTTCGTGCGAAATGTTGCTGAATCGCTGAAACAGGCCGTCTTCCTTCAACGGACCATTGCCACTGTTGGAGATGCGCAACTGCCGCGCCGACAACTGCACTTTTATTTTGCCGCCGGCCGGACTGTGCCGGATGGCATTCAGTAAAAGATTACTGACCATCGTTTCCACCAATGTTCTGTTCCCGGTAATCTGAATAGCATCATCGATATCCTTTTCCCGCTCAATCCCTTTGTTGGACAAATGTTCATCCAGCATCAGCAGATTTTCGTTTACGATGCCGCTGAGATCAATCTGTTGCCGGTCGGCAAACTGATTATTCTCGATACGCGCCAGCAACAAAAGATTACGGTTGATGCGTGATACGCGTGACAATGCACGCGTGGCCTGTTCGATGATATCGGATTGTTCGTTTGTGAGCGTGCTGGATTGCAGCAGGAGGTCAAGCTTGGAGCGGATAATCGCCAACGGTGTCTGCAATTCGTGTGAAGCGTTTTCGGTGAACTCCTTTTGCAGACGGTAGGCTGTCATGTCGGCTTCAATGAGGTGTTGCAACGCATCGTTCAGTTCTTTGAATTCTTTGATAGACGTGTCTTCGAACTGAATATTTTGCTGACGGCTGAGGTTGAAATGCTGTACTTTTTCCAACGTTCGGTAAAACGGCTTCCACAACCTCACGGAAATCCGTTTATTTAAAATAATAAACCCGCCGAGCAGCAGGAGGAAAAAGAAAACAGTGACGACGGTGATCGCGGCAATGGTTTCATCAGATTCTTCCACATTCGTTTCAACAATCAGCCGGTACGGCTTACCATGAAGAATAAAATAAGTGGATAAGCCCCGGAAACGATTAATGTATCCGTCCGGATCATATTTATTGGGACGTAAAACGGTATAGATAGAGTCGGGCCGCATTTCCGCCTGCGACACCGGCTCGAGTACGGTGCCGGGTTGTATGCGATCCCAGAGTTCGATACTTTGTTTCAGCAATGTATCGTTCAGGGAAAGTGTCGACAACTCATTCTGTGTTTTTTTGCTCACGAGTTGGTTATGCTCATCGAGCTGAAGGCGCCAGATATAATCAATGATTAAATAATAGGCGGGTATGCTGGTAGCCAGCACTACCAGTGAGTACAGGATAAATGCGCGGAGAGGTTTATTGAGGAGCCTGGTCATGATTCCCACTTATAGCCGGAGCCATAGATTGTCTTAAGGTAGTTGGTTGCGCCGGCTTCTGCTAATTTTTTCTTGAGATTTTTGATATGTGCGTAAACAAAATCGTGACTGTCGAGCATATCGGCGATATCGCCGGAAAGATGTTCTGCCAGGGCGGTTTTGGAAACGACCCTGTTGCGGTTGGCCATGAAATAAAGCAGCAGGTCCAGTTCTTTACGTGTAAAATTCACCACCTTACCATGCACGTGTACTGTCTTCGCCAACAGGTTCACTTCAATTTCTTCCTGGCGCAGCACGTTGGTATTATTGAATTGCTTGCGGCGGATCAGTGAATAAATTCTGGCGGCGAGCTCGGCCAGGTGAAAGGGTTTGCTGATATAATCGTCGGCACCGATCTGCAATCCTTTTATTTTATCTTCCACGGCATCTTTTGCGGAGATGATGATCACACCTTCTTCGCGTTTGCGGTGTTTTATTTCCTGTAAAATATCGAGTCCGTTTCCGCCGGGCAGCATCAGGTCGAGCAGGATGCAGTCGTACTCGAAAGCATTGATTTTTTCGAGGGCCTGCCGGAATGAGGCGGCCGTTTCGCAGAGATAACTTTCTCCCGACAAATAATCCGTGATGCTGGCGGCCAGCTCCGGTTCGTCTTCTATGATGAGCACTTTCACCTTACAAATCTAACAGACCAATTCTGAATATTTTCTGAATGTGCTATTCGGTTTCGGCGCTTTCGCATTAACCGCTAGTTTTGTGTCCTAATTTTTATTGTATGGTCCTCGATCTTGCCACGCTTTCCACTGTTGAACGACAATACTACCTGCAGCACGTTATTGCACCGCGCCCGATCTGTTTTGCCTCGACCATTAATGCCAAAGGCGAAGTGAACCTCAGCCCCTTTAGTTTTTTCAATCTTTTTTCTTCCCAACCACCGGTGGTCATCTTTTCACCTTCGCGGCGCGTGCGCGACAACACCACCAAACACACGCTGGAAAACCTCAAAGAAGTGCCGGAGGTTGTTATTAATATGGTAACGGAAAACATGGTACAGCAGACATCGCTGGCCAGTTGTGAATATCCGGCGGGCGTCAACGAATTTATCAAAGCGGGATTTACGCAGGAGGCAGGAAATGTAGTGAAGCCGCCGATGGTGAAGGAAAGTCCGGTAAAACTGGAGTGCAGGGTGCTCGAAATAAAACCGCTCGGCACTGAGGGCGGTGCGGGCAATCTCGTTATCTGCGAAGTACTGCAGTTGCATATTGCTGACGATCTGCTCGATGAAAACAAAAAGATCGATCAGCGTAAACTGCCGCTGGTGGCACGCCTCGGCGGAGATTGGTACTGCCGGGTAAACGAAAGCAATTTGTTCATGGTGGAAAAGCCTAACACCAGGCTCGGCATCGGCATCGATCAGTTACCCTCCGGCATCCGCAACAGCAAAATACTGACAGGAAATGAATTAGGTCAATTGGCCAACGTGCACGAGCCGCCGGTAGTTGATGCTGCTTATCACGATACGCATCTTCAGCAAATCATTCAATATTACAGCCTGAATCCCGAGGACCTGGAAAAGGAGTTGCACCTGCATGCCCGCACATTATTGCTGCAGGGAAAGGTGGCCGATGCCTGGCAGGTGCTGCTGGCAACGGAGCCGTCCGCCTTCGGCGGAATGTGAAAATGTGAAGATGTGGAAATGGAGGAATGCCAGAAAAAACTACTGGCTTAATGGGGTGCTCCCAACTTGTCGAAAAGCAAATAAAACGTTGGGCTATTTAATATCCCCAACGTTTCCGTAATGTTCGTATCCGACGCCTGCGACACATTTACACATCTGCCGCAAGGCGGCGGCACATTTTCACATTTGTTATTTCCCAAACACTTTCTTCAAAATATCCGAAGCCTGCCCCATCGGATTGGCGCGGATCTTT
>MEDT01000273.1 GCA_001724175.1 Cytophagaceae bacterium SCN 52-12 | reverse complement strand
GAAAGCTCTTTTTCTTTTGCCAGGCATCACGCGTCGGGTCATATTCCCAGAAGTCATTCACGATCTTAATCGTCACATCCAGCCCGCCTCCGACATACCCCTTCTGTCCAATCGCCATAGCGAAAGCCCCAGACCGCCTATTACCTGGAAAATCCGCCTTCTTGGTCCACTTGTCTGTGGAAGGGTCGTACTCCCAGAAATCCTTTTCAAAAGAGTCGGTCAGCGAGCTTGCATCGGCTCTCACCCCAAGTCCTACATACCCTTTTCCACCAATAGCGAATGCAACAAAATTTGTCCTGGCACCTCCGGGAAAGTCGGCTTTTCTTTCCCATGTGTTTGTTGCCGGGTCAAACGATAAAAGGCAGGGCTGGTTGGATTCAGGATTGGTAGCAAAACCGGTGTAGATTTTGTTGTTGATAACAAAACCTTTCTGGCCAATCCCGGCCCCTATGCCTGGATAGTCTTTTACCTGTTTCCACTTTCCGCTTGCCTTGTAGGTTCGGATTACCAGCCCACCAAGCTCAACGGTATGGCTGCCAACGGTTAATGTTACCTCACCTGATTCCGCGCCAGAGGGCACGCACGCCAACAGGATCTGTGTCTTGCCGTTTGTGTTAGTTATCGCACCAAATTCGTTCAACCGCTCTACATGGGTAACAGGCACACCTCCAACCTTGATGACGTTTTCAGATAAGTTGCCTGCAAAATTCTCCCCGGAGATCACAATGATCGTTCCGGTACTGGCTTTCCTATCGGAAGGGAATTCCAGTTTGGCTATTGGAGGGGATTTTGGGAGCGGGTCGTCTCCTTTAGTGCATGAGAAAAGTATTGCTACTAACAGAAAAAAAAGAGTGCTGCGCATAGAATATGGGGTTTGTCATTAAAAAGGGGGCTGGTAATACGAAGATTGATCAAATCCCGTCGCTACTCTTTATCCCGTCCCGCTCGTATTGGTAAAAAATTAAAATCACTTTTTTTGCGTTTGCCCTGATTAGGAATGGTGCGGTCTCAATCGCTTCAGCAAAGTGTGTACCGTATTAGGGTGCCATTGCCCGCCGGTGAAACTCGGTACCCGCCTTCTGTTCAATTCCTGCGAAATAGCCCGGATGGAGGTAATCCCCTTGTTTTTCAGTTGATCAAGCGTTGGCATCAAGCTTGCTGCAAATTCTTCGGCGGCCCTTTTGTTTTTCAGTGCCAGCTTTTTTCCGTTTCTACCTAGTTCGGCGCCCCGGCGTTTGGCTGCTGCCAGCGCCTCCCGGGTGGTTTCGCTGATCCGTTGCCGTTGATCCTCTGCTACCGCCGCCAGAATGTGGATGGTGAGCCGGGTCGCGTTTGGATTATCGGTAACGATGATCTCCACGTTTGATTTTACGAGCCTGGCAATCTGCTCTACGTCTCTCCCTAATCTATCCAGCCGCGCTACGAAAAGGACCGCGTCAAGCTTTTGACACGATTCCATGGCTTCCCAAAGCCGTATCTGGTATCGGCGCGTTGATTTTATCTCAACAACTTCGTCGATCAGCGCATATCCATTGTACTGGCAGTAGCTTTTTATCGCGGATTGCTGCGCATCCAATCCCAATCCGCTCCTGCCTTGTCTTTGTGTTGAAACTCGATAATACGCCACTGCCTGTTTCATAGCCTTTTCTGCTCTCTTCCGTTCAAGGATAAACCGTGGTTTACCTTTGTACAGATTTGGTTTTAACAACCGGTTAGCAGAGTACTGAAAACCAAGCGCTTGAAGGAAAGGGCGGGAGGAAAACAGAGTGATTTTTTGTACCTAAGTAAACCACGGTTTACTTAGGTACAAATCTGCGCCCAGTTATTTTTTAACTCATGCCGAATTGGTAGACATGGAATGGATAAAAGCTGAGGAGTAGGCGAGCTGTTCCTAGAAGCTGATTAACCCGTTATGAATAGGATGTGTACTATTTGTATTTTCGATCAAGATTATGATATTCGGCTAGTTTATTTTGTAGCTGGATATTTATCTCAACCCGCTTATTAAACTGTTTGCATTTGGATATTTTACCTTCGAGTTTGGAGATAGCGGTTTTTCAGCTTCTTTAAGCCTATATGTTTGAAGTGACGTGGCTTTCAGCGCTTAAAATGGGACATTGATTAACTTTCTTCCTTTCCTAATTTCAACCGCACGAAGGGTTTATTTGTCTAATACCCCTCTTACTTTTAAAGTCTGTGATGATCTTTCCATCATAACGATGTCCCCAGCCTGTGGATCCAAACCAAATACTTCCATGGTTAGCTTCCAAAATCACAAGAAAAGCTGGTGATTCCGGAAGCATTCCAAATTTGTTTTTTGCGTCTCCTGCGAATCAGAAGAATGTTTTAATACAAAAGCCAAGAATTGCAGCAATCAGGATGACGTAAGGTTCTTGAATCTTTTTAATGTAGATCAGAGCCAGGACAGTCACTATAGCAATGATAGCCGAAGGAATATCCACAATTGAACGGGTAGCAATAACAAAAACAGAACCC
This sequence comes from Cytophagaceae bacterium SCN 52-12, assembly GCA_001724175.1. GTDB lineage: Bacteria > Bacteroidota > Bacteroidia > Cytophagales > Spirosomataceae > Ravibacter. Next base: position 2,539 of record MEDT01000273.1, on the reverse strand, counting down.
ACCAAAGCGCCGACAACGGCAGCTGTAATTCCGTCCACAAACGCCTTGATGCTTGCATTTTTGGAGATTTTTTTAAAGTAAGGCGCCGGTAAAACGGTAAAGACAAAGCATGGCAAAAACACCCCCAATGCAGCTACGACTGCACCTGCGAATCCCGAAACCAGGAAACCGATAAAACCTACGGTAATTACAACCGGCCCAGGAGTAATCATAGCTACCGCCACAGAGTCCAGAAACTGCTGCTCGTTGAGCCATCCCATTTGATTGACAACCCCGGCTTGCAGAAACGGGATGATGGCAAGTCCACTTCCAAAAACAAATGCACCGGCCTCGGTGAAAAACAATCCAAGCTGGGTAAGCTTGTCGGGATGGAACTCCCAGAACCCGGTTCCGGTCAAAAGGATCACCGAAAGTGCATTCCCCTTCCTTTGCATCCATTTTGGCGGCGCTTTTACTGCCATGTACACAAATCCTAAAAAGATAAAAAGCCAGACCTCTTCCCTTTCCAGGACTGCGGTCACAACAGCCATTGTCAGGAAGAAAACCCAGAGCAGCCAGCGGCTTTTGATCGCCTCCGGTTCAATCTTGCTTACTGACTTGAGCGTGAGCTTATAACAACTCAGGGTAATGATTCCAATAACGGCAGAACCCACCCCGTAAAAGACAGATTGCATCCAGGGCAGACCTCCGTAGACTTTATAGGCCATACCCAGCAATACCACCATAATAAAGGAAGGGAGGACAAAGGAAAGGCCGGTCAATGTCGCCCCCCAAACACCATAGTGAACGTAGCCAAGATAAATTCCCAGTTGAGCCGCCAGAGGGCCAGGCGCAAGCTGGGCCAAAGCGAGCCCTTCCCGGTACTCGTCTTCGCTGATCCATTGGCGCTGCTCGACCAGGTCCCGGTGCATATAACCGACCAATGCGACCGGTCCGCCAAAGCCAAGCGCACCCAGCTTTAAGAAATATTTTGTGATATCCGCAAGACTGTATTTGACAATGTCTTTTTGCGTGGTCAGGGTTTCCATACGTGTTTTTCTTTTTGAAGGTATTTCGCCCATGCATAGAGCGCATCATAAACTTTCATCCCGACTTCCAGCATCTGGTGGTCATTCTGAATAGTGTGAGAAAGTCCGGCTGAAATAGCCCACAGGCCAGCGGCCTGCGGTGCTAGTTCGAAGCGGTCAGTGTCCGCGGCCCTGACAATCGTAGCGATTTCCAGCACCGAAGGATCAGTTATCTGATGCTTGGAAACAAAGTAATCGAAGCTGCATTGGTCGCCGTAGTGCGAGTACTCCGCACCGGCAATGTCATAAGGAATTGCATCGAGCCTTTTGGCCAGGTCGAAAACCTCGTCTTTCGGCACGTATAAGAATTCCGCATCCGGATCAATGAAGTTTTTGATCAGCCAGGGGCAGGCAATCCGGTCTATTTTGGGCCGCTCGCGGGTTATCCATTTCATACATTAGTGATTTGAATGTGATCCTTGAGGTTTTTTACCAAGCACATCAAGCGCAGCCCGGAAGCCTTTCGCCAGCTCTTCGGCAGCACCTTTTCCATAATAGTGCAGGAAAATCATCCGGGGCTCTTCGTCAAGCATGTGGTTGTGCACGGCGACTACTTCCATATTATGCTCACGTAGCGCTTTAATCACGCTGTTCACCTCATAGCCGAGCATGGCAATATCGCCGGCAATGTGGGCATTGGCTTTTGTACCGGCAAAACTTGCCCAGGAATTCAGTCCGATTGCCGCGGTCATTTCAGCACCCATTGACATGATGGTTAAATCCTGACGGCCGACAGTATACTTATAGGTCGACCCGTTCACTACTCCCGTATGCTTGACAATCGCATCCAGGGCACTTATATCAAATAGCTCTTTGGCAGTTTGTGAAGCAGGAGCGGTTTGAGCTGGTTGGTTAGCCGGAGCTATTTTGGCATCTTTGATCGCGAGCGCAAACTTTTTTGCAAGCTCTTCCGGGTTTCCCATTCCATGAAAATGCATGTAAAAGATACGTGGCTCCTCGTAGAAGAAATGGTTGTGGATCGCTCCAACTTCCAGACCAGCCGCCTGCGCTGCCGAAATCAATGGGTTCACCTCTTCTTGTAGTAACACGGTGTCGCTCATCAGTACGGCCGATTTGCCATCCCCCGTCTTTTTGCTGGCACCCCAGCCGCCAAAACCAAAGGAAATAGGGACGCTCTCCGATTTGATTGCGATTTTCAGATCATTTCTAGGTAGAGCGATCGTATGGACTGCCTGGGCCTCATTGTAGGTTCCCTTTTTACCAATAGCGTTTTCTATTGCTGCTATTTCTTCAGCCGACAGTGCCGGTGTTTTCAACGGCGCGCTGCTAGCTGCGGGTGTGTACATGCCTGTCAATCCGGCGGCAGTGAAAGCTGAACTTGTTTTCAGCCAGTTTCTTCTGGAAAATAGTGTATCGTTCATCATTGGTTATGTTGGTGGATCATGTTTATCATGACGTATGGATACATTGCAAAACTATCACATTGCCATACCAAAGGATAGAACGGAAAT
>MEDT01000272.1 GCA_001724175.1 Cytophagaceae bacterium SCN 52-12 | reverse complement strand
TCCATGACCTGACGAATTATATTGTTCCCGAAATATTTTGATCATATCGAATTCTGTGTTTGAAATATTGTTTTAATCATTTGATTAGTTTTAGGGTAAAAAAATAAAAAGGTTTTAGCTATTAGGTGTTGGGTTTTAGCTTTTATTCCTGTCCGGGTTTGTGTGCCGCTAAAATCTAAAACCTGGCAGCCTATGCCTATTTCATTTCCATCATAGCCTTTATCCAGCCGGTAATAAGAGCTTTCCGTTCCTGCATAAGCGCATTGAAGCCGGGGTATTCCGAAAAAAGCACCGGTTTGGCTACAAAAGGGAAAAGGGTCATTCCAAGCAGGGAGGTAATGAAATGGACCGGCTCCACGTCCGGCCTCTTTTCCCGCATCTGGCGGACGAGCGAGGAATTCCTGAGCAGGTCAGGGATCTGCAGCCTTACCTTGAACCTTTCGGGGTTTACCCTTATTTCGCTGAGGACGAACAGCGGCAGCTCGGGATTTTCGATCAGCAGGCTGATATAATTTTCTACGAGGATTTCTATCTTTTCGTCGAGCGTCAGCGCATCGTCGTTAACGATCGGGAATATGACACTGAACAGCTGCCGGAATTTTTCCAGCATGATCTGCTCAAACAGCTTCTCCTTGCTGCGAAAATAATAATTGAGCAAGGCCAGGTTAATGCCGGCTTCTTCTGCTATGTCGCGGGTCCTTGTCGCTGCATAGCCTTTTTGCATGAAGACCTTACGGGCCGCCTCAATGATCTTTTCTTCGGTCGACGTGTCTTTGCTTTTCGGCTGTACGGGCTTGCTCATCTCTGAATTACTGCTTTCCGGAAGCAAAAGTAACGGATGGACTTGATTTAACCAAACATTTTAATCAAATGATTAATTTTTTAACCTGTAGTTATATATTCCTGGTTGCGGTCAGTCTATGAAGCCTCACCGGTCCGGTTTAAATAATCTGATCAGGGCAGCTTTACGCGGTAGATCCGGAAAGGGTATTCTATCAGGTTATGGCCTTCGTTCCAGGTTGCCTCGCGCTGAAGCTGCGCGCATGAAAAATAAAGATAGCCATCTGAGCCGACCCCGAAAGAGTCGGGCCACAGCAGGCGTTTATCCTGTACCAGGGTGTGCAAGACTCCGTCGGGGCTCATGTATTTCACGCTGTAGTCGGCAGAGGAAGTAAGATAAATATTGCCATTGGTATCTGCTTCCAGTCCATGCGTGATAACCGTATTGCCCATGTTTTCCACTTTCTTAAGCAAGTCATTGTCTGACAAGCCCGTATCTGCCAGGTATTCGGTTGCTATACGGTACAGCGCATAGTGATTGATCGGCTTGAAGTAAAAATACCTGTTGTCGCGGGTAAGCGCAATGCCGTTCACATTAGACTGGAACGGCTTGCCTTCACGGTTGCGCATTTCCTTTCCTTCGTAGGAAATAGCCAGCCCCGGAGTAGCCGACGTGACGGCGCTCCTGCTCAGCACCGTGCGCGTTTTTCCCGATTGAAGATCCAGCACGACGATGGCAGCCAGTCCCGGATCGGAAAGGTAGGCGAGCCGCCGTTGTGTATCCACCCTCACATCGTTGAGCGCAGACTTCTTTTTATCCAGGTCTTCAAAGCGGTAAATGCGCTCCACTTCGTTTGTCTGCAGGTTGATCTTCATTAATTTGAACAGCCCTTCCCCGGCTGTACCCGAATCTCCGGATATGGATCCTGCGGGGGCGGGTTTTGAATCCAGCACCCAAAGGAAATCCTCTGTATCGACATACAGATCCTGCACGCTGTAAAAGAATTTTTCCCCGCTGTCGGCGTTATTCCAGGCTTCATCGGGGTAGGGGAGCTGCCTGCCGTTCACGATCTCCACCAGTCCGTAACGGTACTTGCCGCCCCTTCTCGGGAAAGATACGAACAACCGGTTGGCGGACGAAACGCTCACCCCGATCGCCTGGTATTCGCCCAGGTCGGCAACTACTTCCAGGCGTTCGCTGTGATAATTGGGTGTGGTCTGGGCATTCATTTTGTTGCCGGAAAAGATGACGGGAAAAAGCGCGTACAACCATTTGTTCATCTCAAAGCAGTTTTATGTTCCTGGCTGTCCGAAAAGAAGCCGTTGCTGTCTCTTTTGTATAATTTTTAACGTTTCCGGCAGGGAAGTAGTGTCAGATTCTTCCTGTTTTTCGTTTTATTGCTGTAAAAAAATACTAACCATATGATCATCCAATCCTTACTTTCCGAATTTGAGCACGAAGTGGCCAATACCAGGAAATTACTGAAAGCGGTGCCTGAGAAAGATCTCGGCTATAAACCCTCCCCGGTTTCCTGGACAATGGGAGAGCTGGCTCAGCACATCGCCATCATTTATCACTGGTATGCGGGCACGCTGACCCAGGACGTATATGACATGGCAGCCGACCGCCTCGAACGCGGCTCGCCCGGCGACATCAATGCCACGCTCGACCTCTTTGAAAAAAAGGTCGAAGAGGCCAGAGCTGCGTTAAAATCGCTTACCGAAGAGAGCCTGCAGGACTTGTGGACGATGAAAATAGGCGACCGGACCGTGCTGGGCCCCATGCCGAGAGGTGTCGTAGCCCGCGGCTTCCTGTTCAATCATATTTACCACCACCGGGGTGAAATGATCGTCTATCTGCGCGCCACCGGCAACAGGGTACCGGGCTTGTACGGGCCTACTTACGAGGAGTCCATGGGATCTAAATAGATTTCCCGGCGCAGCCTGTACCCGAAAATAGATCCCGGGTACAGGCTGTATCAGAAAATCAGGCTTCTTCGGCCTCGGCAAGCAGCTGTCCGGTACGCCCCAGGAGCTCTTTCAGCTTCTTCCGGTCAGGGCTGCTTTTGGCTTTGCAGCAGTTTTCAATGAACTTTTTCAGCCAATCCAGGATGAACCTCACCTCTTCCTGTTCGCCGGGATTTTTCTCTGAAAACCGTATCAACATACCTTCAAGCCTTTTTTGCATGCTCCCCGCTTCCTCGCAGCCGGTCGTTCCCCCCTCGTCTTTCCCGCCGGAGGAGCCGCCTTTACCGGGACGGAAAATCAGGCCGGTCAAATGCCTGTAGCGCGTAACTTTTGCGCCCAGCGGTGTGGTAGCCCAGGCTACTACCGAGACGGGATAGATACCGGTCTGGTAGGTGTCCTCAAAGACGCCCTTGTACCGGCCGTCGGCCGTATGCTCCAGCTGAATGATCTTGACTTGTCCGTCGGGGCGGCTGACATGGGCTTCTACCGGCTCATTGAGCTTTACCGGTTGTCCGTAAAGTGTCGGCTCGAGCAGGAGCGTCATCATAGACCCGGGCTGGTAGGAGGTTTGCACGACCTGGCCGTGCAGCCGGAGGTCGCTTCTTGCCTTGGACATGACGGAGTAATAGAAATTGGTCCCCTGACCGGCTGCGTAGTGAGAAGCTTCCAATCGGTATTCTCCTCTTTTCCGGCTGGCAAGCCATACCCGCCAGCGCCCGATATGGGCCTTCGGCTTGTCGGGAAAAGCGGGGAACTGGCACCTGAAATAAGCGTGGCCGTCGCCGGGGATAAAGCTGAAATTCGGGAAAATCCCGCCTGAATCCCCCGGTCTCACGATAGTGCCGTCGGGAGCTTCCAGCCACACTTCGACACTCGGATAGCTGGCGGCCTTCCGGTATACGATGATGAAATCGGCGGCAACGTCTACTTCTCCTATATAGACGTCTGTGGCCTGCTCGCTTCCCGGGTACAGGACATTGACAGGGTCCTGGACGAAGGCTTCGTCCGCCACATCGCTCAGGATCTGCACGTACAGCTTTTGCAGCAGGAATTCCCTGTCGCCGGCCAGCTCCCCGGTGATCTGCGCCAGCCCGTTGTTGACGGAAGCCAGCTCTACCAGGCGGTCTTCCAGCTGGTTCAGGCCGAGGCCGACGGCAAAGACCCGCTGCCGCGGCGACTTGGCGCTTACCGCCGCGCTCGCCGTGGGGATATCGGGGCTTGCATTCTGGATGCCGTCGGTAAGCACCACTACTGCGCGCGACGCAGCAACGGCGCTGTCCAGGACGCTGCTTCCCAAAATGGTGCCGCCGCCTATCGACGTATTCCCGGAAGGGCTCAGATTGGCACTGGTAAGCACGCCTCTGGCGGCTGCCCGTCCGCTGCCCGATACCGGGTCTCCGGCTACTACCAGCGACTGGAGGATATCGCCCGGGTTGGCCGCCTGGTGGTTGAAGCGGACGATCCCTATCCGGTCGTTGTCTTTCAGCAGGGAAATGTACAGGTTGGCCGCCTGTATGGCCAGGTCCATTTTGGAAGCGCCGGGCACGCCTGTCGGCTCGCTCATGCTGCCCGACCTGTCGATGACCAGCACGGAATCGACAGGAGGCGGGTCGACTGCGCGGGCCGACAGGTTGAGCGTAACCGACGAAGTGAGCGGGTCGTCGGGAGTGGTAACGGTCAGTGTCCCGTTGAAGTCAGGTCCTCCGCTTGCGGGCGAGGAAAAAGCTACGTATACCCGCCTGGAAGTAAACGTCTCGGCGGCGGTAGGGGCGGGAAGCGTAAAGTTCAGGACCGTTCCGGGGGCGTAGTCAAACCCTGCCGGCGGGCTGCTCAGCTCTACCCGCAGCTGCGAGGCGCACGACGTCCGGATGTTGCGCACCTCCAGCCAGCGGTACATGGTCAGCCTGCGCCCTACATCACCGAAATTGAGATTGAGGCTGGCATCGGCCGTCTGGACCTGCATGCTGGCCGACGGGATACAGACGAATGCCGTGAGCTCGACGCTCAGGGTAGCGGCATTGCTGGTAATCAGCAGGTTGCCGGTACGGGTGCCGCTCGTGAATACCGGGCCGAACGAAACGGAAACAGCCCGTGTCTGCCCGGCTGCCATAGTTGAAACCGTAGCGGGAGCTGCAGAAAAGTTCGGGCTGCTGCTGGTCAGCGAGATGCCGGTCACCGGTACTGCGCCTACGTTGCTGATATCGAAAGTGAGCGTCATGGCCGAACCGCTTCCTACGCTGCCGAAATCGAGCACGGAGACAGAGGCTGCAAGCGCCGGCGTCATGCCGAAAAAGGGACGCAGGCGATCCTGGATGCCTTCTGCGCACACTTTGCAGAAATGCTGGCTGGAATCCCGCATCCGACAGGTGTATGCGGGCCGGTAAAGGCCGCAATGGTAGTACCCGGCTCCTTCATACAGCCCGATTTCCGAATCGGACGGCCTTACGTTCGGCCGGCTGTCACATGCGGAGCAATCGGGGTTTTGCATGGTCGGGACAGGTGTGAGCGGACCTACGAGGTGCACCCACTTCAAACCG
>MEDT01000271.1 GCA_001724175.1 Cytophagaceae bacterium SCN 52-12 | reverse complement strand
ATCTATGCGACAGATATCAACCCCGGTTCATTGGAAAAAGCGTCCAGGGGCATATTTCCGTTAAGCCAGGTGGAGCAGTATTCCGATAACTATGTTCTCGCCGGCGGTACAGGCGATTTTTCAGGATACTACGCAGCAGGAAGCTATTCCGTAAAATTCGATCCCGGCCTGACGACCCGGATCATTTTTTCAACACATAACCTGGTTTCAGACTCTTCCTTCAATGAATTCCAGCTTATCCTGTGCCGTAATGTGCTTATCTATTTTGATAAAGACCTGCAGAATAAGGTTTTCCGGCTTTTTGACGAAAGCCTCCAAAGCCTGGGGTACCTGGCGCTGGGCTCCAAAGAGACGGTTCGCTTTTCCGGACTGGAGCAGCGCTACCTTCAGCTGAACGAGGAAAAGATCTGGAAGAAATTAAAGTAAACACAAGTATAAATAAAATGAAAAAGGCAGTAAAAAACGCTTCAGGGAAAACCGGCGGGATTTTGATGAGCTTGCTCCGCCCCGAAAAGGATGACGCTTTTTTTCAGGCTGCTTCGGCCCGTTCCCCACCGCAGATGAGCCGATAGCCGCGATCCGGCGCGATGCGCTGAACAAAGATACCACCCAGTTGTAATCACACTTAATCCGAATGTTATGAAGAACGAAACCATACTTGTATTTGACGACGACAAAACGTTGCTGAGCATATTCTCCATCGTCTTAAAAGCTTCCGGCTATACAGTAGCCGTGTCCGAAACTTCACAAGATATTATTGAAAAAGTCGAAGAAGTGAAGCCATGCGCTATTATAATGGACAACTGGATTCCCACCATCGGGGGGATAAAAGCTACCCAGATCCTGAAAGAGCATGATCAGTTCAGACATATCCCGGTTATTTATTGCTCGGCCAATAAGGACATAGCCCTGCTTGCAAGTAAAGCCGGCGCCGAAGCCTACCTGGCTAAGCCGTTCGATCTGGTCGATCTTGAAAGTACGGTAGCCAGGCTTGTTAAAAATTAAGATGTAGCCAGACCGTTGCTGACTTGATTAGCGCACGTTGCCTTAGCTGCCTGTTTCTCCGGGGATCGCCTCCCCGAGAACAGGCTTGCGTGCTCATGTCACAGCTCTGAAATCTCAAGATAATAGTTTCCTCCCGATACAGGACTTTCCCCGACGTAAACATACTGTCTATAATTTAAACCAACGATACGCCGCCCCCAGTAAAAGTACCGTTCCCGGCTGTCCGGGCATGAACTGGTGCTTGAAACCGCCGATATTATCAGCCGTAAACCTGAGGCTGAGAAGCTGCTTAAGCAGCTTCTTTTCTACTGCCGCGTTCCACAGGGTGTGCCCGGGTACAAAAAGATCGTAACGGTCTATAAACTGGTTGCCGTTGTAGTCCATAAAGGGATATTTGCCCCGGTAATTGAGCCGGACATTCACGCTGAGGTCCCAGGGCTTGTAGGTATAAAAGGCGCGGACGTTCAGCATGTGTCGCGAACGGTTTTCGATGCCCCAGTAGTCGGAAGGTTTGGGCGCGTAGGATGCTCCCGTGGCAGGATCATGTATATTCTGGTTAAAAGGCCAGTTGCCAGCCCGTATGCTATCGACCACGCTCAGGTCGCGGGAAGCAGGAATTGGTAGCCGCTGCTCACTTCCAGGCCGTTTTTCAGCTTTATGGAGAGGGTTGCTTCGACCCCCTTGTTTACTGCTTTGGGAAGATTCTGGTACGAATAGATCTGGCTGATGCCGGTGCCGGTTGCTACCATGACCGGGTTGATCTGGTCGCGGAGCGAATGATAAAAGCCTCCCGCTTCGAGCGTACCCCAGGAAGTGAACTTCCAGGCAGCTCCGGCATTGTAGGAGGTACTTCTTTCCGCCTTTAGCCGCTGATCCAGCTGATTGACGATGTAATGGCGTATTTCGCTGATCTGTCCGCCGGCCTGCATCCGGTCGAGGGTTTCTTTCAGAAGATCATTCCCGATCACGAGGTAATTGGCGGCAGGGTTAAAAAATACCAGGTAGCGCATCCGGAAGTCGGGGGCTTTGAAGCCTGTTCCTACGCCGGTCTTCAGGGTCAGCGTAGGTGTGAGATGGTACTGTATGCCGAAGCTGGGATTCAGCTTGCCACCATAGCTGTCGGTATGGTCGTAGCGGACGCCGCCCAGCAGGTTGACCTTATCCCGTATCAGCCAGTCTCCCTGCACGTAGCCGAACCCGGTGGCCAGGTGCTTAGCGCCTTCGAAAGCCCTATCATGCATCGTTTCCAGGCTTGCCCCAAGGCCGCCGGTAAGACTGATGCCGTTTGAAAGCCGGTAGGCAAACTGCTGCTCCAGCCGGTTGACATCCTGTACAAACGCCTGCTGGCCAGCCGTCGTACCGGCGTTGCCCCACCTGATCTGCTCATCGGTACGATAGCGTGTGTAGTAGTAGCGGCTCATGGCGCGCAGACCGGACCGGAATTCATGGTCGAACGTCAGCGATGCATTGAAATCATGCTCATCCTGGCTATCGCCCGAAACCCTGCCGTCGCCCCAATCCTTGGGCATGCGCGATTTCCTCAGGCCGTAGCGTACGCTCGCACCTGCCGTACTGTTTTTCCCTACGCGATACCGGAGCCGAGCCTGCAGGCTGAGGTTATCATACGGCGAACTGGTCACCCCGGACTTCAGGTAGGGGTTGGTATTGAACCCGTCGGTACGGTAAAAATTGGCGCTGAGCGAGGCGCTGCCCCGCTGGTGGTGGAACGGCGTCTCGCCTTCGAGTGTGGCATCGACGATATGAAGGCTTCCGTAGCTCACGGAAGCAAGAGCCTGCGGTTCCAGTGCGCCATGCCGGGTAATGATGTTAATGGCTTCCCCCATCGCTTCGCTGCCGAACAGGCACGAAGACGCGCCTTTTACGATCTCGATCCGCTCGATATTGGTAACGCTGATACGCGACAGGTCGAAATTGCCGTTGTTCCGGCCTACTACCGGCTGTCCGTCGATGAATATCATGACGTATTCGCTGCCGAAGCCCTGTAGCTGAACACCCACAGAGCGGTTCCCTCCCCCGATATTGCTGACGATCGCGATGCCGGTCTGCTCTTTAAGGACCTCGTCCAGCCTGCGGCTCCCCATCAGTTCGATCTGCCTGCGTGTGATTACCTGCACCGGCATCCCGCCCCTCTCCAGCTTGATCAGGTTATCGGGCGACGGCAAACGGTCGCCGGTCACCTTTACTTAAAGCGGCCTTGCTTTTGTCATTCGCTGAATTCCGGGATATTGTGATGCGTCTCATCGGGAAGGTCTGCTTACGCTCCTGCCCGCCCTTTATACCTGAAATTTCCGCGACCAGGGAATCTGCGCCGATCCTTGTATATGAAATCAGTTGCGGAAAATCGTGCTGGAGATTTTCAAAGGCCATTTCCATGTCTGAAATCCGTTTGACTGCAAAACGTACCGGCAAACCGTCGTTTTGGTTTCCGACAGTGGGAATATAAAACAGGCTGTCCTTTTCCTGTACCAGCCTTATGCTTTCAAACACAATCGTGTCTTTTTCTTTCAGGATATAACTTTTTCCAAACAGTTCGTCGTCGCTTATTTTATTCCAGCTTTCGTAAATGCTTCCCTTTGGTGTTTTGTTTTCCCAGATTCCGAGAAGCCACTCCGCTTTCCGGATGGACTTTCCCGGAAGACTGATCCAATTGCAGAAAGCAATGGCGATGACGACAAGAGCTACCGGGAGTCGTTTCATGTGGATAAAAGTATTGCAGGTACGTTTTCGATAATAGTAATAGTACGGCGTCGCAACCTCTCGGGGCATTCGTCGAAGGGTCGAATTACTTATTTAAAGCGATCTCGCTTTTGATCGCCTGACGTATGCGAGTCACATAATCAGGAGTTACTTCCTGTACCTCGCAAATCTCCTTGTCAGAATAATTTCTCAGGATCATATTGCGGACGGCCTTTTCAGCACTTTCCAACCTGGCTTTTGCTGCAGCTTTCTCCGCCGCCCTCTTCGCTGCCAATTCTAATGAGCTTTGATAGTCAAGCTCGATCTGCTCTTTTGTTTGGAGAAACATACGCTCTTCTTTGGTTAGATTACTTATCTCTGCTATCCGGAACACCTTCTGAAAGACCTTCTTCCGTAAAAACACCGGGATTTTGTCCATCCGGCTTAGGTTCTTCAACAGGAACAACCAGCGGTCCAGGTCGGTTTCCAGTTGATGTTCGCCTTTCGTAAATTTAGGCAATTCGATAAACTTAAAACCCAGCTTGTCATAAAATATTTCCCCTGTCGCCCTGTCAGTGAGGCAGTAGTCGTGAAGATAATCTTCTTTGCCGGTCTCTATCTCAAATTCCAGCAAAGCAACCAGATACACCTCTTTTAAGGCGTAATTCCAGCTTTTCCTCCCTTTAGGCAGCTGTTCGGAGATAGCTCGTGCGGTATAGAAAACTCCGCGTTCCTTGTAATACGGCTGCTCGGCACGCTGCATTTCTACGATGATCTGTTCGTCGTTGTCGCAGGTGCAGAACAGGTCGAAGACTACCTTTTTGGATTGTTCGTCATCGCCGTATTTTTCGGTAGAGTTGTAAGTCAGGTCGCGGATCACTTTCTGTCCTTTGAATAGCTGGTTGAGGAAATCGATGAGGATTTCTTTGTTGGGTTCGCTACCGAAAAGTCTTTTAAATCCGAAATCACTTAACGGGTCGATAAACCTTGCGGGTTGTGGGGTAACCGGAAGCATAGTAGTATTATTTTCTTTTGATAAAGTATAGACGTATAGTATGAATAAAGTAAAGATAGAGCTTTCCGGGTAGAAAGCAGCAGAGGAGATTACCTCAATTTTGTAATAAAATGTGCTCTGATCTTGCTCACGGCAAGCTGAGCCTTCTCCGCAGCTCTCTTTGCCGCCAATTCTAATGAGCTTTGATAATCAAGTCGCGGCGGCGGACGGTTCGATCTGTTGTTTGGAATAAAATAGAAGATGGGGTAACAAACAACCAATCGGCCATCCCTGGGGACAGGTAGCGTACCTCAGTCCTGGTTTTGCCTGATCTCGCCCAGATTCTTCACCTCGTTCAGGTCGTAAGGGGTTTCCTGGTACACGAAGTAATTCAGCCAGTTATTGAAAAGCAGGTTGGCATGCCCGGTCCATCTCACCACCGGGCGGCCGGCGGGGTTGTCGTTTTCGTAGTAATAATGCGGGATATCGACCGGCAACCCTTTTTCCTTGTCCCGCACATACTCGTCGTGAAGCGTAAGCGGCGCATATTCGGAATGCCCGGTGAGGTAAAACTCCCGGCCGCCCCTGGAAGCCATAATGGCCAGCCCGGCCTCCTGCGACTCTGAGAGGATGCGGATCTCCGGCCTGCTCAGAACATCCTCCTTGCTGATCGTGCTGTGACGGCTGTGCGGGATATAAAATTCATCGTCGAATCCGCGAAATAAAGTATGCTTCTTGTCCGACACCGTGTGCCTGAAGACCCCGGACAACTTTTGGGATAGCGGAACTTTTTCCACACC
>MEDT01000270.1 GCA_001724175.1 Cytophagaceae bacterium SCN 52-12 | reverse complement strand
CCCCGACCTTGAAGGCAGGTTCGCCGAGTCGCAGTTCCGCTTCGAGCCACGGGCCATCCTGGGGTATTCCATAGGGGTAAAACAAATGTTCGGGCCGGGATTTGTGCTTGCAGGGAACAGCACCGAGTTTCTCGATCCCATTTTTTCTTCGGGCGTAACTTTTGCGACAGCCTCAGGGCTTCTTTCAGCCAAAATGGCACACAAGCACCTGTCGGGCGAAACCGTGAACTGGAAGACAGAATACCAGGACGTAGTACAAAAGGGCATCGACGTGTTCCGGAGCTACGTTACGGGCTGGTATAACAGCGACTTCCCGACCATCATCTTTGCCGACCATGTGGATCCGGTTATCAAGAAGCAGATATGCTCAGTTCTTGCCGGTTATGTATGGGATGAAAGCAACCCTTTCGTCAAAAAGCACGACACGATACTGGCAACCCTGGCACAGGTGATCAGGCTGCGGGATAAGAAGCTAAAGGAAGGAACTGTCTAAAAAGTGCTAATTAAAAATATTGGAGATCTTCTAATGGTGCTTTACGTTGAAATTTACTTTTATGTGAAATTTTTGTATTATTGCAATATATCTTTATAGCCTGCCTGCATATGAAATCATTGTTTTACGCTCTTGTCCTGGTAACCATATCGTCACCTTTATTAAGCCAGCCTGAATCGAAAATTACTGGCAATCGTATTCTGAAAACCGAATACCGGGATGTAGAAGGCTTCAGGTTTATCCGTATCGACGGTTTTTTCAATGTGGAAGAAGCGGAGATTGAACCCGGGGCACTTAAAATCGAAGCTGAAAGCAATGTGCTTCCATATGTTTTAACAGAAATGAAAGGAGATAGTTTGATTATCTCACTAGCGAAGGGGCAATCTGTACAAAACATGCTGTACATAAAAGTAGGATTGCCTGTAAACCAGCTTGAAGGTGTTAAGGTTAGCTCATTTGGCTCGTTCAGCTCGGGGAAGTCTCTTCGTTCACCAAATTTTAATATAGAAGTCGGCTTCAAAAGCAGCTTTACTTCGGAACTTTACACTGATCATCTGACTATGAAGCTTGGATCGGTCTCAAATGTAAAACTGAGCGGCAAGTCGGCCTCGGCTGATATTACGATGAGTTCCCAGGCGAAGCTGGACGGCAATAAATTTACGAGCGACGTCTGCAATATCAGCCTCAATCACGAGAGTATGGCATATCTTAACGTAAACAGAGAAATGAGAGCCAATACTTTAAACAAAAGTAAATTACAATACGTAGGAAATCCTCAGATAGAAGAACTGAATAAAAACGACGGAGTCATCGAAAAAATTACCCGTATTAACTGAGGTTCTTACTATTGGGTAATAAAATAATGAACCACGGAGACACAGAAGACACAAAGATGGCACAGAGATGACGCTCCGTACTTTCCTGTGTCCCTCTGTGGTTAAAAAACTTTCACTCCCTCCTATTTCCCTTTCTCCGGAACCGGCGCATACGCGGCAATAAGCTTTTCATGCCTGAGCTCTTCCCAGAACGCCGCCGGGATTTTTTCATTAAAAGAAGCGGCATTTTCCTCCGCCTGGCGCGGCGTATGGGCTCCGGGTATAACCGCAGAAACGACATCGGGTGCTGCCGCGAACTGCAGCGCCGCCGTCCTCAGGTCTACGTTATGCCGCCGGGCAACAGCCTGTAATGCGGCGAGCTTTTCCCTGACTCCTTCCGGAAATTTCCCTTTGTATAAATAGCGGTCTTTCCCGGAAAGGAATCCGGCGCACAGCGGAGCGCCTACCACGATGGAAATACCGCGTTCGGCGGCCCTGGGAAACACCTTGTCCAGGTCGTCGATGTGGTGGATCAGCGAATACTGGCAGGCTGAAAGGAAAATATCAGGATCGGCTACCTCAATGGCTTTCAGGATCGGCTCGATCGTATTCACTCCAAATCCCCAGGCTTTGATAATCCCCTCTTCCCTCATACGGGTAAGCTCGGGCATGGCGCCCCTGGCTGCTTCGTCAAAATATTTTACCCAGTCTTCTTTCATATCGCCGTTATCAGGCGACAGATCATGGATAAATACAATATCCAGCGAGCTGATCCCCAGGCGCTGCAGGCTGTCCTCCACGCTTTTTCTCACGCCTGCTGCGGAATAATCGTACCGGTAAGAAAAGTTGAGCCGCCCTTTCCAGGTACCTTCCATCCTGAAATCGTCGTGCGGTTCCAGCACCCTACCGATTTTGGTCGAGATCGTATAGTCTTCTCTTTTCCTGTCTTTCAGGAACAATCCCATCCTTCTCTCGCTGATCCCCAGCCCGTACCAGGGCGACGTGTCAAAATAACGTACTCCTACGTTCCAGGCCGCTTCCATCGTCTGGAGACATTCGATGTCGGGATTCTCGCTAAACCCGTTCCCGATGGCTACGCCTCCCAGTCCGGACAGCGTCAGCGGGCGGAATCTTTTTTCATTTTTGAGTGATTGTTCCATACTTCCAGGAAAAAGAGATAGGTATTGTAAATAATAATATGCTCCTTTCAGGGCAATAGTCTGCTAATTTAATGTTTATCCCGGTTTATTCTTCACCGCTGCGGGCTATATCTGTATGCTGAGCGGAAGGACATTTCAATATCCATGCCGATTGACCTATATTTGGCTGGTATACCTGTTTCGCAGAAGCTGCGCGAAAACCAAGAGGATAGTATGGAAATAATACAGTATATCCAGACGATCGCCCGGGTGAGCCCCGAAGCCGTACAGCGGATCTCTTCCTCGTTTGTCAGGAAGGAGCTTCAGAAAAAAAGCCTGCTTTTCGAAGAAGGCCAGCCTGTCAGCTCTCTTTATTTTATTGAAAAAGGCCTCATCCGGATGTATTACATCAACCGGCAGGGCAAGGACATTACCTTCGGCTTTTATACGGAGCAGCATTTTGTGACCATACCGGAAAGCTTTTTCGGACAGATCCCGAGCCGCTATTATCTTGAGCTCCTGGAAAATTCGGTAGTTTACGCGCTCGGCCATAGCGAGCTGATGACATTGATCCGTGATTTTCCGGAAATCATGGAAATAGAAAATTATGTGCTTCGCTACTTCCTGCTCAAAGCTTCGGAACGCACCATCGCCCTCCAGTTCCAGACAGCTGAGGAAAGATACCAGACGCTGGCCGCATCGCAGCCTTCCATACTGCAGCGCGCGCCGCTGGGCGCTATTGCCTCCTACCTTGGCATTACGCAGGAAACCCTTAGCCGGATCAGGGCCAGGAAGCTATCCTGATCTTACATCCTGCTTTTATCCAATCAGTGCAGAGACGATCTTTTACCCGGGAAGTTCCTGATCTGCTTTTTTGATCTATATCAAAAGAAAGCAGGCAAGACAGCAGGAAATTTGCATTATCAAAAAAATGCAAAACACCTGTCGTATGAAACGTTTCTTAACACCCATCTTAACCATGCTGCTGACGCTGCCGGTCAGCCTTGTCGCCCAGCAGGCGCCTACCCTGGAAGAGCTCGTGGAAAGCGCGCTGAAGAAAGATCATCACCTGGCCAACAGGCAGCTTGATATTGAAGCATCGCAAATAAACCGTCATCAGCTCAGAGAAGCCTATCTTCCGCACCTTGATTTGTCGGGCAAATATGCCTACCTGTCGTCCGGTCTGAACGTGAAGGCGCCCGCCAACTCCGTTCCCGAAATGGGGATAGCGCTTCCACCGATGGACGACGCCTTCACCAACCGGGCCAACCTGGTGACGGGAGGCCTAAAAACTGAGGTGCTGCTGTATTCGGGCGGGAAAGTTCCCAACATGACCAAGGCGCTCGATCAGAAAATCACCGCCCAGGCGGCCATGCTTGAAAAAGACAGGCAGGAAGTGATCGGTGAAATCACTGCTGCATATGACAAGCTGGCGCTTCTGAAACAGGTAAAAGCCGTTCTGGATGAAAGCGAAAGACGCCTGGCCATCAACGCCGAAACCGCTGATAAAGCGCTGGGGTACGGCCTGATCACACCTTATGAGCACCAGAAAATCGACGTCGCAAGAGCACAGCTCGAATCGAAGATCCAGCAATACGAAGGCAAGCGATACCTGCTGGTCAACCTGCTGCATCAATACAGCGGACTGGACACTGCCCGTATTGCGCGCATCGATCACGACCTGGAGCCGGCCTACCCGGGGCACACCGGCAATGACATCGGGAACCGGCCGGAAATAACCGCGCTCAATGCCGGCATTCTCGCCCATCAATACCAGATCAAAGCTGCGCAAAGTTGGTGGAAACCCAAAGTGCAGGCTTCTGCATCGCTGGGATACATCAATGCTTTCAATGTAAGGTTCAGGGCCAGGGAGCCCTTCCCGACAGGCAATACCATGGCGCTGGCCACCGATAAATTCGAGGTGGTGCCCAACTTCAGCGTCGGGATAGGCTTCAAATGGGATCTCTTCGACGGCAATAAAGGGAAAAGAGAAACACAGCACGCCCGCATAGGGTTACAGAAAGCCGTAAATGAGAAAGCGGAAGCGCTGGAAAAGCTGGAGCTTAACCTTATCAAAAACCAGACCGAATATACCAACGCGTTGGCCGAGGTAAAGGTAAGATCGAAGCAGAAAGAAGCAGCCCGGAATGCCCTGAACCAGGCCGTCAAGGAATTTAAGACAGGTCTTATCAAAGCATCCGACCTGGTAGGAGCCGAGGCCGATTACCAGAATGCTTCCCTCGATTATCTCCAGGCGGTTTATAACCAGCGCCGGACCGTCGTCGGGCTTCTCCAGGCTACAGGCAGCCTTCACGTACGGTCACTTCAATAGCAATCACAATCAGCAATCAACCCAAAGAAATTATCATGAAAACGCATTCATTCATTTCATCCGCTATCGCTGCTTCGGTACTGATCTGCTTCTCGGCCTGCAGCCCGCAGCCTGAGAAACCGGTAGAAGGAAAAATAAAAAGGGAAACCATCTCTTTTTCACCGAAAGTAACGGGGCGAATTCTCAAAATATACGTGCAGGAGGGCGATCTCGTCAGCAAAGGAGATACGCTCGCTATGCTCGACGTACCGGAAGTAAGCGCCAAACTTGCCCAGGCGAAGGGAGCGGTGAAAGCGACGCAGGCCCAGCGCGCGCTGGCCCGCAACGGCGCCACCGAGAACCAGCTAAAGCAATTGTCGGCCAAACAGACCGGGCTCCGCGAACAGTACAGCTTTGCTGAAAAATCCTTTAAACGCGCGGAAGCCATGTTTGCCGACAGCATGATGACGCCCCAGGCTTTCGATGAAGCTTATGCCAAATACCAGGGCGCCAAAGCACAGCTCGAGGCGGTCAACGCCGAACTGAGCGAAGCGCAGAAAGGCACCAGGACGGAGACCCAGACAGCATCGCAGGGACAGGCCGACCAGGCCCTGGGGCTGCTGCGGGAAGCAGAGGTCGCCTATTCCGAAAGATATATTATCGCAACCAACGACATGCTGCTGGAGACCATCAGCCTGAGAGAAGGTGAATTGGCTACAGCGGGTTATGCGCTCTTTAACGGCTACCTGTCCAGCTCCGCCTATTTCAGGTTTACTGTCCCGGAAAGCAGGATCGCATCTTATCAGAAAGGCGGCGAGATCACCGTCAGGGTCCCTTACGCAGGAGAAACCGTCAGCGGGAAGATCCTGACGATCAGGCAGCTTAACCGGTACGCGGACATCACTACGGCGTACCCCGATTACAAGATAGAGGACGCCATATACGAACTGAAGGTAGCACCGCTCGATAAAAATGCAGCCGAAAAGCTCCTGACCAACGCAAGCGTAACACTCTGATCCTCCAACTTAACCAGGTAAGAAATGAAAGATCTCATTTATCTGCTGAAAAGGGAATTCAGGCGTTTCTTCAGCAACACCACATTGATATCGGTAATGGTGCTGGCCCCGGTCATCTACGCCATCCTGATAGGGCTCGTCTACAAAGAAGGAAAAGTGACCGATCTGCCGGTGATCGTAGTGGACATGGACGACAGCCCGATGAGCCACCAGCTGATCGATATGATAGAGGATAACGAGCGGCTGGACATCATAGCCGTCAAATCCGAAAACACCGGGACCCAAGACGACCTGGTGCGCGAACAGGCGGTTCTGGCTGTGGTCATTCCCGAGCGTTTCGAGGCGGACGTGCTGCAAAAAAAATACCCGGAAATCAATACCTTTATCAACACCTCGAACCTGCTCACTGCCAATCTTGCGTCGCAGGGGATACAGACCGTGCTCGGCACCTTCAATGCCGGCATCGATATACAGGCGCTGAAGAAGAAAGGAGTCCCGGCAGAGCTGGCCGGAACGCAGTTCGAGCCTTTTAAAGCCAACTACATCAGGCTCTTCAATCCAACCGGGAACTATTTTGTCTTTATGTGGCCGGCCATACTCGCCGTGGTCTTCCAGCAGGTGCTGCTGCTTGGATTC
>MEDT01000269.1 GCA_001724175.1 Cytophagaceae bacterium SCN 52-12 | reverse complement strand
TGGCGGGCCGATCGATAGCCGCGCTATTTCGCCGGGAGCTGATCCCGTAAGGTTGTTCCAGTTGGATGATGAAAATTTCAGGATGGAGGGAATGACCGGCAAAGGCAGTAAGGCGCCGGGGTGGATGGAAGTCAGGGACGGCAAAGGCACGCTGGCCATAGCGCTGAAGGATTTCTGGCAGCAATGGCCCAAAAGTCTCCAGGTGAGCAGGCATACGGCTGCGCTGGGACTATTCCCGTCCTTCCAGGCAGGGGCTTTTGCCCATATGGGCCCGTGGTACAAGCATGACTATCTCTTTGAAGATGATCATTACCGGATAAGGGAAGGTCAGACCAGGAGATGGCAGATATGGTGCGATCTGTCGGGCGAGGGGGAAAGGCTTGTGAAGTCGGCCAACCGACCGCTGATCCCTGTAGCCGATCCTGTACAGGCAATCGCGACCGGGGAGTGGGGCGTGATCGCGGCAGCCGGTACGAAAGGGATGGATGAGTATGACAAGTGGGCTGAAGGGCTTTTTGAAGGCTATTGCAGGTCAATACGTGAGCAGCGGGATTACGGTGCGATGAACTGGGGGGACTGGTTCGGGGAGCGCGGCGTGAACTGGGGCAACCATGAGTACGATACGCCGCTGACGATCCTGACGCAGTTTGCCCGGACCGGCGACCCGGCGTATTTTTATGCCGGAGCGCTGGCTGCCCGCCATACCAGCGAGGTGGACGTGGTACATTCTTTGAACGACGATCTGAAAAAATATTTTTCCCGCTGGGAAAGGCCGCAATATACGTCGCATACAGGGATGGTCCATGAGCATAGCATCGGGCATGTGGGCGGATTTCATCCGGTAGACAAGATCCGCGAGCTCTACGTAAGCAAGGGGATAAGTGCCGGCAATCCGAATCCTTACCTGTGCCTGGACCCCTATAACCTGGGCCATATCTGGACGCAGGGTATGGCTTACTATTACCTGCTTACCGGCGACCCGTGGGTGAAAGAGACATTGGAGCGGATCAGCAATAACCTCGTGCGGCTTACCGAAGACGGGCTTT
The DNA here is from genome assembly GCA_001724175.1 of Cytophagaceae bacterium SCN 52-12. Lineage (GTDB taxonomy): Bacteria > Bacteroidota > Bacteroidia > Cytophagales > Spirosomataceae > Ravibacter. The sequence goes on along the minus strand of MEDT01000269.1, from coordinate 6,030 downwards.
ACAAGTCTTTTAAGGGGACGGATCACTCCGGCCGGGTGAACGGGTGGACGATGCTGGCTTTTGCCGGTATTTATAAGGTGAACCCGGCTCCCCGCGTGCTGAAGGCGATGCAGTTTATTGCCGAGGAGGCGCTTGTGGAGCAGAACGCGAGATCGGGCGGATGGATGTACAGGCTGCCGTGGGGGCATTGCAATTGTGTTTCGCTGGAAGATCGTAAAAAAGGAATAACGCCCCACGTCGGGGAAGCCGGTTTTATTACCTCGGTCAGGCTGAACGGGCTGGGCAGGTACTACCAGCTGACCGGCGACAAGCGGATCCCCAATAGCCTGAAGCGCGCTGTCGACAACCTGAACAACGATACCTGGCATGATCACCTGAGCGGCTGGCGCTATACTTCGTGCCCGGCGACGGCAAGATCGGTAAGCCAGCCGGGGGTTACGATCATGGCGCTTGTCAACAGTGTGAGCATCAACAAAGACGGTGAGCAGCTGCGCGTCCTGAAAAAAGCATGGGATTTCCGTTTCAAAGACCTGCTGGAAAACCCGCTGACTACCAGGCCGGGGCTTGGCAAGACGTATTCGGCTACCATGTATGGCGCTCCGGAGGCCATGAACCTGTTTATCAACGGGGAGATGGATTAAATAAACAACGATTATCCTCAGGAACCTAAAACCCAACACCTAAAAGCTTAAACCTTATTTATACAAATGAAAACAGTAGTATTACGTACGTTATTCTTCCTGGTAGCAGCGATTACCGTCAATGCGGCCGGGGCGCAGGTTCGCCTGCCTTCGATTTTTTCGGACAATATGGTATTACAACGGGAAGCTGCCGTTACGATCTGGGGCTGGTCGGCGCCCGGGCAGAAGATATACGTCACCAACTCCTGGAATAACGCCACCGACTCCACCCGGGCTGACGGCGGGGCACGGTGGACACTGACAGTAAATACGCCCGCTGCCGGCGGTCCTTACACGCTCAGCGTAAAGGGCGGTGATACCATTACCTTCAATAACGTAATGATAGGAGAGGTCTGGATCTGCTCCGGCCAGTCCAACATGCAATGGAGCAGCCTGAGCGGGCTGGTGAAGCCCGATTCGGCATTGGTGGCAAGCGCCGGCAATCCTGGTATCCGTTTTTTGCAGGTTCCCCATATCACTTCGGAATACCCGCAGGACGATGTGCCGGTCAGCTGGAAGGAATGCACGCCTGAAACAGCGAAAGGCTTTAGCGCCGTAGCCTATTTTTTCGGCAGCAGGCTGGCAGGCGAGCTGAACGTGCCCATAGGCCTGATCAACAGCAGCTGGGGCGGCACTCCCGCGGAAGTATGGACGCCTGCTGATGAAATTGCCGCTTCGCCCGAGCTCAGGACGGCCGCCGATAAGCAATCGCCTCACTTCGGGCGGCCTCACCTGGCAGGCTCTGCCTACAATGCGATGATCGCCCCCTTTACCCGGTATGCCATAGCCGGCGCTATCTGGTACCAGGGTGAAAGCAATGTACCTACTGCCCCGGGCTATGATATGCTGATGCGTACGATGATCAGCAGCTGGCGTAAAGCCTGGAACAAGGAGCTGCCGTTTTATTATGTGCAGATCGCGCCTTTCAAATACGGTAACAAATATGCCGCCCTTTTAAGGGAAGCCCAGACAAAAACGCTGGGCCTTCCTAAAACGGGTATGGTGGTCGTATCCGACCTTACGGAAGATGTAAAGGACATCCATCCCCGGCAGAAAAAGGGCGTTGGCGAGCGCCTGGCCGGACTGGCGCTGGCAGAGACCTATCACAAGCCGGCAAACGCCTATAAAAGCCCGCAATACCGGAGCCTGGAGATAAAGAAGGATAAGGCAGTTGTTTATTTTGACCATGCATCCGACGGCCTGGTAGTAAAAGACAACGACAGGAAAGCCAACGCCGCCGAGTTTTACATTGCCGGTGAAGACCGCAATTTTCTGCCTGCCGATGTCAAAATTGAAGGCGACCACGTGATCGTCTCCAGCAAGCAGGTTAAAAATCCGGTAGCGGTCCGGTTCTCCTTCAGCGATACCGGTATCGGGAATATTTTCAGCAAAGCCGGGCTGCCTGTGGCTCCCTTCCGGACAGACAGCTGGGAGGTGGACGCCAAAGAAAAGTAGCCCGGATACATGACTTTATATATGAAATTACTACTCAGATCTTTCGCACGTGCCGCGGCAGGCCTGGCTTTCTTTAGCTTTTTCTCTTGTCCGGCGCAGGAACAATCACCTGATAAAGGCTTGTCGGGCTATTGGAAGCTTTCCGGCGACGCCCTGGATCATTCCGGAAACGGGCTCCAAAGCAAGGCGCACGGCTCTTTGTCTTTTGAAGGACCGGGTAGCCAGGCCGGTATATTCGATGGCAGCAGCGCCTGGCTGGAGGTTCCTGCCGGTAAGAAGGCTCACCCTGGCCGGGGCGATTTCAGCATAGCGGCATGGGTCCATACCGAAGCGGCTATGGCCGATTTCCCCGGCGATATTATCAGTCAATACGATCTGAAAAGCCGCAGAGGCTTCCACCTGAGCCTGAAAAGCAACGCTTCTCCCACCAGCCAGTCCAGCTACCGCCAGCTGACTTTCGGGATCGACGACGGAAAGGAGGGAGTCTGGATAGACGAAGGTCGCCCGGGCAACGCCCTGATGGCTTTTGCGATGGCTGAGCATCAGGGCGTGCTCTATGCCGGTATCTGCCAGCCCGGCGCCAACGAAACAGGGAAAGTTTTTAAATACGCCGGGAAGAACAAATGGACCGACTGCGGAGCCCCTGACCGGTCCAACAGCGTAACGGCGCTCGCCGTGATGGACGGGGAATTGTATGCGGGTACCGGCCACTACCGTGTAGCAGGCTCCTCTCTCGCTGAGTCGGAGAATACGACGCCCGGCGGCCGGGTATTCCGCTATGAGGCGCCGGATCGCTGGACCGAAATCGGGCAGCTCCCTGGCGTGGCCTGCATCGGGGGAATGGCGGTATATAAGGGCAGGCTCTATGCAAGCTCGATGTATGCGCCGAGCGGCTTTTTCCGGTATGACGGAAACAACAAATGGACAAAGCTGGCCAATCCCGAAAACATAAGAGTGGTCAACATGGCTGTTTATGACGGGTACCTGTACGCAACCAGCTGGGACCATGGGCGCGTTTACCGCTATAACGGGGAGAGCTGGGAAGACTGCGGACCGGTGGGCGACAACACTCAGAACTATGCTTTCAACATTTACGAGGGCAACCTCTATTCGGCAACCTGGCCCAGCGGCAGGGTATTCCGGTTCGACGGTATCAATAAATGGACGGACGTGGGACGTTTGGGCAACGAGCTGGAAGTAATGGCCATGATGACCTATAATGGCCGGATGCTGGGAGGAACCCTTCCCCTGGCCGAGGTCTATGCCTACGAAGGAGATACACTCTGGACACGCATGGACCAGCTGGATCGGACGCCGGATGTGAAATACCGCCGGGCGTGGACGATGTCCGAGCACGACGGCCGGGTATTCTGCAGCACGCTGCCTTCGGGAAAGATCTTTTCTTACGAATCGGGGAAATCCGTCTCTGCGCCCGAAAGCCTGCCTGCGGGCTGGCAGCATGTAGCGGCCGTCAAGACCGAAACCGCCCTCAGGCTCTATGTCAACGGCGCCCTTGCGGCGGAAAGGCCGGTTCCGGCATCCATGAAATTCGACCTGAGCACGGATACGCCGCTCAGAATAGGATTTGGACCCAATGATTACTTCAACGGGAAGCTGCGGGAAGTACGTTTTTACAACAGGGCATTGACGGGAAAGGAGATACAAGGCCTGTCTTCCGGGGTGCAACGATAGCCGGCTGCACATTTTCCGCGGGCAAGGCAGGACGTTAGTCGAAACCGGGTTTGCGGCGGCTGGCTTTCAGGGCTGACCGTTTTGTCTTGGATTGCCGTTTTTCCAGGATCGAGGCGAGCGTCGGCCTGGTCGCTTTGCGGGGCGCTTCTTTCGCCAGGGCGCCCCGTACCAGCCGGCAGAATTTCTCGGTGACCAGCTCCTTGTTTGCCAGCTGTGAGCGCTCGGTTTGATGGTATAGGATCAGGATGCCTTCCTGGCTGACCCGGTTATGCAGCTTCTCCTGCAATCGCGATTTCTCCTCTTCTGACAGGATACCGGAGCCCTGTATGTCAAACCGCAGCTCCACCTTGCTTTCCACTTTATTCACATTTTGTCCTCCTTTCCCACCGCTTCTCGAAGTGTGAAAGGTCAATTCTGGTAGCAGTTGCGCCGGGTCACTCATTCTGATTGTAGAATAGCCTTGGTTGCTGTTAGTTATGGCTGTAATTTTAATTATTTTTATGCTTGTTATTAAGAAAATGAAGCACATCGTTAAAATACAGGCTGAAATAATCAGGAAATCGGCTCTTATAGCGTTTTTGCTCATATTTAGCCTGCCTGTTTCATCGCAGCATCAGCCGGACTTTTCGAAAAAAGGAGAAATTCATGACCGGGTCATCCATTTATGGAACACCCGCTATCGCGATCATTTTGCTTCGGAAATTGAGAGAAGGTTGTTTCGTGACGGCGACGTTTATGTTTTGTATGATGTTCAGATCGGGGGATTGCAGTCGTTTGTAGAAATGACCCGGAGATGCAGGGATACCCCGCAAATAGCAGAGCTTGCAGATTTACTGACCCCCGTTTTTTCCGTATTGAAGCCTGTTTCGGATGCCGATAGCAGCACGGGCTGGATCTGCACCGGGGGGAACATATGTACAGCCTACGGTTTCATAGGGAAGGAAGTGCCGCTTTGCAGCGTGCAGTTCCTGGGCCTGCTGGGAGCGCTTGCCACCAGCATATCCGAAAATATTCCTCCGCATCAGCAGACAGCGGTACAGAAAGCCTTTGTGTCCGGGGCTTTCAATACCATGTCTGTTCAGCTGAACCGCTGGCTTACAGCAGGTTATTTTGCATCCGTCGACAGGAGGCTGCATACGGTTCCTGCCGATATTAAGGACGGAAGCTCACGTAATTTTTTTTCAGATAGAGACCTCTGGTACCTGACGGTTCTTTCGGATATGTCGGAATTACACAGGTTCGGGATACAGCCGTCGGGCGAGGACGGGAAAAAGGCTTTTGAAGATCTGCAGCAGAAAAAGGAAGGCATACGGAAAACATTTGACCTGTTCCTGGCCAGGACCGTCCTTTCTCCTTCTGCCAATGGGGTAAGGGCTGATCTGGACAAAGGATTCTGGAAATACTATTTTGATAACAGGTATGCCGGCTATTCAGGCAGCTTAAGCCCGGTCGGTTGGGAAAACGGCAGCGGCGGGAAACCGGAAATGAAAGTACAGGTGAAATGGGACAGCGCCTATATCGCACAGGATGCGGGCTGGGATATCAGCCACTCCAGAAGACTGGTGCCTGCCCTTGAAACTTTCGTAAGAAACCGGGACAACATAAAAGCGATTTGGGGCTATGACAATCCTGCTTTTGATCCGGCAGCGCTTCGTAAGGCCTTTGCAAACCAGGTGGTCGAAAAAATATGGAACGGGGATATGAAGTACCCGCTGTTTTCCAATTTCTGGAGCGGCGATAACGGTTGGTACAGGGTAGCGTATGCGAACCAGACCGGGAGGCAGTTCGCAGGTTATCCTCCGTACGGGCTCACCATATCGATGGCTGACGGGGGCTACCCGGTCTGGAGCGCTTTTAACCCGACCCTGAACCAAATTTTCAGGAATATTTTTCAGCTGTCTCAAACAGAGGATGATACGGCCGGATCTTTTGCCCTGAAGCACTATCGCGGGTTATTCGGCAGCGGTCCCGACAGGGCGTCAATCCGGAATTTTTCTTTTTTGTCGGATTTGGTAGAGCTTCCTTTTGCGGACTGATGAATAATCGCTGACCGCCGTTGAGGTCGCCCGGGCAGTCCTGAAAATTTTAACGGCTTTTTTAGCAAAAAAGCCGGTTTACTTCGTTCTTTACAGACAAAAGGATTTGTATGGTATGAAAAAGTACTTTAACGGGCTTTTCGGCATCATGATCATTACGGCGATGG
>MEDT01000268.1 GCA_001724175.1 Cytophagaceae bacterium SCN 52-12 | reverse complement strand
GGAAGCCCTGTATTCCGACCTTGGTCATTGCGGGAGGAAAAACATCCGGATCACCTGGATTTGTGTCAAAACCTGCCTGGTTGCCAACTACCTCGGACAGGCGGCATGGTTGCTCCATCAAGACGGTCATTTCCTGGAAGGCAGGAATCCTTTTTTTGAGATCATGCCCGGATGGTTCCTGATCCCGGGAGTACTGATCGCCGCATTCGCCGCCATCATCGCCTCGCAGGCGTTGATAAGCGGCTCCTTTACGCTGGTGAACGAAGCCATTAACCTTAACTTCTGGCAGCGGGTGGCCGTCAAGCAGCCTACGGAAACCAAGGGACAGATCTATATTCCCAGTGTGAACGTGATCCTGTGGATCGGATGCGTGATGGTCATTCTCTATTTCAGGGATTCGGCGAAAATGGAGGCCGCTTATGGGCTTGCGATTACAATAGCCATGATGATGACTACATTTTTGCTTGCCTTTTTCCTGCGCTACAAATTAAGGTGGAACCGTCTTTTTGTAATGGGAATGCTGCTGGTCTTTGCCTTGATAGAGCTTTCTTTTTTCGTAGCCAATATTGTAAAGTTTCAGGAGGGCGGATACATCACCGTGATGGTTGGCATGGCATTTCTGATGGTGATGTATTCTTCTTATTACGGGCGGAAGATCAATAACAGGTATACCAAATTTCTTCACCTGGGCAAATACGCAAACAGAATTGTTGAGCTGAGCAATGATGAGAATATTCCAAAAACAGCCACGCACCTGATCTACCTGACCAAAGCCGACAGGAGAGACCAGATCGAAGAAATCACCATAGATTCGATCTTTGCGAAGAAACCCAAGAGAGCGGATGTATATTGGTTTTTTCACATTAACCGGACCAACCATCCCTACACGCTCAATTATGACGTATCCGAACTGGTGGACGATAAGATTATTAAAATCGTCGTCAACATCGGCTTCAGGATCCAGCCGCGTACGGAGCTCTATTTTCGCCAGATCATCGAAGACCTGATTGCCAGGAAAGAGCTCAATCTCCACTTAAAGCACAACGGGTCTACAAAATACAATCCCAGCCTGGACTATCGGTTCGTGGTGATTGAAAAATACCTTTCCATCGAAAATGAATTTACTTTCCATGAGGGTTTCGTTCTAAACTCCTACTTCTTTTTAAAGCGGTGGGCGCAAAACGACGAGCATGCATTCGGGCTCGACAAAACAAGTGTAGTGGTCGAGGAAGTTCCTTTTGTTTATCAGCCGGTAAAAGTGTCGAATCTCATGAGAAACAAGTAGCGTTCCGGCTATCCAATGAATCGCCTGCTATTCAGTTGAAAATGGTACTTTTTTTGGATTAATCTGGCCCGTATGGTACGGTTTCCGATTACTGATGGTTTTCATTGAATATGAGTCTGGTAGTTCATTTATTTGTCTATAAGTTCTGTAGATTAAATATTATTTAGTACTAACACGTTAAAACCGATAAGTATGAAACCCCGATTTTTATTATTCATTTTGAGCTGGTTCGCAGCTGTTGCAGGCTTTGCGCAGTCTGCTGAAAGATCAGGAAGACGACCGCTTTTGCCTTTCGACAAATTTACGGAGGTATTTGACGAGGCCGGAGATCAGCCGCAGGTGCTGGATGCCCGATCGGCTGAGGAATACGAACAGAATTATGTCAAAGGTGCTGTCAATGTAGATACGGAGGAGCGCTTTGAGAAAGTGGCCGCTACGCTGGACAAAAACCTGCCTGTATTTGTCTATTCAATAGGAAATGGGCGCAGCGGGCGCCTGGCAACCCAATTGGAGCAAAAGGGGTTCACCCGGGTATACGAGATCCCGGGCGGTCTCAGCAGGTGGATCGGGGAAGGGAGGCCCGTCGTATCTACGGTAGGAGAGGGATTGACCATCGATGAGTACCAAAAGCTTGTGGCAAAAGATGAATGGGTACTAGTGGATGTCACTTCCCGCTATTGTCCCGGCTGTAAAAGGCTCGATCCTGTGTTGGAAAGTTTCGAAAAAGAGGTTTCGGGAAAGGTGAAAGTGGTAAAGATCGAAGCCTATGAAAACAAGAAGCTTACAAAGGACCTGCAGGTAAAAGGTCTGCCGACGCTGCTGCTTTATAAAGACGGGAAGGTCGTCTGGATAAAGAGCGGCCTGGTTTCACAGGACGAGCTGATCGCGAAAGTTCTTGAGTAAAAGCTTTTTTCGTGTTATAATTCTATTAGATCTATGGGATAAAAATATTTATTCCAGGGATTAAATTCTGCCCAAAAAATGAAAATCAAACAAGTTTGGTACTTCGCCATAGTTCTTCTGGCGGGTATCAGCGGCCGCGCCTATGCGCAGCAAAAGCTAAGCGGAAGCGTACGGGACGCCTCGGGAGAGCTCCTGCCCGGCGCGAATATTGTCAGTCAGAAAGCCAATATATTTTCTGTTACCGACCTGGACGGCAGGTACGAAATAGCAATAAAGGAATTCCCGGTTACACTGACATTTTCCTTCGTGGGCCTCAGGTCCGAGGAGGTAGTATTGACGAAGCTGCCCGTCGGAGCTCTGGATATCGTGCTGCAAAGCGCCAACAATCTAAGCGAGCTGGTCGTGGTGGGATATGGCCAGCAGCGCAGGTCTGACATCACCGGTTCGGTTGCGTCGGTTCCTCTGGAGCTGCGTTCGCAGCCGGTCGCATCGGTTGAGCGCTTATTGCAGGGCACCATCCCCGGGGTGGTTGTTACGCAGACTTCCGGTCAGCCCGGCGGAGGCGTCAGCGTCCAGGTCAGGGGCAACAATTCTATCAATGCCGGCTCGGATCCACTGTATGTCATTGACGGGTTCCCGATCAATAACGACTACGGCGTAAATGACGCGGGTGTTACCAACGGCCCGAAAATCAATCCGCTGTCAACTATCAATACGGCTGATATAGAGTCCATTGAAGTATTGAAAGATGCGTCTGCGACTGCTATTTACGGTTCAAGGGGGGCTAACGGGGTGGTGATCATCACGACAAAATCGGGAACAAAAAACAAATCGACCATAACGTACGACGGCTATTACGGAGCGCAGAGCGTGATCAGGGCGATTCCGCTGCTGAATGCCGCAGAATGGTGGCAATTACGCAAAGATGCGGCTGTCAATACAGGTCGCCCGGTTTCATATCCCACGACAGTCGGCTATTCGCTTGATACCGTTGGCGCAGGAACAGACTGGCAGGATGCAGCTTTTACGAGCGCAGCCATTCAGAATCACAGCCTGTCATTTCTGGGAGGAACTGAAAAAACCAGGATTGCATTTTCCGGTAACTATTTCAAGCAGGACGGCATACTGCGGAATACGGACTTCAAACGTATTTCAGGACGCCTGAACCTGGAACACGAACTACGTTCTAACCTTATATTGGGCGCCAATATAACGGCGAGCAATTCGAAAGCGAAAGTAGCTCCGGAAAATATCGTTCAAAACCTTTTACTAACGCCTCCCGCCTTACCTGTTTACCAGGAAGACGGGAGCTACGTAGTGGTGAGCCCGTTCGAATCAAGTCTGGCAAATCCGATCAACTCCCTGTTTAACCAGATAAACAACACCAATATTAACCGGGTCCTTGCAAGCACGTCGCTGGATTATACCATTATTCCGGGCTTGAAGGCAAGAATATTGCTGGGTACCGATATGATAGACAACAAGCAGAACAGGTACCTGCCGAGCAGTACCTACGAGGGATTGGCCGTCCAGGGGCTTGCCTACGTAGGCACCCGGTTTACCTCTAACTGGTTGAATGAGAATACAATTGCCTACGACAAGGAATTCGGTAAATCCCGGCTCAATTTTGTTGGCGGGTTTACGGCGCAGGAGTCAAAAACAGAAGGCGCTGTGGCAGCTGCTTCAGGTTTTGCAAGCGACGCTTTTACCTACAATAACCTCGGCCTGGGTATAACCAATCAGATCCCTGCTTCGTCAGAAGAAAGCTGGTCGCTGGCTTCCTGGCTCGGACGCGTGAACTATGTTTACGATGACCGCTACCTGTTTACGGCGACGCTTCGCGCTGACGGGTCTTCAAAATTCGGGGCAGGCAATAAATGGGGCTATTTTCCATCGGCGGCGATCGGCTGGAACCTGAGCAGCGAGAAATTCTTTATCGAAAACTTCCGCAAGATCAACCAGTTCAAGCTCAGGCTGAGTGCAGGATCTACAGGTAACCAGAGCATTCCCGCTTACAGCTCGCTTTCAAAGCTGGGCTACTTCCGCTACAATTTTTCCAATACGACCGTGTCCGGTTATGCGCCGACGACCATACCGAATACCGCCCTCAGTTGGGAAAAGACATTCCAGCTTGATTTTGGGATCGATGCGGCCTTTTTCAACAACCGGATAAGCGTAACAGCGGATTACTATTACAAAAGAACCACGGACCTTTTGCTTGACCGGATTGTGCCGGGTACCTCCGGGTTGGCAGTTTTGACGGGGGGACAGACCGCTTCCATTTACCAAAACCTGGGTGCGGTATCAAACGAAGGCTATGAGCTGTATATCAATTCCAGGAACCTTGTGGATCAGTTCAAATGGAATACTATTTTTATCTTCGGCCAGAACACCAACAGGATACTCAGCCTGGGAGATGACGTAGACAACATCATTCCTGTTATTTCGCAGCCCTCCATTCTGAAGGTCGGGTACCCGGTAGGATCGTTTATCGTTTATCAGACCGATGGAATTATCCAGCAGGGAGACGAAGCCCTGACCCCGCAGCAGAATAAAAATCCCGGCGGGCAAAAGTACAGGGATATCAATGGTGACGGGCAGATTACACAGGCAGACGACCGTATCCTGATCGCTAACCAGCCGGGTGTTAATTTAGGGCTAACCAATACCTTCTCTTACAAAGGATTCGATCTGACCGTTTTCTTCCAGGGCGCATACGGGGCGAAGCTTTACAACACTAACCGTGCCCAGCTGGAATTGGGCACAGGGTACACCAATGCTTCAGACGTAGTATTGAACCGCTGGACGCCTGCCAATACGGATACCGATGTAAAGGCCGCCTATCTTGATCCGGCCATTACCATTTCTGATCGCTTTATTGAAGACGCAAGCTATGTCCGGCTGAAAAACATTTCACTTGGTTATAATATACCGCCGCTGGTGCTGAAAAGGCTGGGCCTGACTAACCTGCGTTTCTATATGCAGGCCCAGAATGCAGCTACCTGGACGAAATACACCGGTTTTGACCCCGAAGTAAGCCGTAACGAACAGAGCCTGATCAGCAAGGGGATCGATAACAGCGTTTATCCCAACGCCAAATCGTGGCAGGCCGGTCTCAGCTTCTCTTTTTAAATCAGCTGTCGGAAATCAGCAGTCAGAAATCAGCGGGCCATCCGGTCCGTCCGGTGAATAAGCGCTGATAGCTGATAGCTGAAAGCTTAAATTCTATTCCAATGAAAACATATATCAAACCGCTCATATGGGCTCTTGCGGCGCTGACGCTGACATCGTGCGAAGATTTTCTCCGGGAAGAGCCGGCATCCTTCATTTCAGAAGACCAATACTACAAAACACGTGAGGACGCGATCAATGCGGTCAACGCGGTTTTCTTTTTCCTCAATGCGCAACCGGGCCAAACTCCCTACAACGTATTGTTTAATACCGGGATGAACATGGCCGGAGACGATGAGGATCCGGGTCCGGGTGCTACGAACCCTGATGTCCGGTCGCTGTCTGTGCTGGCCCATGCCTCGACTAATCTCCGTGTTTTTGAAATCTGGCAGCAGCACTATTCGGCGGTGAAACGTGCCAACGTTGCGCTGGAAAAAATCCCGGAAATAGATTTTGACGAGACATTGAAGGCAAGATTGCTTGGAGAAGCGAAGGCTTTGCGGGCGCTGTTCTACTTCAACCTGGTACGTCTTTATGGCGATGTTCCTTTGATAACCGAATACCAGAAATTTGTAAATGCTGCAGATTATGCTGTTGCGCGGACTCCATCAACCGAAGTATACGCCCAGATAGAGAAAGATCTCACAGAAGCGGCTGCAGTTTTGCCTGCATCCTATTCTTCTCCTGACGTAGGCCGTGTTACCGCAGGCGCCGCCAGGGCGCTCCTGGCAAAGGTTTATCTTACCAAGGCGTCGCTGCCCCTGAACCTGCATGCTAACTATGTGGAAGCGGTCAGGATTGCCGAGGAGGTAATCTCGCCTGCCGACGGCGGCAAAGGTATGTACGGCTACGCCCTGCAGGAAGATTATTCGAGAGTGTTCCTGCCTGCCTATAAAAATAACAGTGAATATATCCTTTCCGCGCAATTCAAATCCAATTCGATGTCGCAGGGCAACAGCGAGAGCTCCAGAACGATCATGTCGGGTGTTCCCGGCCTGCCGGGCAACTATGCGCACATGGTGCGTTACTATAAAAAAGGTGATGACCCCTATTTCAGTATTTATAAGCTGTATGCTCAGGGAGATAAGCGCCGCGACGTGACTTTCGTACGCCATTTTACCAGTCCGTCAAATGGCCGGAAGTATGGGATCGCATTTACCAACCCGCCGGTCCCGGGAGATTCGGTCGTGTTCTGGAATAAATTGTGGGACCCCGATGTGCTTAGCACGCCGGCGCAATCGGCCGCCAATGTTCATATTATCCGCTATTCGGATGTGTTGCTGATCCATGCCGAAGCAGAGAACGAGCTGAATGGTCCGACTGCAAAGGCCTACAAATCTATTAACATAGTCCGCAAGCGGGCCGGGCTTCCCGATCTCGAGCCCGGGCTAAGCAAAGACGAGTTCCGCGAAGCCGTTTACCTTGACCGCCGGCTGGAGCTATGCTTTGAATACTCGAGATGGTTTGACCTGATCCGCCAGAAAGATGCTTCGGGTAAGGGAACTCTCGTGCGGAACCTGCATGAAGCGGGAAAAACAAACACAACTGAAAAGAATTATCTCTACCCGATTCCCCAGTCGGAATTGGACAATAATCCATTATTAACACAAAATCCGGGATGGGAATGAAACGTATAAAGCTATCAGTAATCGTTGCCGGGATATTCGCCGGTCTGCCGGGATATTCGCAACACAGTCCGGTTCAGCCAAAAGCTCCCGAAGGCGCTCCGAATATCGTCTGGATCTTGCTTGATGACGTTGGTTTTGGAGCCATATCAAGTTTCGGGGGGCTCATCAGGACGCCGGTGCTGGACTCTCTGGCCGGGCAGGGACTCCGCTATACAAATTTTCATACGATCGGGATTTGCGCGCCTACCAGGGCGGCGCTCCTGACCGGCCGCAACCATCATTCCG
>MEDT01000267.1 GCA_001724175.1 Cytophagaceae bacterium SCN 52-12 | reverse complement strand
CGTTTTTGGATCGGTTCCTGACCGTGTGGATTTTCCTTGCCATGCTGATCGGCGTGGGGATTGGATATTTCTTCCCGCAGTCTGAGGCATTCATCAACCAGTTTAATTCCGGCACCACCAACGTACCGCTCGCCATCGGCTTAGTGTTGATGATGTACCCGCCATTGGCGAAGGTGAAATATGAAGAATTGCCGAAGGTGTTTGCGAACACGAAAATACTGACGTTGTCGCTTCTGCTGAACTGGATCATCGGGCCACTGCTGATGTTCGGGCTTGCCGTGATTTTCCTGCCGGATAAGCCCGAATACATGACCGGATTACTCCTGATCGGGATTGCCCGCTGTATCGCAATGGTGATCGTTTGGAATGACCTGGCGGGCGGGGATCGGCTCTATGCGGCGGGCCTGGTTGCGTTTAACAGCATCTTTCAAGTGCTGTTTTATTCGCTGTATGCCTGGGTGTTTATTACCGTCCTGCTGCCGCTTTTTGGGCTGCAGGGCTATGCGGTCAATATCACGATTAGCGAAGTGGCCCAAAGCGTCTTTATCTATTTGGGGGTTCCGTTTTTGGCCGGTCTTTTGTCACGGGTGATCCTGACGCGGCTATTTAGCCGCCAGTGGTACGAACAGAAATTTTTGCCCGCGATCAGCCCGATTACGCTGGTGGCCTTGCTGTTCACTATCGTGGTCATGTTCAGCCTGAAAGGACAGTTGATCGTTTCGATCCCGCTGGATGTGGTGCGCATCGCCATTCCGCTTTCGATCTATTTTGTGATCATGTTTTTTTCGGCCTTCTATTTGTCGAAGCGGGCCGGAGCCGACTACGGTAAATCTACATCCCTGGCGTTTACGGCCGCAGGGAACAATTTTGAGTTGGGTATTGCGGTGGCCATCGCAGTATTCGGCATCCATTCCGGAGCGGCCTTTGCCGCTGTCGTCGGCCCGTTGATCGAAGTGCCGGTATTGATCCTGCTGGTCAGTTTCGCTGTAAAGCAGCAGCGGAACCGCGACGGCGGACCGTTTGCATCCCAACCTAAGAATACAATCCCCAAAAACACATGAAATTGGATCAATACCCCCCTGATCCGACAGTTGACCGGCCGCAGGCTGATAATACGCAATCCCGTATTTTCGGAGATACACACCGTCAAAATTGTTTTCCGGCCGTCGAAGCAGTCCCGACCTGTACTTCTTACTCCGATAAAAAATCCGGGAGGCTCCTTAGTTGATTTGAAAACTATGCTTGATATTAATTTGAGACGGTAGAAAATTCCTCTGCCTCTTCTAACCACCTTCCGCGATGTGTTAGTTTCTTCGATGGGATGGGTGTTTATGCGTCAATCTCTTCAGAGGAACGTCAGCAAGTATTGGGTCAGGATTCCAGAAGATCATTATAGTCATCACTTGAAAGCGCAAGGTAATATCGTGTATGCCTTAGCTTCCCGACCTTTCTTAATGCGCTTGTTTCGACCATCTCTGAAAGATCCCTTGTGGCGGTTGCTCTGGAGGTTTTTGCGATGCGAATATAGTTTTCCGCGCTCAATCCTCCTTTGAACCCGTTCAACCCCTCTTTGAACATACGCAAGGCCACCTTCATTTGCCTTTCATTCAATATTTTACCGTATTTCTCAAAGAAGCGCGCTTTATCTATAATGAAGCTCACCATCTGCTGAACATGTGCCTGCGCTTCAAGTACTTTCCCGGAAAAATAGATGAGCCACGCGGTAATATCGATGGAAGTATCGGCTTGCTCCAATGCCTGGTAGTACGCCTTTTTATCTTGCTCCAAACTACTTGACAGAGAGGTTATAAGCGGTTGACGGGCACCTATTGCCAGCGCTTTTTCAGCAATTGCACGGCCTATTCGTCCATTCCCGTCTTCAAAGGGGTGTATCAACTCAAAATACAGATGTGCAATACCGGCATGAACAACAGTAGGAAGCCCGTGTTCAGTAGCCTGGTTGAACCATTCTATGTATTTTTTCATTTCCTCCGGAACGCGGGAAGAGGGCGGAGCTTCGTAAAATACTTTAGGCATATCCAGCCTGCCTGACACGATCTGCATCGGGTCGGCATGGGTACGGTAGCCGCCCGTAACTTCCAGGTCGACGCGTCCATTCATGATCATTTTATGCCATGAGAAAAGACGTTCTTCAGCAAGCGGCTCCCGGTGGTTGGTATAAAGGTCGACCATCATTTGAGAAACACCTGCTTCCTTCGGCCCCGCCCGCCTGTTATCGGTTTGCAACCCCAGGTGTTTGCGGATAGACGATTGAATAGAATCCCGGTCTAATACCTCGCCTTCGATTTTTGAGGTATCTATCGCTTCATTACTAAGCAGCGCCACCCGTAATTCATTGACATCGTCTGAGGAAGCACCTGACAATGCCCCGATGATCAGCCCCGCATTTCTATGGAACTCCCGTTCAAGGCTGTCAAATTTTGTCGCATCGTATTTGAATTGCGGCCAGTCTTCCTGTTCCCAAATCCACTTCATGAGTTATAGGCTGATTTTCTATGCCTCAATATTACGACAAATTATGAGTTATAGAAAGGCTTTCTATAGCTCATGATAACTTGGAGCCCTATTAGGAGACATGCTCATACGTTATGTACGCTCCTTTGTAGCCTATCTTTCGGGAGATTCTGCCTTTATTATCAAATAACGATCAGACTACTCATACTTCTCCCACGCCTCCTTCAATTGCTCCCTGATCCGTTTGCGAAGAATCCTAGGTCCTAAAACCTGTATTCTTGGACCAAAACCAAGTATCTCTCTTTCCAACTCAAAGTTCAGGACGACCTTAATACTGAAAATTTTCCCTTCGGCGTCTTCGTTCAAAACTTTCTGCGTAGGATGAAGCGGCTTGGTGATCAGGTAAGGGGCATTTTCATGATCCATCCTGAATATTACTTCGCAGTCACGCTGCCCGGGAGTTTTGGTCACACCGATCACATCCGAATAATAGGTGGAAAGGTCGATTTGGGTATTCTCCCGATAAGGTTCTCCGGTATCTTTCCGAAAATCCTGTATCCGGTCCAGGGCCAGGGTGAGTAAAGGCGCATGCCGCTGGTGCGACAGGCCAAGCATGAACCACCGGTTCCGGTACTCCTTCAATAGGTACGGACTGAAGTGGAATGAACTGGCCTGCCGGGCTTTGAACGATTGATAGGTAAGATAAAGCGTCGTCCGGGCAACGATCGCTTTCCGGATCCCCTCAATATACTCCAGGCCCCGAAGGTGATCGTTCGTTTCAAAATCGATGACCGGGGCAGAATGTGTTTTACGGGCATGTATCTTGTCCTCCAGCCTGCTGACCATCTCGGTCAGGTCGGCCGAATGGCTGAAGCCCTTGAATTGCTGCAACAAGCCTGATACTTCGGTCAGTACCTTCAAATCCTGATGGCTCAGCGGGATATGGGCAATGCTGTAATTTTTGTCCTGGTAGGTGTAATATTTCTTGTCAACCACCACAATAGGCGCCTCATAGCCCAGCTTGTCGCTGCGCATCATTTCTATATCGGCCTGGACAGTCCGCCTGCTCACGCCCTTGTCGATCCCTTCAAACTCATACAAGGCAGCCGAGCAGGCTTCTATGAGGTCGTCGAGGGTCCATTTCCGGAACCGGTTCTGAAGACATTGGTCAATGGTACGGTAGCGTATGAGGGCGTTTCGATTGACTGGCATCGCAACTTTTTTTGGAAAAGTAGGGAAATAAATTCAACTGCGCAAAAAGACTGCGTAGTTAGAGGTTTGGTTTGTAGCATCAAAACAAAAAATACCTGTCATGGAAAGAGAAAAAATCAGCAATGGAGAATTAGGCGCTTTGGGAATCAGCGACCTGGACTTGCTGGTAGCGTTCAGCCGGGTGGCCAACGGCCTGTTGAAGCACGAGGTGATGGACAAAGCCACCATTATGGCCAACCTTGAAGCCTTGATCGAGCACCCGGAACCCTATGCGTTGAAGCGGAACGGTAAATTCAAAAATATTGCAGAACGGGTTATCGAGCTGCGCGGGAAAGGCCAGTTCATCAAACTGGCCCGGAGCGTGCAACAGTTAAAGGAGGAAATCATGACTTTCCCGGTCTTCGGCCCGGAACATATAGAAGTAGGCGCCTTGGCGCAGATGCGTACGGCTATCCAGTTGCCCATCGCTGTGGCAGGCGCGCTGATGCCTGATGCGCACCAGGGCTATGGTCTGCCGATAGGTGGAGTACTGGCGACGCAGCCGGATACCATTATCCCCTACGCGGTAGGGGTGGATATCGCCTGTCGCATGTGCCTGAGCATCTTCGATCTGCCGGCAGCATCGGTCGAGCAGGAAAAGTCAAGACTGGAAAAACTGCTGATGGAACATACACACTTCGGGATGGGGGCCAAAACGAACGTGCACCTGGATACAACGCTGTTCGACCGCCCGGAGTGGAACGAAATCAAGACCGTAAAAGCGCTGAAGGATAAAGCTTATGCGCAGCTGGGTACCTCGGGAACGGGCAACCATTTCGTGGAATGGGGTGAGCTGACGATTACGGAAAATGCGCTGGACGGTATCCCTGCCGGTAAATACCTGGCCTTGCTATCCCATTCCGGTTCAAGGGGATTCGGCGGGAATATTGCCAACACCTATTCGGCCATTGCGATGCAGAAGACCCTGCTTCCCAAAGAAGCACGTCACCTTGCCTGGCTGGACCTTCATACCGATGAGGGACAGGAGTACTGGATCGCGATGAACCTGGCCGGTGACTATGCCTCGGCTAACCATCATGAGATCCACAACAAGATCGCCAAAGGACTCGGTGTATCGCCGGTGAGACGCATCGAGAACCACCACAACTTCGCCTGGAAGGAAAAACTTGCCGACGGGACCGACGTGATGGTACACCGCAAGGGAGCAACTCCGGCGGGAGCGGATATGCTCGGGATCATTCCCGGCTCCATGAGCACCCCCGGGTTTATTGTGCGTGGAAAAGGTAATGGGGAGTCGCTGCATTCGGCCTCTCACGGCGCCGGACGGTTGATGAGCAGGAGCGCTGCCCTTAAGACTATCGACAAGGCGGAGGTAGACAGGAACCTGAAGGAAAACCGCATTACGGTGATCGGGTCCGGGCTGGATGAAGCGCCAATGGTATACAAGGATATCCATGCGGTGATGGCTGCCCAGTCCGATCTGGTAGAAGTGCTTGCCAGCTTCCAGCCGCGGATTGTCAGAATGGCCGACCCTAAAGAAAAGCCGGAGGACTAAAAAAAAGTTTTAACTGCGCAGAACGACCGCGCAGTTGAGTTTGAGATTCGAACATTCAATTAAAACAAAGAATGTCAATGAGATTTAATACAGTCAACAGCGGGAGTATGCAGATGAAAAATTATAAAGGAGAGAAAGCCTTCAGGCTTGACCCTGCTATGGAGCTATATACTGCCGTAGTGACCTGGTCTGTCAGTGATTCGTTTTATGAAAAGGACAATGACCGCCTGCTGCGTCTTTGCCTGCAGGAAAGGGCAGTCTTTCAGAAAAGCTGAAAAGTCTTTTCACCGGTCCCCCGTCTCGTTTTGCCTGTCGCTCCTTACACAATTGAAAGAGATAAGAAGGTGTCGTAAATGTGTGTTACTTCGTGTCGCCGCGGTGCGGCAGGCTAAAATTCAGCAAATAATTGAGGTTACTGATCTCCACCGGATAAGGGATAGACCCATCTCTTAGTTTCTTTACAGATTCTGTCGACTTAAGCTGAATGGCAAACCGAATAATTGATATACACCCCATCCTGCTTGATCTCGCCGATAATATCTATGCCCTTGTCACGTAGACAGCTTCCTTCAGCGATACAGAAATAGCGATTCTTGTAATTGATTGCCAAAATAATTCTGAGAATATCAAAGTAGAAGAATCTTATGAAAAGAGCAACAAGATTAATGATGAGCAGGAAGGAATAAACGGGACTCGAACAGACAGTAACCTGTAATTATCACTATTGCAGTGAATTACGGATTTTGATGCAATTTTAAGATTTACCAGCTGTAATAGCAGAATGAGGGTAAAACAAAATAACCTGCTAAGTGTCAATACCTTAGCAGGTTGTTTTGTTTTATCTGGCGGACTGTAAGGTACAAATCTCGAACCTTTTTCTAATGGATTTAAAGCGGTTGGTCAGCATGGCCGGATAATTGTCATGTCAGTCAATCGCTATTTGTATATCAGTTTGTGAACTTGGATAGGTGAGGTATGGAAAGACTGACTTGCAAAGAGGTCAACCGGATGGATATGGTGGAGTATCTGGCTTCTCTGGGGTATAGCCCCGAAAAGACCTATAACGGGGATTATTGGTACTTGTCTCCTTTCCACCAGGAGCGTACGGCATCGTTTAAGGTAAACCGGAGGAAAAACATCTGGTATGACCATTCAATAGGTAAAGGAGGTACTCTGGTCGACTTCGGAATTCTGTATCATAAGTGTACCATACCGGAATTATTGCAGTGGCTTTCCTCTAACAGGCGGTCTTTTTCTTTTCACCAGCCCCATAGTATGAGAGAAGCGCCCATAATAGCGAGTGAAGAGAAAGGCTCAGGACAAGACCGGATCTTAATCCTGGATACACGCCCGATTGCTCATCTGGTTATAAGGGAGTATCTCGCTAAAAGGTGTATCCCTTTGGAAATAGCTAAGCACTATTGCCAGGAGGTTGATTTTCTTTTGCACGGTAAGCGGCATACGGTAGTAGGCTTCCGGAACCGTGCGGGTGGCTATGAACTACGTAACGAAAATTTCAAGGGGAGCAGCTCTCCTAAAGCAGAAACAGTAATAGGAGATGGGGGAAATGAATTGGTTGTGTTTGAGGGTTTCTTCGATTTCCTCTCTTACCATTCAATTCCAAACAAGCAACTGACAAGATCGTCAGACTATCTTATTCTCAACTCTCTGTCTTTTCTGGAAAGGAGCCGGTCGTTCATGGAAAAATACCAAAGAGTCGGCCTGATGCTCGATCATGACAGCGCAGGAAAAGAAGCTACTAGGAAAGTCCTACTATGGGATAAAGAGAGGTATTCTGACCAGAGGCAGTTCTACCAGGGTAAGAAGGATCTTAACGATTGGTTGGTGGCTCAAAATGCATCCGTCAAACGGCGTCACAGGATCAGAAGGACTTTATAAGTCTTGAGAGTAGCCAGCTATGTTTTGGTTGCACCAAAACCCAAAAACCTCATCCCCTTGCTGGGGGATTTGGTTCCTTAGATTTTCTCATTCGCCTATCGGCGGATTCAAAAATAACAGTGCAGAAGGTATGGAGCAGAAAGAAAAAATAACCAAGAGAAAAGGAGGCAGGCCCAGAAAGGCAGTACGGAAAGAGCATGTGTTAGCCCTTAAATGCAGTTTATTTGAGAAAAAAGCTATCTCGGTAAAAGCCAAATCAGTCAATCTTTCTGTTTCGGAGTATTTGCGGCAAATGGCGCTCTCCGGAAAAGTTAACACGCGTGTTAGGGTGCTACCGAAAGAGGTGCTGATGCTGACAGCCAGGCTAAATCACATTAGTGCAAACCTTAATCAGATCGCCCGAAAACGTAACGGTACCGAGGAACTGAAAGAATCCGAGAGAGCAAACTTGCAAGCTCAATCAGGAGAGTTGAAGGAGCTTACCGATTTAATAAAAAGCAGTCTGAGATGATAGGGGATATCCGAACTGGAGCCTCCTTTTACCATTGCATCAGCTACTGCCTGGAGGACAAAAGAGAGCTTACGGAAGAACAGAAATCAGCCCTTTCGCGGAGAGACAACGTACAGCATAAAAATCGTGCTGAAGTGTTGGAATATAATCTATGCTTTGGCGACAAAACAGAGCTGGCCAGCCAGTTTAGAGAAGTCCGGATGCTGAACCGGCGGATCAAAAAACCTGTGTTTCATATTTCTCTGAGACTGGCCCCCGGAGACGAGCTGACCCGGAACCAATTGATTGAAATAGGGCGGGCATGTGCTTCCGAGTTCGGTATTGCTGATCATCAATACATCTGTGTATTACATAAGGATACCCGGGAGCAGCATATTCATATCGCTGCAAATAGGGTCGGATTTGACGGCAAGGTAGCCAGCGATAGCCAGAGCTACAAACGTATAGCTGAATTGTGCCGACGACTGGAAAAACAATTTGGATTGACGGAGGTGCTAAGTCCGCGTAAGTTTTTACCAGCCGGGCAGCGAAAAATGCCGAGGCATGACATCCGTAAAGAAAAGCTGAGAGAAGACATACGGCAAACGCTTCAATCGGTCAATAGCTATGACGACTTCAAAGCAAAAATGGAGCGATTGGGTTATAAACTCATTAAAGCCAGGGGGATTGCTTTTGTGGATAGCAAAAAAGTCAGAATCAAGGGGAGCGAGGTCGGTTTTTCACTTCGGAAGATAGAGAATATTATTTCTTCTCAAAGGAATCCAGTGGATGTTCAAAGACCAGTTTCCAACTGGTCGGAAAACCAGGCTAAGAATTTTAACACGAGAAGTACGGTCAAC
>MEDT01000266.1 GCA_001724175.1 Cytophagaceae bacterium SCN 52-12 | reverse complement strand
AAGGGTTCATCGACGGCCTGGGCGGCCCCGCCGCGGTGGCGTACCACTTGCGTGCAAACGAGCCGATAGCTGATTTCTGATTGCTCATGGCTATTTCATTAAAATATTTTTAAGATGGCCGATAGCTGCTTCGGCGGGGACGGCGCTTATATCGGGCAGGGAAAACCTGCTTTCGACAGTCGCCATGTCCTTGAACCCGCTTCCTGTTACCAGGCAGACATAGCGGCTGCCGGGGTCGGTTTCTCCTCTCCTGACCGCCTCTTCCAGGCCCGCGAGCGCCACAGCCCCGGCAGGTTCGGAGAAAATCCCCTCCTTCATCGCCAGCTCGCGGTGCCACCTGAAGACGTTTTCGTCTGTCACCACATAGCCGGTCCCGCCTGATTTTGTACAGGCTTCGATCACTTCCTGCCCGTCGAGTACATTGGCAACCTGAAGACCGCTTACCGAAGTGGTCGAGCGGAGTACCGGGCGCGCTGCCGTCCCGGCGCGCAGCGACGAGGCGATGGTATCGTTTCCTTCCGGTTGTACGCAATGCACCTTGCAGCCGCCGTTCCGGGAAAGCACCCCTTTTGCAACGGCCAGCGTAAGGCCGCCGCCGCCGGCAGGTACAAATATCTCACCCGGTCTGCCGAGCGAATCCACGATTTCATGTGCCAGGGTTTCGACTCCACGCATACCCTCCGGACAGAATTTATACGCGCTGATGGGCAGCGGCAGCTTATAGTGGGAGCTCAGCTCACTGAGAGCCGAAAAAACGCTTTCGGTAATTTCGGCCGACTTCCCGAAATCACGGATCATCAGCAGGCGGGCGCCATAGAGCTGCATTTGCCGGAGCTTGGGCAGCGGCGCCCCGTCGACGACCAGGATGGTGCAGGAGATCCCGGCTGCCGCGGTATAGGCGGCAAGCGCCGCGCCGGTATTGCCGCTCGAAGTCGCCATACAGGTTTTTTGTCCCCTGGCCATCATTTCGCGTACCAGCACCGAGGCAAACCTGTCCTTGTACGACCCGGTAGGGTTAAGGTTTTCCAGCTTGAAATAAAGATGGGGAATACCGAGGGAAGGACCGATGAACTTCGACCTCACCAGGGGCGTATGGCCCTCGCCCAGGCCAAACAGGTCGTGGTCGCTTCCGGTTATGCCGTATGTCGGGTTGTTTTTCAAAATTCTTCGGGATATTGCAGTTTTTTAACGGAATACGGGTTGAAGTTGGGCTGGAAGCCGCCGTCTACGGTCAGGGTAGTGCCCGTTACATAGGAAGCCTGGTCAGAGCAGGCCCAGGCAATGACGTCGGCTATTTCTTCCGGCCGGCCGCCTCTTCCGAGCGGGATGAAATCGGTAAGCTGCGAGATAAGCCGGGCGCTGATATTTTCGCCGTCGGGATCTACGTAGTCATTGCTCAATTCAGTGTCTATGTAGCCCGGGGCAATTCCTACTACCCTGATCCCGCTCCGGCCGTAGGTTACCGCCAGCTCCCGGGTAAGGTTGTTGATCGCTCCCTTGGCGGCCATATAAGCCGGCGCGAGGCCGGAAGGGCGCTCGGCCATTACACTTGAAATGTTGATGATGACGCCGCCGGAATTCAGCTGCTCCATTGCCCGGGCAGCCGCTTTTGCCAGGAATACCGGGGCGGTAAGGCATATTTTCAGGGTCTTTTCCCAGGAATCGGATGTTGTGGACCGTAGCGAGCCTGCAACCCGCCAGGCGGCGTTATTGACCAGGACATCTATGCGGCCGTATATGTCCAGCGTAGTCCGGATCAGCGCTTCCCAGGAAGCCTCATCAGACAGATCGCTTCGTGCACAGACGGCATCAATGCCTTCATTCGCCAGTTCTTCAGCTAGGCTGGTAAGCTTATCTTCGTCGATATCGGCCAGGAGGAGGGCATATCCCGCTGCACCCAGTCGGCGCGCGGTCGCGCTGCCGATGCCTCCGGCGGCGCCGGTGACGAGGGCAGCGGCGCGGCTTCCGCCTGTGATCCCGGAGGCTGTGCCTGTGCTCCCCGGAGAGCCGGTGGTCACAGAGGGGGCCTCCATAAGCCCCCGGGCTGCGCTGCGCTTACCCGGGGTTATGCACGTGTCGCCCCTGCGGGGCTCCGCGGTAACGGAGCCGTCGACGCTGATGGTAACGAGGCCCGGCTCTGTGATCGGCAGGATGCCGCCTAAGGCGTCGTTCCTGCTGACTTTGACGAGGCTGCGCATCAGGAAGGCAAGCCCGTCGATGTCGGCCAGGACCTCCGTGGCTTCTCCGGTCTCGGGGTCGAGGATCCTGCCCCATACGTCGCCTTTCCTGACCCGGGCGCCGGGCGATATTTCCGGGATGAAAATCCCTGAGGCCGGGGAAGGCATCTTTCCCTGGAGAAAGCCGCTGTCGGGTCGTGGATCTTCCACACGGTAGAGGCTTTCAGGATCGGGGGCAATGTATTCGCCCGCTATCATTTCCATAGAGCGGAGCAGGTTGAGAAACCCGGAAACATAGGCGTCCACAACGTGTTTCCTAAAACCAGTACCGCCCCCGTACTCCAGGTAAATAGCGGGGATACCCGCGTCCCTGGCAACGGAAAGCGTCCGGCCGTCAGGGAGGGGATCTGTGCCCCATACCACGGGCAGCCGGTAAGCGAGGGCCATCCGGCGCTGCTTTTCCAGGATCTGCGGATCGCTGTGCAGCATATAGCCGGCGAGCGGGTAGATGTCGTACATCACACCGCCGGTGTGCATGTCGACGAGGTAGTCAACGGTACGGATAAGCCTGCTTATTTCCCCGGCGGCCCTTTCTGACGGCGAGCCGTCGGAGCTGCCCGGGCATATCCTGGCCATATCCAGCCCGTCGCTGCCGTACCTGGAGCCGCTTTCATAGGCGGTCGGGTTGGAATGCGGAACAAAGGTAACGCGGCCCTTCAGGAGCCGGCCTTCCAGCTCGCCGTACAGCCGCCGACAGGCCGCTATAGGCTCGTACTCATCGCCGTGGACGCCGGAGAGCAGGAGCACGTGAGGCCCTTTCTGCAGACCGCTCAGTTCGAACGTTTTGATAATTTCAGTGTTCTGCTTCATAATATTCTCCGCCGCAGGTCGGCTGTTCCGGGTCAAAAATTCCCAATGTCCTGAACATCAGGCGGGCGATCTGCTGATGCCCGGTCTGGTTCGGGTGCAGGTAGTCGTTCAGCCACTGTTTGTACACATGGTTTAAATACCGCTTGTGACGGTCGGTCCAGTATTCGTAATTGTCGACCAGTATCGTTTGCTGCCCTTCTGCCACTTTTCTGATAACAGTTATATAGTCGGGAAGGGTTTTCCGCGGACCCGCCATTTCGAGAATGATAGGGTTGGGCGTATGCAGGATCGGTATCGCCTTGAGCTCCCGGACCTTACGGACAAAAACAGTGAGCTCTTTTTCGAATACCTCCACCGGTATATCTTCTTTAGCGCAGTCGTTGGTGCCGATCATGACGGAGACTACCGACGGAGCGAACCTGCTGACCCGCCATTCGAAATCTGCGAGGATCAGCCTGATCGTCTGCGAGCTTATGCCGGTGTTGATGACCCAGTCGCGGGTACGGGCCATTTCCCAGCGCATTCTCTCCTCGAATATCTCGGGGTAGGAGCGGTGGCCCATGGTATGCTTGGCGCCATGCGTGATGCTGTCGCCGGTAAAAAGCCAGATGTTCGGCTCCTTCTTTTTCAGGAGCTCTTTAACCAGCCCGAGGTCTGGCACCTGGCTGAGAACGGAGCCGGCTGACTCTTCCGCACCGGAAACGAGCGGAAGCATAGCAGCGGGTATCCCGGCTCCCAGCACTTTCAGGAAGGACCTCCTGTGAAAAGGAAATTGCCTGCTCATTTATACAGCCATTTTTGGTCTAAGCGCGTAATATTGGTTACTGACAAATGGGTCTTTTTCGACTGGCTTCCGGCGCAGTAGCTCAGCAGCACCTCTTTTTTGGTGAAGTGAATGGCGATGTAGCAATACCAGCCGTCAGGATCCGATTCGATATTTTTGATGTGCTGCCAGGTTTTGCCTTCGTCTTTCGAAACAGCGATAGTCAATGGTGTTCTCACTCCTCCGTGCCAGCCTTCCTCGGTTTTTTTGTTGTTATTCCATACCAGCAGCAGGTCCCCGGTTTTGGGAATGCGCGCTATCGAGGCGGGCGAGATGGGCGAATAAATATTGCTTTCCCCGATGTGGCTCCAGCTTTCACCCTTGTCGGAAGAGAAAGACAGCTGCTGCTTTCCGCCGCTGGCCCTGATCAGCATCATGATCCGCCCGTCTTTCAGCTCGATCACGCCGGGTTCCTGGGTAATGATGTCGGTATTGTTGGGCACGGCGGCGCCCGATTTCCAGGTTTTGCCGTTGTCGTCGGAGAAGTAGCTGTAGAGCGTAGCCTGAGGGCGCCACTGTCCTCCTTCTGCACGGTGCAGGGCTACTGCCATCAGCAGGCGGCCGCTCTTAAGCTGGATCACCCGGTTATTGTTCAATACGAAGTACCCGTTTTTATCGGTGATGCAGCTGATGGGCGCGCTCCATGTTTCACCTTCGTCTTTGGATATCCTCATGAGCGGCTTACAATCGGTTTCCGAGTTTTTCTTGAGATACCAGAGCCCTATCGTGCCGTCGTGAAGCCTGAGCAGCGATACGGACATCACGTTCATGTCCCCTTCGCGGTCCACGATGAGGCGATCTGCCGGGGTCCATGTTTTCCCGCCGTCTGACGAGTATCTTCCTGCCAGGTAGGCAGGCGCATGGTCGCTGGTAGAAGTGCCCGTGTAATGGCTGTAGATAAAGAGAATGCGCCCGTCTTTAAGGGTAATGAAGTCCCCCTCGCTATTGCGCGGGTTGTCGGGCCCCGGGTTGAGCTGCAGGGCCAGCGTTTGAGACTTGTTCTTCTGGGCATTGACGCAGACCGAGACGCTGATCAGAAGAAGGAGAGCGGAGAGGATGTGTTTGCAGGTGTTCATGGTTCTTACTGGTTAGATCCCCGGGCTGCGCTACGCTTACCCAGGGTTATGCATGTGCCGCCCCTGCGGGGCTATAGCTGGTTATGGGTACCACATGATCATCGGGTCGGGGCCGAGGCCGGTCCTGATGACGTCGATCACTTCAAGCTTGCCGAGATCGACTACGTGTATCCCGTCGGAAACGTTTTTATGCGCATCTGTTTTTTCGGAGCCGTCCTTCAGCGCCTCCGCTTTTTCAGCATCTTCACAGCCTACGAAGGCAAACCGTTCGTCGGGAGAAAGCTCGATCCCGATCGCATAGTCCCCTACGGGTATGCGTTTGATCTCCTTCCGGCTACGGGTATCCATTACGGTCAGCTTCCCTTCTTTGATCCAGTTTGCGATCAGCGCCCGCGAGCCGTCTTTCGTAAAGCGGATCCGGACCGGCATGCCTTCACAGGCGAAAGTCTCTTCCGGCTCCCACGATTTTACGTCGATGATCGTGATGGAGCCGCCCGTCTGGTTGAGCGCCCAGAGCTTTTGACCGTCGGGCGTGAAAGCCATTCCCTCCACACCTTTCCCCGCGGGGATCTGCTTGACAAGAGCGCCTGTTTTGCGGTCGATCACCGAGATGTTTTCAGATACGATGTTGGCGGTCAGGAGGTATTTCGCATCGGGAGAGAGATAGACCATGTGAGATATCCTGCCGTGTGTCAGGATGTTTCGCACCACCTCGTTGGTCCTGGTATCCACTTCCACGACATACCCCGTCTGCCCAGCGGTAAAGTAGGCGTGCCTGCCGTCAGGCGCCATAGCGGTCCCGTGGATCCTGCCGATCTCCCCGGTGGAAATTTGTTTGATGTGCCTGCGGTTTTGGAGATCTATGACAGAAATCGTATTGCCGGGCGGCGCATAGTTGGACAGGTAAGCGAATCGCTGGTCGGGCGTAACGATGATCTCATGCGGGTTTGGCCCGGTGGAGATGGTCCCGAGCACATTGAAGCCTTTGGGATCTACGAAAGCCAGCGTATTGGAATGCTTGTTGGCGGCCAGCAGGACCGGGAGCTTCTTTTGGGTATCGTAAAGCTCCTTCAGGCTCATGCGTTTGATCTTGATGCTGTAGCCCGGGTCGTCGTCGGGTTTGACATAGTAGGCAAACAGGACGTGCTCACCCTGGAAGTGAATGGCCGTGTAGGCATAGGTCTCGTCCGGGTTGTTCTCGATGTCGGCGATAGCCTGCCACGTCATCCCGTCGTCGCCCGACAGGAAGACCGTGAGCGGCGTGCGTTTGGCCTTATGGTATCCGGGGCCGTACTCGCCGTTGTTGTTGGTAACAGCCAGCAGGTCTTTGCCGCCGGGCACGCGCCTGACGGAAGCCGGCGAAATCGGCGACCTGAGGCCGGAAGGCACTGCGTAGGTCCAGCTGATCCCGCCGTCGGAGGAAAAAGCCTGGTACTGACGGCCGCCGCTGGCCCGGATGATCATCATGACCCGCCCGTCGGCCAGCTCGACTACCCCGGGCTCCTGGGTAACTATCGAATCGGGCGTAGGGACCATTTGCCCGTTCTTCCACGATCTTCCGTTATCGTCAGAATAGTAGCAGCTGAGGGTTCCCTTGTTGCTCCATTCGGTAGCTTTGGTCTTATGCAGCGAAACAGGGACCAGGATACGGCCGCCGGCAAGCTGGATGACCCGGTCGTTATTCACTACAAAATAACCGGCCTGATCGGTGATGACAGCTTTCGGCTCAGACCAGGTATTGCCCTCGTCGTTTGAGATCCTCATCTGGGGGATACAGTCGTCGAGGGAATTCTTTCGCGCGTAGACCAGCGCGATGCTGCCGTTTTTCAGGCGGAGCAACGATACGGACATCACGTTCATATCGCCTTCCCGGTCGATGATCAGCTTGTCGGTTTTAGTCCAGGTCCGGCCGTTATCGTCCGAAAACCGCCCCATCAGGCGGGCGGGCGCATGGTCGCTCGACGAGCCTTCGAACCTTGAATATACATAGAGGATGCTGCCGTTTTTCAACCTGATAAAGCTGCCTTCGGAGTTTCTGGGGTTGTTGGCATCGGTAGTCAGGTGCAGCACTGTTTTTCCCCTTGTGTCCTGAGCATTGACAGATAGTACAAGACTCAGTAATAACGAAAAGGCGAGGAATAATCTACTTTTCATAAAGCCAGTTAGTATCAACGATGGTAAGATTTGTCATGGTCAGGGCTTCCGAACGCTTTGATGCGCAGTAGCTCAGAAAGAGTTTGCCTTTTCCTATGAAACGGGCGGCTGTATAGCAATAATAGCCTTCGGGGTCTTTGTGAATGGTTTTGATGTTTTGCCAGCTAAGCCCTTCGTTCCCGGAAACCGCTATATTGAACGGAGTTCGTTTCCCGTATTTCAGGCCCATTTCACCAAAATTATTCCATATCAGTATCAGGTGTCCCGTCCCCGGGTCACGGACAATGGTAGCCGGTGAAAGGGGCGAAGGAATGTTGGATGGAGCCGCGGCGGTCCACGTTTTACCTTTGTCGGAAGAATAGGAAGCATACTGCATGCCGGCATCTGTCCGGATATACATCATGATAGAGCCGTCCCGGAGCTCGATGAGCCCGGGCTCCTGGGCCATGACGCTTTCAGGCACCTCTACTTTCCGGCTTCTCTTCCACGTTTTACCTTCATCGTCGGAATAGTAGCAATAAAGGATGCCGTAGTTGTTGAACTTCTTCTCCAGTTCTTCATGCGTCAGGCCTTTGGCTTCCGTGTTGTGAAGCGCAACCGGGACAAGCAGCCGTCCGTTAGGGAGCTGGATCACCCGGGCATTGTTCAGGACATAATAGCCGGGGTGGTCTGTGATGCATGCGACGGGGCCGCTCCATGTCCTGCCTTCATCTTCGGAGATCCTCATCATCGGGATGCAATCGGCAATGGAGTTTTTGCGGGCATAGAACAGGGCAATTTTCCCGCTTTTGAGCCGTAACATTGAAACGGACATGACATTGGTGGCAGCTTCATTTTTTACGACGATCCGGTCTTCAGGTGTCCAGGTTTTCCCGCCGTCTTCAGACCATCTGGCCGCAAGGTCTGAGCTGCCGAAGTCGCTGGAAGAGCTGCCGGTGAACCGGGAATAGATATATAAGATCCGTCCGTCTCTCAGCTCAACAAAGTCGCCTTCGCTGTTCCGCGGATTATCAGGGCCGGGAGTCAGCTGGAGGGTAACAGCGGGCCCTTCCGTTCCGGGCTGCGCATGGATAGCATGAACGGAAAGCATTATGACGGAGGGAATCGCTGCCAGGAACGCCCTGAAATACAGGCGTCGGATAAAATCGGGGATCATCATGCTAACGAAGTGTTTTCAAAGGAATGTTGGTAACGGTGATACCCCTGGTATGCCAGTCAAAATAGTTGAGCAGCACGTTGTCCCGGGTAAAGTGAATTCCGGTATAGCAAAAAGAGCCATCCGGATCAGTCTCTATATCAAAAAGCTTCTTCCAGGTTTTCCCGTTGTCTTCAGAGGTTGCAGCAGTCAGGGGAGTACGTTTCCCTTTTCGCGCGGCATCTTTCTGGTCATTATTGTTCCATATCATCAGCAGCGAATCGCTTCCGGGCAGCCGGACGATGCTGGCGGGCGAAAGCGGCGAGATGACAGGTGATTTTTCGGATTTGCTCCAGCTTTTGCCCTGGTCCGGGGAAGTGGCATAGTATTGAAAGCCGCTGTCGGTCCTGATGAACATAAGTATCTTTCCGCTGCCGAGCTCTACTACACCGGGTTCCTGGGCAATGACGTCGCCGTCGACCTCCACCTCGAAGCCGTCGTCG
>MEDT01000265.1 GCA_001724175.1 Cytophagaceae bacterium SCN 52-12 | reverse complement strand
TTATCTTTGTGTAAAAAAGGCTAATGATACGTTATACAATTAAACTAACAAAGACAGAAGTGGATGAGCTGCATGCAATTATTAATAAGGGCAGTCATAGTTCCCAGACTTTTCGGACAGCGTATATTCTTTTAAACTGTGATGAGGGAGAGTTTTCCGATAAAGTGAGCAACGAGCAAATAAGTAAAGTTTTGAAAGTTGGGATGCGCACGATAGACCGGGTTAAAAAGAAGTTCATAGAAGAAGGTTTTGAAAATGTACTGGAACGCAGGCCTACTACTCGTCAATATGATATCAAAATAGATGGCGATGTGGAAGCCAGATTAGTATCGTTGTGCTGTAGTGAACCACCGCCGGGACGTGCTAAATGGTCATTACGATTACTGGCGGATAAAATGGCAGAACTGAACTATGTAGAAAGTATCTCGTACGTATCGGTTGGGAACATTTTAAAAAAAATGAACTTAAGCCCTGGAGAGTGAAAGGTTGGGTAATACCACCGCAACAAAGCAGTGAGTTTGTGTGTAACATGGAACGGGTATTAGATATTTACAAAAAGCCATACAGTAAGGATTTTCCGGTAATATGCATGGATGAATCTCCAAAGCAATTAATCGAAGAATCAAAATCTTCAATAGCCATGCAGCCCGGATATGAAAAAAGGGAGGATTATGAATATGTAAGGCATGGAGTGGTCAATATTTTTATGGTTAATGAGCCCTTAAAAGGCAAACGGATGGTAGAGGTAACGGCAACAAAAACAAAAAAAGATTGGGCACTATTTATGGAACGCATAGCAAACGAAATGTATCCTGATGCGGAAAAGATCATTTTAGTTATGGATAATTTTAAAACACACAATCCTTCTGCTTTCTACGAAACGTTTGAACCCCAAAAAGCAAAGCAACTTAGGGACAGGTTTGAATTTGTTTATACACCCAAACATGGCAGCTGGCTAAACATGGCAGAAATAGAGCTTCATGTCTTAAACCATCAGTGCTTAAACCGGCATATAAGTTCTATGGAAAAAGTAAAGCAGGAAGTCGCTGCTTGGCAAAGAAGCCGGGGAACAATAAAGGAAACAAAATAAACTGGCAGTTTACTACCGATAATGCAAGGATAAAACTTAAGAAATTATACCCGTCAATTTATGATTAACATAACATTAGTATTTAGCCACATTGGATATAAAAAAAGAGAAATTTACGTAGGTGACCAATCGGAAATCAATCTCTCTTTAATTCGGGAGGTCATTAACCTCAACGAAATTATCACCATTGGCTACGGGTCGGTTCGACGCAGAGATCTGACAGGCTCGGTTGGCTCGGTTGTAATGGAGGATATAGAAAAAGCACCGGTTCGTTCTTTTGAGGAAGCGCTCGCGGGCCGTGTGGCAGGGGTTACGGCCAGTGTAGCGGATGGTCAGCCGGGGGCGCCGGTAACCATTACCATACGTGGCAATAATTCTATAACGCAGGATAACTCTCCATTATATGTTGTGGATGGTTTCCCGATGGAGAACCCTGATAATAATGCAATCAATCCTGCAGAAATTGAGTCAATAGCAGTACTCAAGGACGCTTCCTCCACAGCTATCTATGGTGCCAGGGGAGCAAATGGCGTGATACTGATTACAACCAAAAAAGGTAAATATGGAAAACCGGTTTTTGTGTTAAATGTCTCCAGCGGCTTTCAACAACACAAAAAAAAATGGATCTGATGGATCCTTACGAATACGTTAAATACCTGCAGGAGCGTAATCCTGCTTATGCAGATTCATTCTATTTAAATGAGGGCAGAAATCTCGATTATTTTCGCGGTATTAAAGGGACTGATCTTCAGGACACGCTTTTGGGTATACATCCGTTTCAAAATTATTTTTTGTCTTTAAGCGGGGGGTCGGCAGATACCAAATATGCTATTTCAGGATCGATCTTCGATCAGCGCGGTATTATTGTTAACTCAGGCTATGGCCGGTACCAGGGACGTATCCGGATTGATCAGAAGGTCAATGAAAGGCTGGCTTTTAGTGTTAACGCCAATTACAGTCATCTGAGCCAATACGGCACCAGCCCCACAATGGATGGTAACGGCTTTTTCTCTGGCAGCCTTCTTTATAATGTATGGGCTTTTCGGCCGGTTTCGGCAGGTATATACGACGAACAGGAAGATACAGGCTTAGATGATCAGGATTTTATTTATACATTAAACGGATTTAATCCGGTGAAAAGAGCAAGAAATGAGCTGAGGCGAAAGGTGACCAATATCCTTACAACGAATGTTGATTTTAGCTATAGTTTTGCAAAATATTTGCAACTGCGGGTCATGGGTGGGATTACTAAAACGGTAGTACGGGCCGAAGAATTCAATAACAGCCAAACGCCTCAGGGCAGCCCGCTAACCAAGGCCGGTAAAGATAATGGCGTAAGCGGTTCGGTTCTGTACAACGAACTACGCAGCTGGGTCAATGAAAACACCTTGTCATATAACCGGACACTGAATGAGGCTCATCAATTAAGTTTGATCGGAGGCCTTACGCTGCAGGGAACAAATACTTCCGGTTATGGAGCGGCCGCCAATCATATCCCGAATGAGAGTCTGGGTATTGCCGGTATTGACGAAGGAATTCCCATCGCTATTGTTTCTACTTCATCCCTATACACCTTAGCATCATTTTTAGGGCGGGCTAATTATGAATACCGCTCCCGGTACCTGTTTACCGCATCATTGAGAGCTGATGGATCGTCAAAATTTGCGCCGCAGAACAAGTGGAGTTATTTTCCTTCCGGAGCGATCGCGTGGAAACTGGGGGAAGAACCGTTTATAAAACCGCTTTCGTTTATTTCCAACGCCAAACTGCGCATCAGCTATGGAGCTACCGGCAATAACCGCGTTTCTGACTTCGCCTATCTTTCAAGGATTAGAATCCTGCCTTCGGGAGGGTATAGTTTTGGTGGTGCCCCTGTTCCTGCTGCTCAACTGGAAGTGCTGGGAAATCGGAGCCTAAAATGGGAAACTACAGTACAAACGGATCTGGGGCTGGATCTGGGGTTGTTCAATGATCGGGTGTCTCTGGTGGCGGATTTATATAAAAAAGTGACTTCGAATCTTTTATTGGATGCTGCCGTTCCAGGCTCCATTGGGTTTGTTTCTGCTTTTAAAAATATCGGAAAGATCGCCAACAGTGGTTTTGAACTTACGCTGCAAACGGTCAATATCTCCAGCCAACACTTTGCCTGGAGCACTAATTTCAACGTTGCTTTTAACAGGAATCGGATACTCGCTCTTTCCGAAGGGGAGCCCTTCCGGCTGACAACCGCTTCGTGGAATACGCTGACTTCAAATGTGCCTTTGTATATAGCATCGGTAGGTAAGCCAATTGCATTATTTTACGGATATGTTTGGGATGGAAATTATCAATATTCCGACTTCAATGAAACAGCTCCCGGGGTTTATAGTTTAAAAGAAGGGGTACCGCACTATAGCATAGCAATACAGCCGGGATATATTAAATATCGGGATATCAATGAGGACGGTGAAATCAATGCGGAGGATGCCACGGTTATAGGGAATCCAAACCCGGATTTTACCGGTGGAATCTCCAATAACTTCAACTATAAGCATTTTGATTTGAATCTATTCTTTAATTTTTCGTATGGTGGTGACGTGTTTAATGCGAACCGCATCATCTTTGAGGGAGGTGGGTATAATAACAGCCAGAACATGTTTGCGGGTTATACGAACCGGTGGACTCCGGAAAATCAAAATAATCGATATTTTCGAAGTGGCGGAGCCGGTCCGGATAATCTTTTGTATTCAACTCGCGTGGTAGAGGACGGCTCTTATTTAAAACTCAGGACTGTACAGTTGGGCTACCAGCTTACCGATAAGCTGCTTGCAAAAACAGGGTTGCGTAGGGTGCGGGTTTATATTGCTGCGCAAAATCTACTCACGTGGACCAAGTACGAGGGTTTTGATCCCGAAGTTTCCAAATTTGGTAGTTCGGCGTTGCGGCCGGCATTTGACTATTCGGTATATCCTTCTGCCCGAACTGTAACATTCGGATTAAATATTACTCTGTAGCTACGGGTTATGCGGACTCAAAAGATTGTGTTTTTAATAACCCGATAAAAGATGCAATCGCCAAAATACACTGAGTGTCGGATCGGTAAGACGCTGCCGATAACTGTATGCGGGCGATCTTGGGCGAATCTGGAAAAGAAATTCAGAAATTGCTCGTTGGCAGGGAGCGACGGCCAAACGGTTGTGAGTATGCTTCCTACCCACGGGAAGCCCTGCGAAATACAGGCTTCAATTATTTTTTTGTACAACTACCCCCTTTTTTACTGCAGCCGTTGTCTTATTGTGTATAAACGGAATCTTTATACCCTGATCTGAACCAGGATATTTCAGGAGTATGAAGCGCGAATGTTTAAGGAAGGTTTTTGCTTCGGGTAAATTGAGCCGGGCTTATGATCAGAGGACAATATCTCGATTCCTTGGCCAACCCTAAAGCTATGACCGTGAAACAAAACGAGCAACTATCATTAATTTGGCGGACAATGATGCGACCCGGCCTCTGAGAAACCTCACGGATAAATCTTTTTAAAGACGGCCTATTAAATTATCAGAATGACAACTATAGATTTTATATTTAAACGCCTGTCCATATTGATAAAAAGTGTCGTTCTTCTATTTGTCGCAATTTTGAGCGCCACTGTACCCGCGTTGTCACAAAAAGAATTTGATGACATACGGGGTACCCGTCATTGGATGATGTTCTCAGATGCCCCCAATTCGCTATACCACCATCTGGCGGGGCAGGCCTACACTTTTTTGAAAAAACGCGGGAACAAGGTCGCTTCGATCCGGTCTCTGGATGAATGGAAGGGGCGGCAGCAATGGCTGCGGCAGGAACTTAAACGGATGGCGGGGCCCTTTCCGGAACGGACACCACTGAACCCGGTTGTTATAAAAGTGATACAGAAAGACGGTTACCGCATTGAAAATATTATATACGAGTCACAGCCCCGCTTTTATATTACGGCCTCGCTATTCATCCCGGCTGTATTAAAGAACGGTAAGGCGCCGGCGATACTCTACTGCAGTGGTCACTCGGAGAACGGATACCGTGCGTACCAAGGTGTTTTAGTGAACTTGGTCCGAAAGGGCTTTATTGTTCTTGCATTTGATCCGCTTGGACAGGGCGAACGATTGCAATATTTTGATCCGGCAACTGGCAGGTCCCGTTTTCAATATCCATCTTATGAACATTCTTATGCCGGAGCTCAGGTTTTTCTGACCGGGAGAAGTCTGGCTGCATATTTTATTTGGGATGGTATTCGCTCAGTGGATTACTTACTTAGCCGCAAAGAGGTGGATGGAAACAGGATCGGCATTACCGGGAGGTCGGGTGGCGGAACGCAAAGTGCCTTAATAGCTGCCTTTGATGAACGCATTAAAGCTGCGGCTCCGGAAAATTATTTTACAAATTTTACACGTCTCTATGAATCAATGGGCCCTCAGGATGCGGAACAAAATTTTGTGGGAGCGATTGCCGGTGAGTTGGATATGGCCGACCTGTTGCTGGTGCGCGCGCCCAAACCGGCATTAATGATTACGACCTCCCGCGATATGTTTCCTGTACAGGGCGCTATTGAAACGGCTCGGGAGGTATCGCGACTGTATCGGGCTTATGGCAGGGATAGCGCCTTTTATTGTGTCAGTGATGACGCACCCCATGCATCTACTAAGAAGAACAGAGAGGCTATGTATGCTTTTTTTCAAAAGTACCTGGACAATCCCGGAGACTCCGCCGACGAACCGGTGGAGCCGTTAAAAGAAGATCTGCGGGTTACAAAGACCGGGCAGCTGTATACCTCCTTGAAAGGGGCTACTGTTTTCAGTTTGAACCAGTCCACTGCGGAAGCACAAATGCGTTCGCTTGAAAATAAACGGAAATGCGAGCCGGGCAATTTTACAGAAAGGATCAGATCTGCAAGAATACTTAGCGGCTACCGGCCTCCAGCGGAAACGGATACTCCTGTTTTTATCGGGCGCGTGCAGCGGCAAGGCTATGTTATGGAAAAATATTTTGTAAAAGGAGAGGGTACGTATGTAATTCCTTACCTGTTACTAAAACCGGATGCGACCACGGGCAGGGCGCTAATCTGCCTGAGCCCTGAAGGCAAGACCCACGGTGCTGAAAAAGGAGGGGTGATGGAATGGTTTGTGCGTCAGGGGTTCACCGTACTTGCCCCGGACCTGATTGGAACCGGCGAAATGGGCCCCGGTATCTTTAAAGGCGATTCATACATCGACAGCATATCCTACAATAGCTGGTTTTCTTCGCTGCTTATTGGGAGAAGTATTGTTGGGATACGTGCCGGTGATGTGGTAAAGTTGACAGCACTGCTGAAGACAGCGTACAACAATAACACAGTGTATGGTCTGGCAGAAGGAGCCATGGCACCTGTTTTGCTGCATGCCGCAGCTTTTGATCAGCATATCCGCCGGGTCGCTTTAACAGGGGCATGCTCTTCGTATCGGGCCATGGTCATGAGTTCTGATTATGATCCGCGTTTTCTGCAAAATGCTGTTGCAGGAAGTATCGGAGTTTACGACCTCCCCGACCTGGCTGCAAGCCTGTTTCCGCGAAAACTGCTACTGGCAGGTACAGGTGCTGCCGATGACCCGGCTTTTGAGCAGGATATTTCCGTTATTAAGGCCGTGTACAAAAAAGCTTCCTCTTCCAGATTGTTTCGGGTGGTTCCCGGCGAAAGAATCGCCGACCAGAAAAAAGTTTTCAGTTGGTGGATCGGCGATTGATAAAACGGGGGCTACAAAAGCGCTAATGCCGGGGCTGAATCTGATGCGCGAAATTAATAACCCTGGATATCCGCCTATCTCCGTTTTTTATAATAAAAATTTAATTTTTATACCCCCTTTTTTATTTAGGCCGTTGTCTTATAAGTAACAGATTGCATGGGTGAATGTCAAATTGCGGTTTTACTGCGGGAACAGATGCTTACAGCGCCGGATTGCTGAGTACATCACTGTTGAGATAGATGAATTAAAGGCTTGTTGATTTATTGAAAGTTTTAGCATATGATAACTTTGAGAAGACTATTGTGTTTTTTGGGGGTCTGCTTTATTACAAAAGCCGCTCTGGCAAAAGACTTTTTGATCACTGATTTTGGCGCCCGGAGCGGCGGCGATTTTGTTAATACGGCTGCGATTAGCGAAGCGATCCATGCCTGCCATCAGAACGGAGGCGGTAGGGTTATTATCCCACCAGGCATATTTAAGTCGGGTACGCTGGTGATGAGGGATCATGTAGAGTTACACCTGGAGGCAGGTGCCACATTGCTGGCCAGTACTGATCTGAAAGATTTTCCCCGGCAACAGCGCCCGGCGTATCGTTCGCAAAAAGATCCCGGCGGGTGGCGGGCATTGATCTATGCCAACGAAGCTTCTGATATTGCTATTACCGGCAGGGGCGTCATTGATGGTAATGGTGCGCAGCAAAAGCCGGATCCGGATTCAAAGTTCAAAAGCGATCTTGATGGCCGGCCACGAAACATTCTGTTCATTTCCTGCAGGTATATAAAAGTAGAGGGGATAAGAATGTTGAATTCGGGTATCTGGAATCAACATTATCTGAATTGCGAAGATGTGCTGGTGAATCAGGTTAATGTGTACAACCATGCCAACCGAAATAACGACGGCATCGATATTGACGGATGCCGTAGGTTTACTCTTTCAAACTCCGTGTTTGATACCGATGATGACGCCATCGT
Source organism: Cytophagaceae bacterium SCN 52-12 (assembly GCA_001724175.1). Lineage (GTDB taxonomy): Bacteria > Bacteroidota > Bacteroidia > Cytophagales > Spirosomataceae > Ravibacter. The sequence continues at coordinate 2,275 of MEDT01000265.1, read as the reverse complement.
ATTGAAAAGCACCGGCTCAGCCGCCTGCGAAGATGTGGTAATCACCAACTGTATAGTGTCGAGCTTTTGTAATGCCATAAAGGCCGGTACCGAGTCAACCGGGGGATTCAGGAATATCGCTATTTCAAACTGCATCATAAAACCAAGCCTTCACAATGGGCCGATATTTGGTATGCCCGGGGGCATTGCGGGGTTGTCGCTGGAGATAGTTGATGGAGGCGCCATGGAAGGGATTAGTATTGATAATATAGCAATCGAAGGTACGCAATGCCCTTTATATATCAGGTTAGGAAACCGGGCGCGAAAGCATATGGCAGAAGCTCCACAGCCGCCCGTAGGCTCCCTGCGCAATATTGTGATCAGTAATGTTGTAGCCTATCATACAGGCAATTACTCCTCATCTATTACGGCGATCCCCGGACATTATGTAGAAAATGTATCGCTCTCCAATATCCAGTTTCATAACAGAGGCGCGTTGAAGCCCGGAGATTTTATCAATGATGTGTCGAAGGTGCAGGAGGACGAAAAAGGATACCCCCAACCAACGATTTGGGGGGCGCTGCCTTCATCAGGGCTATTTATTCGGCATGCAAAAAATATCCAGATAAACGGGCTTCAGCTCCGGTCTGAGCAGCCGGATCCGCGCATCCCGGTAATTGCCGTAGATGTACAGGGAATACAGATCAGGAATACCGGGAAAATAAATAGGGAAGACAGTCTGCCTTTTTTCAGGGGGTATAACGTTACTGATGCTGATATTGAAAGGCCTTTGGGATGGAGAGTTAACAGATTTACAGACATTAAAAGTAGATAAGATGATCAGGAAAAAATACACGTTACTGCTTCTTGCAATTGGTGCGGTGGTTGTACAGGCAAAGGCCCTGCGGGATTTTAAACCAAATATCATCATCATCAATATGGATGATATGGGGTATGGAGATACCGATCCTTATGGGGCAACCGGTTATACCACGCCCAATTTTAATCGCCTGGCAAATGAAGGGATGCGGTTTACCCATTTTTATGCGGCTCAGGGTGTATGCAGTCCTTCCCGGGCGGCTTTGCTTACCGGGTGTTATCCCAGTCGGATAAGCATGGGAGGCGGTGCTATCATGCCCTGGGATACAAGGGCGCTCAATCCTTCCGAAGAAACTATTGCCAGTCTTTTAAAACAAAATGGCTATAAAACCTGTATGTTAGGAAAGTGGCATCTGGGCAATAAGGCCCCGTTCTTTCCTATTCATTACGGCTTCGATTATTTTTACGGGCTCCCCTATTCCAATGATATGTGGCCGGTAGATTATCAGGGAAGACCGGTTATCGATACTTCCGATGTGCGAAGCCGGTTTCCTCCGCTTCCGGTACTGGAAGGCGATAAACAGGTGGGAACTATTCGCACGCTGGAAGATCAGGCGACGCTGACCACTATACTGACTCAAAAAGCTGTGGCCTTTGTTGAGCAATCCAAAAGCAATCCCTTTTTTCTTTACCTGGCACATCCTATGCCGCATGCCCCCCTTGCTGTATCCGGAAAATTCAAAGGAAAAGCTGAAGCAGGTTTGTTTGGCGACGTGATCAGCGAGGTCGACTGGTCCGTGGGCCAGGTAATGGATGTGCTGGAACGAACCGGCCTTGCTAAAAATACTTTGCTGATCGTTACAAGCGACAACGGCCCCTGGCTCTCCTTTGGGAACAACGCGGGATCATCCGGAGGTTTGCGGGAAGGCAAGGGTACTGCCTGGGATGGTGGCACCCGGGTTCCCTGTTTTATCCGCTGGCCGGATAAAGTGGCCGCGGGCGGCATCTGCAACCAGTTGTTGACCAATATGGATATTTTGCCTACGCTGATGGCTGCTACCGGATCCACATTGCCCGCGAAAAAAATCGACGGCCTAAATTTTTTGCCATTGCTTACCGGAAAATCATCGGCTACTCCCCGGGAAGTCTTTTATGTGTATTTTGATTTGAACAGCCTAAAATTGATTCGGTATAAAAACTGGGAGCTGGTATTGCCCCATAAGTCACGGACCTACATGGCTCCTCATGGTAAAGATGGCGACCGGGGACCAATGCCGATGGTAGATGTGCCGATGGCCTTATATGACCTGGTGCACGACCCGGGTACGGTATATGATGTTCAGAGCCAGTATCCCGAAATAAAAGCGAAGATCTTAAACTAACGCGAGTTCGACAACTAATATAGTGATAAATAGAAAGTTGGGGTATTTTTTGTTGATAAAAACAAAAGTTCAGCTTTAAATTTGTGGTATAAACT
>MEDT01000264.1 GCA_001724175.1 Cytophagaceae bacterium SCN 52-12 | reverse complement strand
CCAGGAAGTTGCCGCCGGCAGCCGGACCAACCTGGAGATTACGCTTCAGCCCGATCAGAAAACCCTGGAAGAGCTGGTCGTAGTCGGGTATGGCGCTCAGAAAAAAACTTCCCTGACCTCCGCCATTTCCAAAGTCGAGAACCGGAAGCTCGACCAGATGCCTGCCGGACGGCCTGAATCTGCGCTGGTAGGACGCATGGCCGGCGTCAATATTTCCCAGACCAGGAGCGTGCCCGGCGCCGAGCCGTCTATCACCGTACGTGGTCCGGGCTCTATTTCGGCCAGCAACGCCCCGCTCATCGTGATCGACGGATTCCCCGGCGGCAGCTTCAACAACGTCAACATGAACGATGTAGAGTCGATAGAAGTTTTGAAAGATGCCTCGTCTGCCGCTATCTACGGCTCGAGGGGTTCGGGCGGGGTGATCATCATCACGACCAAAAGCGGGAGCCAGGGCAAGCCTAAGCTGAATGTAAATACCTATGTAGGTATCTCGCAGCCTCTGCTGCACGGCCGGAAGAAATGGATCCCCGGCGGACAGGAATTTTATGACTATACCGCACGCTATATCAACCGCGACTTCTACTGGTCGGGAGGGGATCCCACCCTCCCGCTGTGGGGTGACGAAAGGCGCCCCGCAGCATACCGCGTCAACCCGGTGATAGCGGAAGGAGATTATAACTGGGAGGAGCTTCTCCTTACGCCCGGGGCTATCCAGAACTACAGTCTGTCCGTTTCCGGAAAAAGGAACGACGCGAACTATTACATTTCGGCCAATATAAAGGATGAAAAAGGCGCCATGCTCACCAGCCGGTACAAGCAGTATGCCATGCGCGCCAATATCGGGCTCGATATTTCACCTAAGATCAAAGCCGGCCTGATGATAAGCCCCAACTATTCGGTTATACGCACTGCCGCAGGAGGAGGCGTTCAGAACCTGATCAAGATGCCTCCTTTTCTTTCTCCCGAGGTACAGGAAAACGGGAGGTACCTGACGCCCAGGGATTACTGGGGAATGACGGTTTCCGGGGGCGTAAACCCGATGGCCACCCTGCTGGGAACGCATAATTACACCAACACTTTCAACAATGTGGGAGAAGTGTTTACGAAGTTCACGCTGATGAAGGGGCTGGACTTCAAAACTTCGTTCGGCTTCAATGTTACCTATGAGACAACCGACAACTACGCCGAAGCGACCTCCGTGCCTGCAAACATTGCAAGCGGTTCGGCCAGGGACAGGCGTAACTTCAACTGGATCAACGAAAACGTGCTGAACTATTCCGGGCAGTTCGGGAAGCACTATGTAGGAGCGCTCCTCGGAGCTTCCTACCAGTATAACCTTTCGAGAGATGCGATGATGACGGCCCAGACAGGATCATTTGCAAATCCCACCATCTGGACGCTTAACAACGCGCTGATCACGCCCAATAGCTACACTTCCAAATCGCAGTGGGGTCTTACCTCCTACTTCAGCAGGATCAACTATAACTTTGACGAAAAGTATCTTCTTTCGGCTTCCATCAGGAGCGACGGAAGCTCCCGCTTCGGACCGGCTAACCGCTGGGGCTACTTCCCCTCCGCTTCTGTTGCATGGAGGATCTCCCAGGAACCGTTCTTCAAAGGTGTCAAGGGTATCGATGAGCTGAAGCTGAGAGCCAGCTACGGCGCCGTCGGGAACTTCAACATCGGCGATTTTCAATACCTGGGCACTATCGCCGACGCTGTCTATGCCCCGGGCGGGCAGCTCGTACAGGGTAAGGCGCAAAGCTCGTTCGGCAACCCAGGGCTTCAGTGGGAAAAAACGGCCAGCTACGACTTCGGTATCGAGCTCGGCATGCTCAACAACCGGCTGAACATAGTGCTCGACTACTACAACAAAACCACCAACAATCTGCTTTACAACGTCAGTATCCCGGCTATTTCAGGGTTTACCAATACGATCGTCAACGTGGGAGACATTGTGAACAGGGGCATAGAGCTGGAGCTCACGTCGCACAACTTCGTCGGCCAGTTCAAGTGGCAGACTTCCTACAACTTCACCTGGAACAAAAATCATGTGAGCAGCCTGGGCGGGGGCGTCGACCAGGTGCTCAACTCGCATTCCCGCGGCATGAGCTGGATCCTGAAGAAAGGCGTTCCGATGTTCTCCTACTTTGCATACAAGCAGGTAGGCGTTCTCCAGACCAAAGCGGACATGGAGAGCAAGGCCATCATGCCCAACCAGAGGATCGGTACCGTACAATACCAGGACACCAACGGAGACGACGTCATTACGCCTGACGACCGTGTGATCCTCGGCAACTTTATGCCGAAATTCTTTATGGGAATGGTAAATGACCTTTCTTACAAAAATTTCGACCTCTCGATTGCCATGCAATCGTCGATAGGAGCCAAAATGTGGAACCTGGAGAACCTTTATTACCAGGGACCGACCGTATCTGCATTCTACATCCCGGCCATCGAAGGCCAGTGGTGGTCGGAGCAGGAGCCCGGCGACGGCAAAAACCCCGGTACCTCGCTGGCGTCGCTTGAGTTCGTCAGCAACAGCGACTACTACCTGGAAAACGCTTCTTTCATGGCCATACGAAACATCAACCTGGGCTACACCTTCCCGGCAGCGCTTTCCAAAAAAGCCAGGATCGACAACCTGAGGCTCTACCTGTCGGTCAGCAATGCCTGGATCCTGAAAGCCAAAGGCTTCAAAGGGTATAACCCTGAAGGATTTACTTCACGCGGGCTGGATGGCGTCAACGGTATCAACAGCCAGCCCGGACACAACGATGGTACGGAACCGATCAACAGGATATTCGCACTGGGCTTAAATCTCAATTTCTAGCATTAAAACGAACGAACAATGAAAGGATTCTTAAAGGCATCACTCCTTTGCACATCGATCTTCGTGGCTTCGTGCGATGTAGTCAACCTCGACCCTATTTCGACGCTCACGGAAGCGAACTTTTATAAAACCGCCGACGACATGGACCGGGCCGTGCTGGGCATATACAGCCGCTACCAGTCGCGGCTTCCCCGTGACTGGTCCATTTTCGAAATGCCGACCGACCATCTTTACATGTCGGCCTATCGCTTTATAGGCGGGCTGGAGGCAGTCAATACACTGGATTTCCAGGCTCAGAATGACATTTTCAAAAATTTCTGGCAGGTAACCTATAACGGGATCTTCAGGGCCAACGTCGTTTTGGACAAAATCAATAACCCGACCGACTACACAGCCGGTAAGAAAGAGCAACTGGAAGGCGAAGCCCGCTTTATGAGGGCCCTGTTTTATTTCGACCTGGTGCGTTCGTTCGGCGGCGTGCCTAAAGTAGAGACGCCTATCAGCATGGAAGAGTCGAAATCGGTTCCCCGCTCCACCGAGCAGGAGATCTACGACCTGATTATTTCCGATCTCAAACGGGCTATCGACCTGCTCCCTGCCCAGTCGGGCATCGCTTACGGACGCGCCAGCAAAGGCGCTGCCACAGCGCTCCTGGGCAAAGTGTATATCTATACCAAAGACTGGCAGAACGCCTACACTTACCTTAACCAGGTAGCCGGGCTGGGCTATGAGCTGGTGCCCAACTACGGCGACCTGTGGAAAGAAGCCAACGAGAATAATAAAGAGGCTGTCTTTGCTGTAAAGTACATAAGCGGTACAAACGGGCAGAGGCTCAGCCTCGATTTCCTGCCCTATTTCGGGGTAGAAGGCGTCAGCAGCTCGACCGGCGGGGAAGTGGCGCTGGTAGCCTGGAGCCTTCACAAGCAGTTCCTGGCTGAGGATAGCCGGAAAGCGGCCACCATTACGGAATACTGGAGATCGCCGGGAACCAATGACGCACTTGAATGGAAACCTTATATCAGCAAATTCATCGCGCCGAACGCGGCGGCATCCGGGCTGGACATACCCGTGATCCGCTATGCGGATGTTCTGTTGCACAAATCGGAAGCGCTCTACAGGCTGGACCGGAAGGAAGAGGCGCTCGCGGAGCTCAACAAAGTGAGGGAACGGGCTTTCAAGGGTACCTCCCACAATTATACGCTTGCAGATATTGCCGACCCGGAAAAATACCTGGATGTACTGCTTCTCGAAAGGCAGCTGGAGTTCGCCCTGGAAAACCAGCGCTGGTTTGACCTGGTCAGGACCGACCGCTTTATCAAAGTGCTTTCACACGAGGAATGGGGATACAACCCTATCACAAAGACAGCTCACGAGGTAACACTCACTCCGAAGCCGTTTATTAAATATTTCCCGATCCCGCAGCACGAAATAGATCAGTCCAATCCCGGGGTTATCAAACAGAACGACGGGTATTGACCTCCCCCCCCGGCCCCCTCTCCTGGTCCCTGAGCTTGTCGAAGGGGGAGAGGGGGTGCCGTTTTCTAAGCGCCTTCCGTCTAAAAGAGCTAGTCCGTCATTTCTAAAAAAGAAAATATTACGCAAAGGGCCACAGAAAACATTTTCTCTGTGACCCTCTTTTTTTATCCGTGGTTCTCTGTGTCTCCTATATTAGGACCATCAGAAAGGATACGCCACTGCTATGTTCAGCACCAGGTTCTCCTTCCGCCAGGCCTTATCCCGGAAATTGATCTCCTTAAAGACCCATGGATTTCTCGGCTCTTCCTCGTAGGCATACCAGGGCTTCCGGAAAGGAGTGGCCAGGTCGAGGCGCAGGATGAGGTAAGAAAAGTCAAGCCTTAGCCCTACCCCTCCGCCGATGGCAAGCTGCTTATAGAAATCGCTTCTCAGGACGGAGTTGTCGCCATACTCTTCCAGCTTCCTGTAATTCCATACATTGCCCGCATCGACAAAAAGCGCCCCGTGGAAAAGCGAGGTCATTCTGAACCGCATCTCCGTATTGAATTCGAGCTTGATATCTCCAAACTGCGTATTCCTGAAAATCGCCCTCGTCACCGAATCGGCATGATACGCTCCCGGCCCGATAGTCCTGGCCTGGAAGGCGCGTATTCCCGTGCTTCCGCCTACGAAATACTGCTTGAACTGCGGCAGTGATTTGGAGTTGCCGTAAGGCAGCCCGTAGCCGACAATAAAGCGGTTGGCCCACTTTACCGAAGGCGACAGGGTAAGATAATGTTTGACTTCGCCGTCGAAACGCGTAAACTGTTCAAAAGGTATTTCGAACAGCTGCTTGCTGCCTCCTTCTTCCTTATCCGGCCTTACCAGGAGGCCGGCTATGTTCCCGACCAGGTTGACACCGCCGCTCAGCATAAGCTGGTGCCGGCTGTAAGGATTGGGTACCGGGTTGAACGCAATGGTATAGGACGACTCCAGCAGAAGCCTGTTTTCGAGAATGCGCAGGTAACGGTCGATATCATACTCATTTGGACTGTCAAAGATCATTTCCGTAAAGGCCTCGCTTACATTTCTGGGCCGTACCACGTTCACCCCGAAAGGAGAAAATGTGTGGGTGGTCTTTTTGTACTGCCACGAATAGCCCCATTGTCCGCGGATCGAATTGAGCGTATAGAGCCCCGCCTGGACGAGGTTTTCATAACTCAGCAGGAGCGATGTTCTCGGCAGGGTCTGGTCTATCTCCGGGTTGCGTTTCCAGAAAGGGACTACAAACCTCGGGAACGACAGCTCCGCCTCCACTTTATACCGGAAAAAGTTGGTCGGCGAAACAGCCCTGCCCCCGCCGAGCTGCCAGTCGATGCCGCCGTCCACGCTGATCCTCAGCTGTTCCGCGCCCCTGAATAAATTTCTGTGGTTCCATGACACGATCGCCTGGATACCGCCCAGGTTGTTGGATTTCGTAAGTCCGCTGAACTCACCGCGCATGGATTTTCGCCGGAGCGGGCTCAGGTGGTAGTAGACGTCCAGCAGCGCTGAATCTGACCTGGGCAGCAGCTCGAACTTGTTCCTGACAAACTTGAAATTCTTAAGGTTGACAAGCCTGGAAAGCGTAATATTCTGCACATCGCTGCTATACTTGCTGCCCGGTCGAAAACCGATCGTCTCTTCGAAAACACGTGGTCTGAACAGTCCTCCGGGATCATACAGCTCGTTGCCGCTGCGCAGCCTCCGGAAATTTTTGAGCGAATCCGAAATTGCGCCCTGGTAGTCGGTATATACCTTCACATTGCTGATGTAATAGGGCTTGAGCGCGGTTTGGGGTACGTCCGGCTTCACCTCGACGTTCATCGTTACCTTGTAGGAATTGAGCGATGAGTCTACCTTTACGATCAGGTGCTCAGGGCTGAAAAAGTAAAATCCTTTTGTTTTCAGGTACTGGTCTATCCTCGTCCGCTCCGATTCGATAACAGACAGCCGATAGGGCATCCCCGGCTTCAGAAACGTAGCTTTTTCCGACTCCAGGAACGATGAATCAAACCATGCAACCCCGGCAGGCTTAAATGTCGCGCTTTCAATGCTGTATCGCGGCCTTACATACACCTGGTATGCAGCCTTTGCCATTCTCTGCTTAGCCGGCACTATTGTCCCCGACGCTTCCGAACGGAAATAGCCTTCATTATGGAGGTATCCCTCCAGCGCTTCTTTATTCAGCTCCAGCGCGCGCGAAGCTACCAGCACCGGGGGCTCGCCCAGCTTCTTCCTGAACCATTGCCTCAGGCCTTTCTCCTTCTTGGGCTCGCCCATCAGGTAATAGAACCATACCTTGTAGGGAAATCCGAAAATAACTTTGTTAGGCACCGGCCTGAGCAGTCCTTCAAGCTCATCGTCCAGCCCGGAATGCATCTTGACCGGCGCCGTCGTATCTTTCCTGATCTTCAGCTCATTCCCGATCAGCATCGCCTCCCCTTCAGGAATATGACGGGAAACGTTGCATCCGGCTATGCTGAGCAGCAGCACGCCCGCAGCGAAAGGCAGAAACCGGTATTTACAGAAAAAACTCACTCTTCTTTATTTGTTAAAAAGCTATCAGCGGTCAGCTATCGGCCCGTTCGCATTGCTATTTTCAGCTAAAAAAGTGCTGATAGCTGATTTCTGGTAGCTGATAGCTATTAAAAAAACTCTTTCGTCTTGTCGTAATCCAGCGTTACGATAAAGCTGACGCCGGTTTCGACAATAAAGCCTTCGAGCACCGTCTGAAACTGGTTTTTCCGGTAGGCTCTGAAAACGTAGCGTCCGTCGCGCGTTACCCGGTAGTTGACCGCGATGTTGTCGAATATTTCCGACGACTGGGCCGTCTGGCCGCTGTTCTCCAATTCAAAATTCCGACCTACCGATACCGTGATGCGGTCGTTGAGGAAGCCTTTTGTCAGCCCCACGTTCAGATCCGTGCGCGCCCCGGCAGTTCCCGTGGTCGAATTCAGGTTGAAATCCAGCTGAACGCCCTTTATAAGATCCGACGCCAGGTTGTTCAGCTGGTCGCTCAGCATTTTGCTCACACTCTGGCGGGCGATCGCCTCCGCACTGAATCCGCCGAACGAAACATTGGACGTCTCGGCCATAAACTTATTCAGCAGCAGCAGGCCGAATACCTGCTTGTTCATCTCAGACGGGTCGTTCCTGAATCCCGCCAGTATCTGCTCATCATCGATCTTGTTTTTCAAGGCGCTTCCGGCCTTTTCATCCACCTCGAGGTCGAAAGCGATCCGGGGATTGCTGAGATTACCCGAGATCTTGAGCAGGACATTGAAAGGCACTTTTCCATAAGCGTAATTGGTGGGGCTGAATGCCGAAGGGTCGGCTTGTACACTGTAAACAGCCACGATGTCCAGCTCGGCCTGCATCGGGTCTCCCGACCAGATCAGCTGGCTCCCCTTCCTGATGAGAAACTGCTTCTTCAGGATCTCCAGGGTCAGCTCATACGCTCCTTCTTCGAGCTCATACGATCCCAGCAGGTAGAGCTGCCCGTTGGGTGCGAGACCGGTATTCAGCCTGGCATTGCCCCTGACTTTCAGGTTATCGCCGTTCATCTCATCGAGCACGATCGTAAACTCAGCTTCTGGATCCGTTTCAATATTCAGCGACATCTCCGACGCAAAATCGACCACAACTGCCGGTTTCTGCGATTCTTCCTGCTCCTGCTCTTCTTCCTTCCTGGCTACGAATTCCACCACGCCGTCTCCCCGGTTGACAGCGCCGTCGCCGTCCGGCAGGATCAGCGTCGCATCGCTTCCTTTCTGTATTTTCACCGAGCCATCGACAACGCTGCCACTCCCTCTTCCTTTGACCGAAAGATTGGCCGCAGCAAAAACCTTCCCGTATACCAGGTCATTGTCCTTCCTGCTTGCGTTCAGCAGCATAAAACGGTCGGATGTTATTCTCAGGTTATACCCGACTTCCGGGATATTGTTTAAAGAGACCGTTCCGTCTACCAGCAGCTTTTGCCCGAGCGTGTCCAGGATCGCAAAATTGTTGAGCCGCATTTCGGGCGCCGCAAACCTGATCGAATTGTCTTCAAAAATATAGCGGGCGCCGATCTGCTTCACATGGAAAGCCAGGTTTTTCAGCGCTATTTCCCCGTTTAATTTCGGATTTTCGGTGCTTCCCTGTATACTGAGGTTGCCCGACAGGTTGCCTGCTCCCTGGGTCAGCTCGCCAAAGCTGAAAGCTTCGATCAGCTTGGCGTCGAGCCGGTTCATGTCCAGCTTGAAATCAAACGGCTCGGCGTTGCCCGATCTGAATTTTCCTTCCAGGCCCACATCATTATATTGTCCTTTCAGCGACATGACGAGATCGATGATCTTGGAACGGTCGTTGGCAGCCTTCAGCTGGAAATCTCCCATAGGAACTTCCCGGGCCTCCAGGTTGGCTATCGACACGTCGCCTTTGAAAGCCGGGGCATCTCCCATATAATCGCGGATATGGATATCGCCGTCAAGTCTTCCGTTGATCAGCTTGGGGTCCCTGGTGATCATCTCGACGATAGCGCCGATGGCTATGCTGTCGGCTACGATCCTGATCGGCCCGTTAGGATAAGGCGCCGCCGCGTCGGTATCGCCGACGGAATTGATGGTGAGCTTCTCCCGCGACCGGTTCCTGAACAGCGTGAAGTCTTTTACCAGTATCCCTTCTTTCCCGTAGCGTATGTAGCCGGTAGAATCCGTACGCCAGGGCCTGTAATTCATCAGGATACGGTTCTGCAGGTTCATCACGAACGCGTCATGCTCTTTTCTCAGCCCGATCCCGACCATATGCTGGTCTTTCTGTACAGAATCCTTTACCATCA
>MEDT01000263.1 GCA_001724175.1 Cytophagaceae bacterium SCN 52-12 | reverse complement strand
ACCGACCTCGCGCAGGGCGACAATTCGCCGGTTAGCAGCTCCTACCGCACGACCGAGCTCGAGTTTGAAACAAGACTTGCCCACCGCGAGACTTTCCTGCTCAACAACAACGAGCGGATCAGCCTCGGTAACGCAAACGCGCCTGTCGTTTCCATCAGGTATGCAATTGGTCTGAAAGGAATGTTCGGCGGCGATTTTTACTACCACAAGCTGCGGCTCAATGTAAAGCAGAGCTTCAGGATGGGGTTCGTAGGGCGGACGACCTATGAAGCCAATTTCGGGTATATTCCATCGGAGCTCCCTTACCCGATGCTGTATACGCCCTTGGGCAATGAATCGTGGTTTTATGTGGAAAATGCCTTTAACCTGATGAATTACTTCGAATTTATCAGCGACCGTTACGCTACGCTGCGGGTAGAGCACGACGACAACGGGTTTATCCTGAACCGGATCCCGGCGATCCGGCGGTTAAAGCTGAGGCTGCTCGCCACGGGAAGGCTGTATTACGGGGATCTGAGCACTGGCAATCGTAATATAACGCCGACCCACGATCCGTCCGGCAATCCGGTTGAGACCTTTAAAACACTTGGAAGTAAGCCCTATCTCGAAATAGGGTATGGGATCAACAATATTTTCAGGGTAGGCAGAATAGATTTTGTCCACCGCCTGACGTACCGGAACGAGCCTGAAATAAGCAGGTTCGCAGTAAAGGTGTCGTTCTGGTTCAATATCTGAGACTTAATGGAAAGTTGAAAATTGAAAGTTGAAAATGGAAAATGAATTCTCAACTTTCAACTCTCAACTCCAATTACGTCTTTTTCGCTGTACCTCAGGAAAACAGCCTGCCCGGGCCTGAGATCATTTCTCAGCCGGTATACCACCCACCACAGGCCTTTTTTGATTTCACAGCTATATTCCCAGTGGATGCCCCGGAAGTGCGTATGTCGCACCTGCGCTTCGATGTGGGCGCCGGATGGCCGCTGTTTCGAAACCCTGACTTTTTCGGGACGTACAAACTGCAGCCGGTTTTTCCCGATCCAGTTGACATTACCGGTAAGCTCCGCAACATAGGCACTTACGGGGTTTTCATAGATGCTGAGCGGCGACCCTGTCTGTACCACCCGGCCTTTTCTGAGTACCAGGAGATTATCCGCCCAGTCCATCGCTTCCGTAGGAGCATGGGTAACGAAGATGCAGGATTGCTTCTCTTTCGATTTCAATAGCTGGAAAAGCTTTGTAAGCCGCGAGCGGTTAAGCCCGTCGAGATGGGCAAACGTTTCATCAAGCAGCAGCAGGTCGGGCAGCTCCGATAATGCCATCGCGATGGCGGTTCTCTGCTTTTCGCCACCTGACAGCGACTTGGCTTTCTGGTCCTTGACTTCTTCCAGGCCGGCCAGGTCTATCAGCTCCTGCGTCCGCTTTTCGATGTATTCCGGGAGCCCCAGCCTGATGGGATAAGCAATGTTTTCCCATACGGTCAGGTTAGGAAACAAATGGAATTCCTGGTGGACAAGCTTGATCCGCGCGTGGCCCCTGATCAATTGCGAAGCTACATCGGGCAGAGGCTCATCATAAAGAAGTACTTCGCCTTCGGTAGCGTCCAGGTAGCGTGCTGCGATCTGCAGCAGCGTACTTTTACCCGATCCGCTCTCTCCCAGGATGCCGATCCAGTGACCAGCAGGCAGCCGGAATGAGACATTGTCAAGGGCTTGGATCGCGTCATAGGTTTTACCCACCTGCTTGAATTCAAACAGGGGGCGCTCCGCGTTGGCTTGTGTTCTGGGGGGCATATTCTTAAATCCCGGGCTGATACTACGTCGGCGCAAAAAGCGAATAATTGTCGAATAATAAAAGTAAAGGAAAAAGCTGCCGGTAAATAAAGCGATTGAGCCATTCGTCCCGGCCGGCCTGGCATTCCGTGACCGCTGCCCGGCTGCTCTATCACTATTTGATGAATATATAGCCTTCCCCGGCGTTTTTAAAAGATATTAAAAATGTCCGTTTTGATTATATTTAGTATTAATCTAAATTGCGGGAAAAATATTGTAAGGGAATTTGCTTTTGCTCAGACAGTTTACCGGTTATTTCTTTCTCATAGTGTTTTCTTTCTTTATTCCGGTTACGGTAAGCGCGCAGAAAACAGGCGTTATCCGCGTAGTTTTGAAAGGAGAGCGCGGAGAGCCGCTGCCCCAGGCCACCGTTTACCTGCTGAACGATTCCGGGGATGAAGCCCGGCCCGTCAGGCTCAGCGATGAAGACGGGAAAGTGGATTTCGCAGGGTTGCGGGATGGCAGCTATGTGGTGCTGGCCAGGCACGTCGGCAGGGAAGAGGTGAAGCACCAGGTAATGGTTGGACCCGCTTCAGAGCTTTTGGTCGAGCTGGTCCTGAAAAATTCCGCACAGCAGCTTTCAGACCTGGTAGTCCGCGGTAAAAGCGAGACCCGGGAGGCTATGGATCAGCCGATCAAAGCGGCGATCGTCAATACCCGCGAGGTAGGCGCTCAGCCCGTTACCCTCACCGAGCTGATCAACCGGACGGCGGGCGTCAGGATACGGCAAACCGGCGGTCTTGGCTCGGCGCCTGATGTGTCGGTAAACGGCTTCCAGGGCAGAGGGATCCGTTATTTCAAAAACGGGATACCCCTCGATTACCTGCGCGACGGCTACAATATTTCTTCCGTGCCGGTCGAATTGCTCGAACGCGTGGAGGTATACAAGGGAGTGCTGCCGGTCGGCCTGGGGGCCGATGCTTTGGGAGGCGCTGTCAACCTGGTGACCCGCACGGATGTAGGATCATATCTCAACCTGTCGTACGAAGTCGCGTCATTCAATACCCACAGGTCGTCGCTGAGCGCGGTTTACACGCCTGAAGGCAGGAAATGGTATGCGGGCGCCGATCTTTTTTTCAATCATTCCGACAATGACTATAAAGCGGAAGTGAAGGTAACCGACCCGGAAACGAGAAACCAGTACCGGGCCAGGCTGCGGATGTTTCACAATGCTTTTACAAGCTACTACGGCGATGTTTTCGCAGGTATCAGAGATACCCGATGGGCCGACGAGCTACGGCTCAGCCTGGCAGGATTTTCGCTTACGCGGGAGCAGCAGCACCCTGCGCTGATGACAGACCCGTATGGGGCGATTACGGGCGGACAATCGTCGGTGGTGCCTACATTGAGGTACAGGAAGACATTTGCCGGCGGGCGTATTGCTATCGACCAGTTCCTGGTATACAATACGGTCAATATCGGCAGGACCGACACCCTCCGGGGGCGTTATGACTGGTTCGGGCATGTTACCTACAACCCTTCGCAATTCGGGGAAAGCCGGCAGCCCGCCCTGTCCGACGTCGATTTCAGCAACTTTACTTCCAGGACTAACCTCAGCTATAAGCTGAATGAGGCCCATAAGGCGGAGCTCAATTATGTGATCACCGAAGCAGGGAGGAAAGGACGGGATCCATACGGACCGCGGTTTGCGGGAACTGATATAGACGTGCTGTCGGTCCGCACCGACTATCGCAAGCAGGTGCTGGGAGCGAGCCTGGAAAGCAGGTGGCTGGACGGCCGGCTTACGAACACATTGATGGGAAAGCATTACTATTACGCTTCTTCCGGGACAGATACCTGGGCGTCGCGGCCGATAGCGGAAAGCGAGCGGATTACCAAGAAAGGCAATTACTGGGGGATAGCCGAAGCGATTAAATTTGAGCTGAACGAGCACCAGTTCGTCAGGGTTTCGGCAGAAGCTGCCAACCGCCTGCCTCAGCAGGACGAGCTTTTCGGCGACGGTATCTGGGTCGTCCCTAACTTCAACCTGAACCCCGAAAAAAGCACCAACCTGAATGCAGGCTACCGCTGGCAGCGTCGCAAAAAAGCTTCATTCGAAGTGAACGGCTTTTACAGGTATACGAAAGGCCTGATATTGCTGATCCCGATACAGCCTCCCTACGCGCAGTTTACCAATATGGATAACGTGAAGGGCTACGGCGTCGAGCTGGACGGGGCAGTGCATGCGGGCCGCTTTTTTATCGTGAATGCCAATGTGACCTACCAGGACCTGCGCCTCTTCGGCATCACCACTCCGCTCGATAAGTGGAAGAACGGCAGCCGTCTCCGGAACACGCCCTGGTTTTTTACGAATGTCGGCGTAACGGGCAATTTCGATAAGGTATTCGGGGAACAGGATAACCTGAAGATATACTTTCATTATAATTTCCTGAAGGAATATTACCTCGAGACGATCGCCCGCCGGCAGGAGCCCGGCGGTTTTCTCGGGCTGTTCGGCAGCGCGAAAGTCAATTCCGACCTGCTGATCCCCACCCAGCACCTGCTGAATGCCGGGGTCAGTTATTCATTCAGATCGGGACGCGCCACTGCCGGGGTAGAAGTTAAAAACCTGCTTGACCAGGACGTTTTCGATTATTACCGCATTCAGCGGGCAGGACGGAGCATTCATCTCAAAATGGGGATATCGATCAAATAAATACAGCACAATCAATACAAAAACGCTCATAACAGATGAGCATAACTTTAAAGGACCATGAACAGACACATATTAAAAGGCTGGATGCTTGCGGCTGCCGGGCTGGCGCTTCTGGCAGGATGCGACAAAGACAAGAAGGATCCCGATCCCGAGCCGGAAAAGAAGTACAAATACGTCGTACAGACCTCCAGCAACCTGAGCAATGCCCAGAGACCAGGAAATATCAAGGTTTTCGATACTTTCCCTTCCGGAAACATCTCCACGATCGATCAGTCGTTCCAGGGAATGGGAATGGCCGGATGGCGTCCTTACGGCAACTGGCTGCTGAAGATGTTCGATTCCGAAGCCTATGAGCAGGGAATAGAGCGTCTTAAAATAGGAACCGGCGATATCGTAGAGGTAGAAAGTTTTCTGAAAGCGGACGCGTCCGCATTTGGCTCCGGCAATTTCGTTATTGCAGATGAGACGACCGGCTTCTATTGGGATGCTGCCACTCCGCTCAAAATCCAGAAATTTAATCCGACGACCCTTTCGAGGGTTTCTTCCGGGGAAATCGACCTGACAGCGGCTGTAAACGAGCGCGGGGCAGATGAAGCAGGTATTAAATACCGTTCGGTAGGCCAGAAGTTCCTCGCGGTAAAGAAAGGAAAGCTTTTCGCCAACATTACCTATGCGAAAACAGACGGCTCCCAGAAAGGCTTCTGGGATGACTTCTATCCCGACGTCTATATCGCGGTAATCGATATCGCGACAGGCAAGTACGAAAAGACTACAAAGATCGAAGGCACCGGCTCGATCGCATACATCAACGACAACCCGATGTATAGCTTTGACACCAACGGGGACCTGTACATTGTATGCCAGGGCGGAGATCGTGATAACCTGCAGGCAGGCGCTCTGGGCGGCCGGTCAAAAATAGCCAGGATCAAAGCCAACGAAACCGACGTAGATGCCGCCTGGTCGCTTAATATGGATGATATCCGCAGCGACGGTAAAAGCAAGTTCGTTAGCGTATTTGCGAAAGACGGTAAGCTGGTAGTACCTGTTAACAACACCGCGCTGACCGGCGGGCCCCAGGGGAATATCAACCTCACCGACATCTGGGAGTTCCATATAGCGGATGTCAACACGAAGGCCCTTACAAAGATTACGGGCATTCCGGCGGTCACGAATCCGGGAGGATCTTATGGCTCGGTAGAAATCGACGGCAAGGTTTACCTGCGGGTGAGCACGGCCGACGGCAGCATGAACGGCTACTACGAGCTTAACGGCACAGCCGCGACCCGTACTTTCGACGTAACGGAAGGAGGAAGCATCCAGGGAATTTATAAAATAGAAGTAGAATAACGTGAATCTTAAAGCTTTCTGTACGGCGGTCCTGGCGGCATGGGGGGTAGTATCCCATGCCCAGCATACGGTTACGATCGAAGTGACCGCGCGCCCGGACCTGCACGCAAACGAACCGTTTTTCCTTACAGGAAGCTTCCAGAGATGGCAGCCGGCAGAGGAGAGATGGCAGATGAAGCCTGATGAAAACGGCCGGTACATCATGAAGGTACCTGGCATAAAGCCGGGCTTCCTGCTGGAATTCAAATTTACCCGGGGAAGCTGGAAAACACTGGAAAGCACCGTCGACGGGCGGCTGGAATCGCCCCGGACAGCCACGATAAGAAGCGATACCACTATAAAATGCGTGATCGAAGCCTGGCGCGACGATTTTCCCCTGTCTACCGCCTCGCCGCAGGTGTCCTTGCTGAGCGACTCTTTCTATATACCGCAGCTGGATCGCTATCGCCGTATCTGGATCTATCTTCCGAAAGATTATGCCACGTCGGGCAAGCGCTACCCGGTATTGTATATGCAGGACGGGCAGGATTTATTCGATGAAGCCACGTCGGAAGGAAGGATAGGTCCGCTGGAATGGAACGTTGACGAAACCGTCGATAAAGCCGCCAGGCCGTGTATCGTGGTGGCGGTGGATCACCACAGCGATAAGGCAGGGCGCATTAAAGAATATTACCTTGAAGGAAACCAGGACTACCCCGAGGTAGAAGGCGGGCAGTACCTTTCCTTCCTGGTCAATACTTTGAAGCCTTATATCGACAGCCACTACCGGACGATCCCCGACAGCCGGCATACCGCGCTGGCAGGGAGCTCTATGGGAGGGCTGTTTACGCTCTATTCCGGGCTGCGCAGGCCCGATGTATTTGGTATCCTGGGTGTTTTGTCGCCTTCTATCTGGCTGGATTACGGTAATATCTACAAAGAGATCGACCGTATCAGGAAGCCTTCCGAAGTGAGCAGGCAGCGCTATTTTTTTTATGCCGGCGGAAATGAAAGCAGGATAAAGCCCGATAGCAGCTTCGTGAGAATGCACGATGACGTATCCGGCGCCATGGCTGCATTAAAAAAGAAGGTAAGTCCCGAGATGCAGGTAAGAGTGAATCCGGCGGGACGTCACGGCGCCGTATACTGGCGAATGATATTCCCTGAATTATATACCTGGATGAGCAGGGACTGGTAAAGGGAAACAGAGTGTCGGCCTCCGGGAAAGGGGGAATTGATTGTCACAAAGCTAAATTAATTTAAAGATGAAATTCATTAACGAATGCATGGCTTTTTCTAAGGGCGGGTTGCTCCTGACCGGGTTGACCGTATGTATCGCAGCGCCGTTTTCCTCTATGGCCCAGAAGTCTGAAAAGACTGCCAAGGTTGGAGGAGCGGGCGTATATGAACTTGCAGTCAGTGAGTCTACAGGGGCAGTCTATGTGGCTGCGGCTGGTTCGAGAAGTGCTCCGGGTGGCAAGATTTACAAGCTCGATCCCAAAACGCTGGCCATTACAGACAGCATAGACGCGAAGGATACACCGCCGTTCGGAGTAGGGATCAATGACAAAACGCAAACGCTGTATACTTCCAATACCAGGACAGGTTCGGTCAGTGCAGTCGACCTCAAAAGCGGTAAAATAGTCGCTACTATCAAAAACGGACAGGAAAAATCCCATACCCGCGAGGTGGTAGTGGACGAAACCAGGAACAGGGTATACGTATCGGATGTCGGCGAGGGAAGCAGCATCTGGGTGATTGATGGTAATACAAATACTTACCTGCACTCAATAGAAAACACCGGGAAGACCACGACCGGGCTTGCCCTTGATGCGGAAAAGCAGGTTCTCTATGTAACCAATATGGGGACCAATGAAATTGGCGTGGTAGACCTGGAGGCGAAGAAGCTGGTGAAGTCGTACAGCGCCCACGGCGAGCGGCCTGTCAACCTCGTGCTGGACAAGCCTACCGGCCGGTTGTTTGTAGTGGACCAGGGAACTAACGAAGTGAACGTGATCAAAGCGGAATCAGGAGAGCTGATCAGGAAAATTCCGGCAGGCAAAGGCGCCCTGGGGATCAAAATGGACCCGGTCCGCAAACGCGTTTATACCGCTAACCGCCAGGATGGAACCGTGACGGTGATCGATTCAGACAGCTACAAGGTCCTGGCTACGCTCGAGGCCGGCTCAGCGCCCAATACCGTGGTAGTCAATACCAAAACAGGCGCGGCTTACGTGACGAACAAAACAAAGCCCATGCAGCGTCCGCAGGGCGGACAAGGCGGCGGTCAGCGCCCTCAGGGCGGTCAAGGTGGCGGACAGGAAGGTCAGCGTCCTGCCCCGGCGCCAGATCCGCTTGGAGACACGGTTACGCTGATCCTGCCATAGCGTTCAGTTAAACTCTGTGCTCTCCGTGTCTTTGCGGTGAAAAAGCTATCACAGAGGATACGAAGAGCATAGAGATTACCAAAAAAGCTATGAAAATAAAGATATTCCGGGCACTTTCGCTCCTGTTCGTTGCAGGGCTGCTATCATTCAGCTTCTTCCGGCAGTGGACGATAAAGGAAGGCTACAATATTGCCATCGACAACTTCGATATCACCGGCAAGTTTGAAAAATTTGACGGGAGCATCGTTTTCGATGAAAGCAGCCTCGAAAGATCGTCCTTTAAAGTAAAAGTAGACGTGAAGTCCCTCAGCACCGGCAATATTCTTAAAACCAAAAGCGCGCTCAGCGCCGAATGGTTTCACGCGTCGCAGTACCCTTCGATAGATTTCGTCTCGTCTAAAATAGAGAAGGCCGGTTCTACGTACATAGTAAAGGGAGACCTGACCATCCGGGGCATTACCAGGCCGGTCGTTATCCCGTTTGCCTTTGTGAATGAAGGAAGCGAGGGTGTTTTTTCCGGTGAATTTGTTGTAAACCGTGTTGATTTTGAAGTGGGAAGCGAACAATCGGAAGTGGAATACGATGTGAAAGTCATTCTCAAAGTCCCTGTTAAAAGATGATAGCAGATCGCCGGCAGCTAAGCCGTACTTAAAAGGTATCAAAATGAATTGGATTAAAAAGATTGTTGTTCCCGCAGCGATTTCGCTCGGGCTTTATTCCGGGCAGCTGTCAGCTCAGCCTGTTACCGTAACCGATATAGTAGGGCGGAAGGTAACCCTGAAATCTCCTGCGAAGAAAGTCATATTGGGAGAAGGCCGGGCCATCATTACCCTGGCGCTGCTGCACCCCGACCCGGTGGGTCTGGTAGCGGGCTGGACGGGCGATTTCAAAAAATCGGGCGGACTTCTTTTTGATGAATACCAGCGGCGGTTTCCTGCTATGGCTAAGATACCGGTTATCGGAGCCAGCGGAAAGGAGACCGTTTCGACGGAGAAAATTATTTCCCTCAGGCCGGATGTCGCCATTTTCGGGTCGGGCTCTCACGGGCCGGACGCCAAATCGGCCGATGTGATCCGTCAGCTGGAAGCCGCGGGTATCCCGATTGTTTTTGTAGACTTCCGGTTACACCCGTTTAAGAATACTGTTCCAAGCATCGGGATCCTCGGGAAGGTGCTGGGTCGTGAAAAGCAGGCCGGCGAATACCTTGCATTTTACAAAGAGCATTATAATAAGATCGCTCAGCGTCTCAAAGGCAAAAACCTGAAGAAGCCCAGGGTATACATGGAAATGATCAGGGGCGAGAACCTGGTCGGTTCGCCCGGAAAGGGCAACCTGGGTGAGTTCATCGATTTTGTCGGCGGCCACAACATCGGGGCCGATATCCTGCCGGGCGAGGTAGGAGAGCTGAATATGGAATATGTAATCCGTCAGCAGCCCGATATCTACATCGCGACCGGCATTGCCACACCGGGCGCTCCGGGGCTG
>MEDT01000262.1 GCA_001724175.1 Cytophagaceae bacterium SCN 52-12 | reverse complement strand
CGGTGACGCCGGGCAGTACAAACACTCCCATTTCATCAACGAAATAATCAGGATTCCGCTGGCGGATATCTGGCAAACTCTGTTCCAGACCATCCAGATGGTGGCGCATGGCTGCGATGGCCTTTTCGCCATCGCGTTTCTCCATTGCAGTCAGCACCGCGGCATGCTCCTTGGTCACGCGCAGCATGCGGCCGGCTTCCGGCAAAGTGAGGTGTCGCATCCGATCGACCTGCACCTTCACCTGGTTGACGAGACGCCAGATTCCTGGGTAGCCCGCCGCCTCGGCGACAGCGGCGTGAAATGCATCGTCAGCGGCATGAAAGTCGTCGCGGTCATCGGCCTTTGCCGCTTCGCGCTGCCGTTCGATCAGCGCCCACAAGCCGGTCAGCTGACTCTTGGTGGCGCGCCTGCTGGCCTCACGCACCGCCACTTCCTCCAGCGCCTTGGTATCCTGTGCCAGCTCTATGTCTACTACCGTCCTGTTTCCGACCGGTATCTCCTGGGAAATATACCCTACAAAAGAAAAAATCAGCACGCCGTCCGTACCGGGAACTCCGATACTATACCTGCCGTTCACGTCGGTTACCTGCCCGGTAGCGCTTCCCTTAAGCACGATGTTCACCCCCGGCAGCGCTTCCCCTTTATCGTCGGTAACCTTGCCGGTTACCATCATCTGCTGGGCATTCAGCACCGTTAAAGCCAATCCGGCAAACAGGCACAGAAGCCCCCTGACAGCTAATCGCTTTGTCGATAGTCGTACACTCATAATTTGTCATTTAAAGGGTGATATGGGTTGTCTCCAGTCAAGAATTTATATAACAAAAGCAAAATTATACGGCGATAAGCTACCATATCATCCCTATTTTACCCTGTTTCAGCACTTTTTAATCCAAAACGGGTACGCTTTAACTTTCTCCGGCGCCCACAGGTAAAACGCCGGCATTTTTTTCACTCATTTCAGCACTATTTACACATGAGAAGTAGGATTCGAAGCGTTTCATATTTATATATGGATAATATCGTCATGAAACCGCTGCTGATCGACCTCGATTATTCACTAACTGACACGTTTATGATCAAAGAGCTGAACGTGCCTTACTTCACCAACACCCATCATTTTCACAAGGACTACGAAATCGTATTTGTGAAAAAAAGCACCGGGAAACGGATCGTCGGCGACCACGTAGACAATTTCAATGACGGCGATATCGTGTTTGTCGGGCCTGATCTGCCGCACGCCTGGTTTAACGACAGCACCTATTACGGGCAGCAGGACGACCTCCTGGCGCAGTCTGTGGTGATTTATCTGAAAAGGACGTGGCTCGAGCGTGACGTGCTGCCTCTGCCGCAAACGGGAAAGCTGAAAAATATGCTGGAAAACTCCCGCCGCGGCATACGGTTTTATGGCGAAGCGGCGAGTCAGATCAGCCGGCTGGTTTCAGGCATTTACCGGGCTGAAGGGTTCAGGCAGGTAGCCGATTTGTTTACCGTATTATCTCTTATGTCGGAAGCAAAGGAATGTGAGCTTCTGGCGGGGATCAATTACCTCAACACCCATAGCGAGAATGAAACGGCGCGGCTTAACCGGGTGTATGAATACGTGATGCGGAATTTTTCTTCGGAAATCAGCCTGGAAGACGCAGCAGATGTCGCCAATATGACCGCCAATGCGTTTAGCCGGTACTTTAAAAAGCAGACGCAGAAAAATTTCTCGCAGTTTGTCAATGAGATCCGCATAGGCCACGCCTGCAGGCTCCTGGCAAAAAAGGACAAAAGCGTAACGGAAGTCTGCTACGAATCCGGTTACCAGAGCGTTACCAATTTCAATAAATTCTTTCGGCGGATCACGGGTAAAAGTCCGGTTAAATACCGGAGGGAGATCAGAGCTACCCCAGCCCAAAGCTTGTAACACCCTAATACTCAAGCCTGAAGATATAGACCTGGCGGGTTCCCTCGAAAGTGGAGTTGATGCCCAGAATAGTCCCGTCAGGACTCCAGCGCGGATGCAGATCACAGCGGGTCCAGCCCTGCTCGCCGCGATATTCATCAGGATGATAATATCGGCCGAGCGGCAATACCGCCTCTGTTCTCATATCCATCAGATAAAGCCGCTGCTCCCTGGTTCCGCCTGAAGGATAAGAGTCGGTAATCATCCACTTCCCGTCAGGAGAAAAGGTTCCGTGCCCGTCGTAGTCGAGCAGCCCGTTGCCAAGCCTTTTGTAGTCTTTTTTCCCTATCGTGAACAACACGTGCGCATACTGTTTGCCCTCATAATTGGCAGTCACCATCAGCTCATCGCCGGTCAGCCAGTCGTAATGGGAACCTTCCCACCTATCAGGAAAGGCCCGCGCCAGGCCAGTGCCATCCCTGTTGATCGTAAAAGTAGTCGTGTTCCTTTCAGGGAAGCCCCGTGCCAGCCACGAAAGCTTACTCCCGTCGCGGCTGTACATGATATGGGCGAAATACTCGATTGACCCTTCCTTCAGCTCCGGCACCTGGCTTTTAACAGACCGGATCGATACCAATAGCCTGGACTCTCCTGTTTCAAGGTTGATATGGAATATACCGTCATTATCCGGATACTGGACATGTGTCTGCGCATCCTGCCCGCCGCCGGCATAGCCGTAGTCTGTGCGCGTTGCTCTCAGCCGCGAGTAGTTCAACCCTACGGCCTCCCTGCCGTCGGGCGAAACGGCGCTTACCGGGCGGTTGATCACCTTCTGCTCTTTCCCCGTATGGACGTTGAGGATCACCGAGACAAACTTCCCGTCGCGGAAATCGTTAAAAATGATGAGCGAATCGGGTGAAGTTCCAAGCCAGTGAGCCATGCAGCCTTCCTGGAAATTCCATGCGCGTGTTGTCGTCAACGGTTTGAACTGACCGGTCTCAATATCGACCAGACCGAGAATTGCAGCATCTTTTTCGTCGGGCAGCTTAAACCTCAGGCCGGTCTGCAATACGGTAGCATATTTCTGCGAACGGCTGAAAGAGTTGATTCCATAGTAGCTTGCAAAAAAATGTTCCTGAGGTCCGCCCGTAATCCGGATCGGCCCCGTAATCTGTGGAAAGGACACATCCGTCTTCTCCCTTACCGGAACCTTCTGCGCAAAACCGCATTCTGCCGCTACCAGGAATAGTAAAATACAAACTCGCATAAACTAAGGACTGTTATTGACAGGTTCTACATAAGAAATTGCTACAAAGCGTCCGAAATCGCCTGGAGCAATCCGCCTTCAGGCTTGTCGAGCGTCAGCTCCCAGAACATGATGCCGCCCAGCTTCTTTTCACGCGCATACCGGGTTTTCTCCTTCACCGAGGCCGGATCGTCGCCGGTAGCAAACTTTTTTTCCTGCCCGTTATACCAGTAGGGCGCTTTGGCTTTATCGTCCCAATAGTACTTCCAGCCGTTTTCCGCAGTCAGCTCCGTGTCGTACTTCCGGAAGTTATAGCCTCTCGTATGCTCTCCCGCCTGGTACAGGCCATTGTTTTCCGAGGGCACATCTTTCCACACACGCGTGTAAAATGCAGCTCCGATTACCAGTTTTTGAGCGGGGATCCCCAGCTTCAGCAAATAATTAACGGCCCGCTCAGTCGACTCTTCCTCAGGTTTCGTGCCAAACAGGGGCGTATGGTGGCCCGTAACGGTGGAATACCCGTTCACCAGGTCGTAGCTCATGATATTGACCCTGTCTACCAGCGGCATTACTTTTTCCCAGTCTACCGAATGATCCAGGAATTTCTGAAACCCGCCCGCGGCAAAGCTGAGCTCGTTTCTGCTGCCCAGGCTTTTACGCAGCTCTTCGACCAGCGAGGTAAAATTGTCGTAGTCGGCAGGTTGGTACAGATGCCCCGGGTGCCCTTCGATGGTCGGGTATTCCCAATCCAGGTCGATGCCGTCGGTACCGAAATAAAGGTTGGTCTTACGCACCGACTCGGCAAAGACTTTCCTCCCCTCCAGGGTGGAGAAGGCTTCCGAGCAGGGCGCGCATCCGCCCCATCCCCCGAGCGACAGCATGACTTTCAGCCTGGGATTCTTTTTCTTAAGCGATACGAGATGCCGGATCGTAAGAGAATCCTTCCCGCTGTCGACCGATAGCTTACCGTCTTTCAGATGGCAGAAACTGAAGATAATATGCGTCAGCTTGCCGACATCATAGGCGTCGATCGTATGCGTATCGCCCATGTAGTAGGCAATGACCGAAAAGTTTGCCGGAATCCTGTTTTGCGCCGGAACCGTAGCCTGTATCAGAAAAAGCAGGGCTGCAATACCCGGCCACAATTTGTATGTCATCCGCATAAAACTGTCAAATAACTGGTTTTAAATTCCTTCCTGCGCATCTTTTACGAATACCAGGGTCTCCCGCGGGATCCGGGCATCGATACCGGCCGCCGTCTTTTCCAACACTTCTCCGTTGCTGTCGACCGGGTTGATCAGCCTGAGCTTCCCCGCGGTAAACTGCGCATAGAGATCGGGCAGATCATAAGAAGACAGCATGCTGCCCGGCGTGCCCAGCAGGTAGACGGGCTTATAGGATTTTGCGCCCACCAGCGACCTGAAAGAAAGGATCGGGTTGATCAGCATCAGTTGATCCAGCTTCCCGCGGTTGACAGACGCCCAGTGCAGCAGATCGGTGGTCGTCGTGCCGCTGGCCAGGCCGGATACCCCGGCAGCGGGCAGCTTTGCCCCGATAAACCGGCATAGCGCGTCGATCTCGCCCACGCGATACTGGGCCAGGGTCTGGTTGGTCAAAAGCGCCAGGTACCACAAATTCAGGGGCGTTTTGTCGATAGAGGCATCTCCCTGCCAGTTGTAATACTCTTTGAGCTCGCCGATACCGCTCAGATCCGCGCATACAACCTGGCTGTATTTTTTCAGCAGGCCAAGGATCATCGTCGTATCCGAAGCTTTTCCCTTGTCGTCGAGGTACAAAGCCACTTTACCTTCACCCGCAGCAGCAGGACCATTACGGAACACCAATACAGGGAGGTAATATCCGGCGGGCGCTTTTACGAGGTACTTGTCGACGCTGTAATTCCGCGCAAGAATGGTTCCGCTGAAGATAGACGAGCTCTTCTGCGTTCCTGACGATTTGTAATTCAATATCCCTGCCAGGGCTTCCCCGCCGATCTCCGTCTTATGCCTGCTTTCGCCTTCCGAAGCGGCGATCACTTCACCCAGCCGCCTGCTTCCCGGTATCCCGAACACATCTCCTCCTTTGCTGGCATACAGCTGCTCGTCGGGAAAAGGTTTGACGTCCTCGTCGGAAGTATTGCAGGGGTTGTTGAGGTACTTTGAAAAAAAGCGGTAGCAGGCTTCCCGGTTGAGCTTCGTAGATGCGTGGCCCGCATTGTCTTCCACTACCTGGAAATCCTCCTCCTTCCCGTTCATCCTGTAGAGCCGCGACAGCTCCTCCTTCATGTCCTGCACACCTTGTATACTGAAGATATCATTGGTGGTCGTTACCACGAGAGTCGGCTTCGGTGCTCTCATATGCAGCAGATCGGGTATGTCGATGCCGTTTGCGATCCCGCTAAGAAAAACCTGCTCCGCATCCTGGGGCCCGCTCGATTTCAGGAGCATTTCGTAAGTCGTGATGTAGCATTCCGGAGCGGCGGCTGTTACCCTGTCATCTATGGCTGCAATGTAGCTCGACTGCGTCCCGCCGCCCGAACGGCCGGCTATGCCTATTCTTCCCGTATCCACATCCCGGCGGGTCTCGAGGTAATCGATCGCCCGGATGCCGTCCCATATAAAATATTTTGCAGGAGAATATCCCAGCAGGAAAGCGCCCGATCCGGAGTAGGAGTGGTCGTGCGTGGTACCCATCGCCGGTTTGCCGTCGGCCTTCCGGTATTGAACCCGCTCACCCTGGCCGACGGGGTCAAAGGCCAGTACGGCAAACCCCTTCTTCGCATAGTTCAGCATGATGATCTGGTACGCCTCGCTGCGGTAGCCGTTGGCGCTGTGTCCGCTGCAGAATACGATGACAGGCAGCTTCCTGCCGGCCAGTTCCTTCTTCCTGAAGAATGACGCGGAAACATAGTATCCGGGCAGCGACTCATACAGGATATTCTCAACCGTGATCCCGTCCGACTCGACCGTCGAAGTGATTTTGGCATTGAGGGGTGTCTTTCCGGGAAATGCGCCCAGCGATTTCTGAAGCTTGCCGCGCAGGTCATCCCTGTACGACTGCCAGTCGCCGGGAGCCTTGATCCGGGCAACCCTGGAATTCCTCGCCTCGAGCTGCTCCATTGCCTGTTCCATCAGCAGGTGATAGGTATGCGGCGTTTTTGCCTGGTACATCTTCCAGTAGGGAAGCACATCGAGCCTGCCCTGGGCCAGGAGACCGGAGCAGACGAACAGCGACAGGAAACCAAGTAGTTGTCTCTTCATGAAAATTGATAAGCGATATGTTAATGACTAAAAGACGCGTTATCTTTCACTTAACCCTCAACCTCACTCCTTCGGAATGGGCGGTAAACTCCGGCGCGTACATACATTGTATCGTCGTTACGCCATTGCTGAAATCGCCCTGGTGCGACACATTCAGCGGGTACTCAAACACGTATTTCCCTTTGGGCAGATAGTCGAAAAAGAAATTGGTAGCCGCATCTTTGGTCGACTCGTAGTAGACCAGGCCTCCCTGCCATTTATAGCTGCTGATCACATTGACAGGCTCCAGGCCCGAAGCCCGCATGTCTTTCATATGCACATATTCCATATCGCGGTCGACCGACAGCTCTATCCGTACCTTGAGCCTGTCTCCGACTTTCGCTTCATTGCTGTTTTCCAATGGCCTGAGCACCGGCCCGTGGTCGGTGTTTGTTTCCACGAAAAGCTGTTTCTTCAGCTTCAGAGGCGTTTCGGAGAAAGTAATTTTGTCCAGGTCTTCGAAGTACTGCCAGTATACTCCTCCCCATGAAGGCCGGCCGCTCACCCCGCTGCTGCCGGAAACTGACAGTTCTATTTTCCCATGAGCAGGGCTTACCTCGTCTTCCGGTATACTGGTTTTGATATAGCCCGTCCCCGACTCCATCCCTTTATCGGAAGAGATAGTCGTCGGGCCCGCTACGATCTTTACTTCAGGGCTGTCGTTAAGCCATTCGCTGCCCCGCAGCAGCAGCGCGTAGCAGGCCTCTGCCGTCGCCTTTGTGCTCTCCCAGCGGTTGGTCTGCTTATTCGTGAGCAGCCAGGTACGGATACCGTCTGCCATTTCACGGTCGGCCGCCACCTCTTCAAAAGCTTCCACAAGCAGGGCATGCTGCTCTATCGGCGCTTCCTGCCACCACCAGCTGCGGCGAACATTCTTCCAGTAGATCCCCAGCTCATCGTTCCGGATGGCGGTTTCCTTCAAGGATCTGATGACTGCATTGGCCACGGTTTTATTGCCTGTCCTGGATAGCGTCAGGGCGGTCATGGCCTGCAGGTATTTGCTTTGCCCGGTCCAGGTAGCGGCGAGACGGCCAAGATAGTAGCCATAGGCTTTCTTCGCGTCAGGGAGCACTTCAAACTCTGTGAAGAACGACCGCATGTACAGGTATTGAACAATAATAGCCGAAGGCGTATATTTTTTAAGGTCTGTTTTGTTCCGGAGAAGCTCTGCGTAATCTTTTGCAAGCCTGCCGTCGAGGTAGTTCAATGCCTGGAAAACAATACCATTCAAGGCCTGGCGTTGTTCCGGACCAGCCTTCGTCAGGCGATGAAGATGTCCTATCCCCGACAGGATATACTGCGTCACAAAACGGTCATCGGGTCCGCCTGCAAACCAGGGAAAGCTTCCTTCCGGCTGCTGCATCTGCTGAAGCTTCGCCAGCGCGCCCTCTGCTTCGGCCTTCATTCTGACCAGGTCGAACAGCAGCGCCAGGTTCCGTTTCTGCCCGGCCTCGCTTTTAGCTGCCAGCACCCAGGGCGTCTCCTCCAGGAGCAGCGACTTCAGCTCCTGGTTTTTTTGCAGGTTGGACAGCAGCGCGCTGGTGTCTACGTCACGCCACGTTTTGAAAATCTGCTCTATCCGCGGCGAGCTATTTGCTATATGCGCCGCAAGCGCATTGGCATAGTACCGGTTCCAGGTCTGCTCTGCGCAATCGTAAGGGTATTCCATCAGGTAGGGCAGGGCCTGAACCGCATACCACGCCGGATTGCCTGTGTACTCTACCGTAAGCCCGTGGTTTTTCAGCGTTCCGCCGGGCTTGCTGTTCAGCAGCTTCTCAAAAGTAAAGCTCCTAGTTCCGGTGCCCCTCATCGACAGCGGCAGCGTTTCCGTCACCAGCATCTGGTTGGTCAGCACCGGCAGCGTATTGTCCTCTCCGTCGTTAAATGCCCCGGCGGTCGCCGTGATCCTCACGGTTACAGGATCGGCATATCCATCCGGAACCGAAACCGGGAATAGTACCGGGGTACTCTGCCCGGCCGGAACAGCAAATGATACCTCGTCCGTTGCCGCCCCGAACTTTTGATTCACCGGTTCTCCCGTAGCGGCGTCCAGCAATAACAGCCGGGCCCTTCCTTCCAGCGCCTTATCCGACAGGTTGACCACTTTGGCGCTGATCGTCACCTTGTCGCCGATCCGTACGAAACGGGGAATATTCGGCTGCACCATCAGCTCTTTCTGAGTAATGATTTCCTGCGTGCTGTAACCGAGCTCCAGCTCTTTTGTATGACCGAATGCCTGGAATTTCCATCTGGTAAGCGCCTCCGGCATGGTAAAAGAAAAGGTGACGGTCCCGTCAGGATCGGTGCGCAACTGCGGAAAGAAAAATGCAGTTTCCCTGAAGTCCTTCCGCACAGGCTGATCTGCCTGTTCCGGTGGTCCCTGTTCAGCAGGCTCCTCCTCATCTTTTTTCACAGACTGATCAGCCGAAAACCCTGCCTTCATCTGCACCTGGTCGTTGGCGGCAGCTTCAGCAACTATAGGCGCCGCCCTCATGCTCATCGACTCCCGGAGCGACCGGCGGCCTCCGTACCCGGTTACAATTACTTCGTCCATGGCTCCGGGCAGCGAAATGAGACGGTCGTAGGTCCTGGTAAAATCTTTGTAATCCCTGCCTGCACTGGTATATACCTGCTGTGCAGGCCGTTGGCTGAAAGTTACCTGGTCATTCCAGAAAATCGACGAGTGATTGTCTGTCCAAATTCCGGGAACCTGCCATTCGTGCCTTCTGAATTCATCCAGGGAAGCATCGTACATCCCGGCCAGCAATTCCGCAGCTACTTTTTCATTTTTGGAGCCGGAAATCGTCAGCGTCCAGGTTTCTTTACTGCCGGGCAGCGTCTTATCGCGGAATGTCCCGTAGGTGATGTGCAGCTCTTTATTGCTCCATGGCACTCTGACAGCGTCAAGGAACTGGTAAACCCGGTTATCTTTTACAAAAAGGAAGCTTACGCTATACCCTCCCCGGTCCTGCTCGGTCACATCAAAATGATAGGTGCTGAGACCGGCCTTCTGTGTCAGAAAACGGTATGTTTTAACATCTTCCTGCGCATTGCGCCTGCTGATTGTCTGGATGATAAAAACCTGGCCTGAGGAAGTCCCCAGCTTTACCTGCGCACGTCCTCCCGGCTCCGCCGGATCACTCTCTTTTGTCCACAGGTATACGGGCTGCGCCAGCTCATCCCGTTTCGGATCTATAATCTCTACAATCCCGACATCCTTCACCGTTTCGCCGTCCGGACCTGTCGCGACAAACTCAAATTCGTAAAAACCCGGGGTCAGCGCCTTTCGATCGGGCAGTTCCCACGCTCCGGTTTCCTGAGTAGTGCGCTTCACCGTCAGCACCGGCGCTCCTTTTTTCCACGATGCAGGATCCAGCTCGTTATCATATTCGTCGTTGGGAAAAGCTTTCAGGAATTCCGCTTTGGACAGCACAAACTGATCGGGCCTTTCCCATAGCCGTTTCCTGATCAAACGCGCTTCAGGCGTCAGTTT
Organism: Cytophagaceae bacterium SCN 52-12; assembly: GCA_001724175.1. Lineage (GTDB taxonomy): Bacteria > Bacteroidota > Bacteroidia > Cytophagales > Spirosomataceae > Ravibacter. The sequence goes on along the minus strand of MEDT01000262.1, from coordinate 516 downwards.
CCGGGCCGTTAGCGTAACTTCTGCCTGCATGAACTTACCGTTCATATTCTCGGTACGCACATTCAGCACCCGGATGCTGTCTTTCTCTGCCTTCTCCGGCAGCCTTGTCTTTAGCGCGATCGCCTTATAGCCTACCGAAACCGTTTGCTGCGCAGACCTTGTTTCGCCGCTTCCGTCGGTTACGTCCGCATACACGACGTAATGGAATACCGGTTCATATTCCTGCGACACGGTCTTATCGGGAATAGCTGCGAAGCTGACCGTAAATTTCCCTTCGGCATCGGTGGTCGTTTCACCGTGCGCGACCTGCAGCGGCGCCGAAACCGGCCACCATCCCCGGGAAAATCTCCAGGGGTAGGGGAAGCGGGTGATCCGCTCAACCCGGTATTTTACGGCGGCGCCGTCTACGCTGTTACCGGCAAAAGCTTTCGCCGTTCCCGTTACCGTAATGGTTTCGTTTAGCTTATACGCCAGCGTGGGCTTCTCTATATCGACTTTGTACCGCGGTCTCTTGAA
>MEDT01000261.1 GCA_001724175.1 Cytophagaceae bacterium SCN 52-12 | reverse complement strand
GAAACCCCTGCGCTCATGGCCACTGCTGTTCTCGCTTTGGGCATTTACGGTGAAAAGCTGGTGTGGCGTAGAGAGCGCTCTCTTTTCTTTTGCCAGCCAGTAAAATTTGTAGTTGATTGTTCCCTTTTATTGTGTGAAACTGTTATTTTTACGTCAATCACCAGGCAAAATATATGTGAGCAAAAAGGTGAATGGTTCTTCAAAAGGATTTTAAACAGCTTGATTGACAGATATTTGCGGAGGTATGGAGTCGTCCTGTCATCCCGACCAGCAAATTGAGGCACTTACGATTTTACCGTAGGTGCCTTTTATTTTTGACGAGTTTGAAGAAGCTTCAGCAGAAATTGACGACATTACATCTACTTTTTCAGCAGTTGCTCTACTAAATTTTGCAGTTCTGCCCGTATCCATCTATTTGTAGCATGCAGTTTCCGGGAAGCACCGACATAAACAATGGCTTAGCAGCAAAACGCAGGTGGATCTACATATCCTACTGGGTGCTGGTTACACTTATTTTTTTATACGACCGTACCTACCTGATCCAAAAGGCGGGTCTTCCTAATTTTTTCATCTGCTGCGTGGTGCGGGTCAGCCTGCTTATGGTCCTCGCGTGGGCAAATATCCGCTGGCTGATACCCCGCTATCTCCTGCATGGAAGATACGCGGGTTATTTCGCCCTGGTGTTCCTCCTGCTCGTTGGGTACCTGCTGGTGCAAAGCCTGTATGACTACTATCTTTTCGGCTACATCTTAGGGCCGTACAGAAAGACGCAGCTTTCAGCCTCTCTGATTTATAACTTCACCCACACCTCGCTTTACCTGCTGCTGACCATTGCGCTTAAATTCAGTATCGACTGGTATGAGCAGAAAAAGGTATTGCAGGAGATACGGGTCGAAAAGCTGCAGGCAGAGGTTAATTATCTCCGGTCGCAGGTCAACCCGCATTTCCTCTTCAATGCGCTGAACAGCCTGTATGCCCTGACCATCAAAAAATCGGACGACGCGCCGGAAATCGTATTGAAGCTTTCAGGCCTGATGGAATATATGCTGTATGAAAGCGACGAAGCGTTTGTGCCGCTGGAAAAAGAGATCAATTACATGGGCAATTACCTCGAATTGGAAAAAATAAGACAGGGGAACAACGCAGATATACAGCTAACCGTAACAGGTAATGTGGATAAATGCCTGGTTCCGCCTTTTTTAATACTGCCGCTGGTGGAGAACGTTTTTAAGCACGGTATAAGCAGGGCGGTACGCGACGCCTACCTGCATATTCATATTGAAGCAGGAAAAACGCTTGAGGTAAGGATAGTAAACAATAAGCCCGGCAGCCGGCAGCCTGATCAGAACGGAGGCATCGGCCTTCTCAATCTGCGGAAAAGGCTGGAGCTGCTGTACCCGGACAGGCATGAGCTGGAAATTACGGATATGCCGGACCGGTATCAAGTATTATTAAAAATAGATCTGCCATGCTGAATTGCGTAATCGTAGACGATGAACCCCTGGCCCGGGAGGTGCTGGCAGGCTACATGGATCAAACGGATCGTGTAAAACTTGCCGGTAGTTTCAGCAACGGATCGGATGCGTTGGAATTTTTAAAGGATAATGCCGTCGATGTCCTTTTCCTGGATATTGAAATGCCCGGAATGAACGGGGTCGATCTTTTAAAAACACTGTCACACCCTCCGATTACGGTATTTACCACGGCTTTCCGTGACTACGCCTTTGAAGGATATGAGCTGGGCGTGATTGATTTCCTGCTCAAACCGATATCCCGCATCCGTTTTATGGTATCACTCGAAAAAATAAGGGATTTCCTTTCGTTGAAGGCGGCCGATGCAGGCTTTGAGACGAGCAGCAATGAGCCGGAATTTATTTTTGTCAGAAGCGGAGTTCAGAAAATAAAATTGTTTTTTGCCGATGTTACCTATATACAGGGACTAAAGGATTATGCGATTATCCATACCCTGACGGGTAAGGTCGTTATAAAGGGTTCTGTTAAATCCATGCAGGAGCTCTTTCCCGAGCCCAGGTTTATTCGTGCCCATAAGTCTTTCATTGTCGCGAAGGAAAATATCAAGCGAATAGTGAAAAACCGGATCTTCATTGGTGATCACCAGATTCCCATAGGCAGAAATTATAAAGAAGAGCTGGAAAAGAAAATTCTTCAATCGGCTAAAATTACTCATACGAAACGCGGAATATAATCCGGATGAAAAAATCGTATTTACTCTTACACCTTGCCGTAATACTCGCCGGGTTCACCGGTATTTTCGGTAAGCTCATTTCACTCAACGAAGGATTGCTGGTCTGGTACCGGGTTTTCTTTTCCGCGGTTTTTCTCTTTCTCATTGTAAACTTGTCCCGGGTAAGCACCCGGCTTGCTTTTGAGGAAAAGCTGCGTATTGCCTCGACCGGCCTGTTTATCACCGCTCACTGGGTGTTTTTCTACGGGAGCATCAAATATTCCAATATATCCATCGGTGTGGTCTGCTTCGCGCTGACCGGTTTTTTTACCGCAATTTTCAAGCCGCTGATAGACAGAACCGCGTTTAAAGTCTCGGAGCTGCTGCTGAGCGGCCTCACGCTCCTGGGGATAGGCCTGATCTTCCATTTCGACGCCTCCTACCAGTTGGGGATCATATTGGGCGTTATTTCATCGGCATTCTCAGCATTGTATACGATTTATAATGAGCGGATTGTAAGACATTACGACAGCCGGCTGATCAACTATTACCAGATGATCGGCGGCACTATCGGGCTGGGTGCATTGCTTCCCGTCTATCTTCATTTTTTCCCGGTGGCAAGCTTTATTCCCGGCGCGGAAGATACCTTCTACCTGGTGCTGCTATCGCTCTTCTGTACCATTGGGCTGTATGTATTGTTTGCAGAAGTACTGAAGGAAATCCCTGCGTTTACCGTCAACCTGAGCTTTAACCTGGAGCCGGTCTACGCTATCGCGCTGGCGTTTCTGTTCTTCGGCGAAGGCAGGGAGGTGAATGCCTCATTTTACGCCGGATTGACACTGGTGATGGCTTCTGTGGCGTTGCAGACGTTGATTACGGTGAGGAGACGAAGGGAGTGAAAGGGTGAAAAGAGGAGTGCGTGAGTGGGAGAGAGGCTGGAACGTATCGCCAAAAATTGAGGTAAAATCAGGCCTTATTTTCTCATTCGGAGTCCTTACATTGCCTCCAAAAAATAGGAGGACACGGTGAAGAGATTTTTATGTAAGGTAATTACGGCAGGTTTACTATTATCTTCCGGGCTGGATTCCTTTTCCCAGGTACCGTACCGGAAAACGCGTTGGCTGTTGGAACTTTTCATACAGATACCTTTCTTGCCCGTTCATAGAAAAGCGCTACCGCTCCCGAACCAAAAATTTTTGTCTTTACAAGCTTCAGCGTAATCTTTTCGCTTACGTTTTTAAACAACGGCAAACCGCTTCCTGCTATAACAGGGTGAATGCAAAGTTGGTACTCGTCTATTAAATTAAGTTCCGTTAGCGCCGAAATCAAACCCGGACTACCGACAAAGATGTCTTTTCCCTGTTGCTGTCTGAGTGCTAAAACTTCTTCTTCAAGATCCCTTTCTGCCAGTTTAGCACTTTCCCAGTCTACATTTTTCAGTGTGCGGGAAAAAACAATTTTAGGGACATTGTCCATTGCTACCGCAAATTCATCCATTGACTTATCACCTGTCGGATTTTCCAGAATAGTCCGCCAGTACTCCATAAGTTGATAGGTAGTCCTCCCGTATAGAATGGCGCCGGCGTTATTTAACAGGTCAGCGTAATGCTGATGGATTTCGTCGTCAGGAATTCCTGCCGTATGGTCGCAAAACCCGTCAAGCGTCATATTCATTGCTGCAATTATCTTTCTCATCCTGATTTTTTTATAAATTGTTGAATTTCTGCCGGCTGGCCGGAGTTTGCATCGTTGCCGGAGCATTGCGCATAACTCTCAAATATATGCAATAGTTCTTTCAAAGTATAGTTTCAGTGCCTCACAGCACCTCCCCTCCTGGTAAGGAGGGGTCAGGGGTGGTCTACAGAAAGTAGACGGGGCGAAAGGGATTTCTTTACCCTTTTCCTTATTTTGCGGCGTAAAGAACCCAATACGTTTTGAAAAACTTATTCCCTGTTCTATGAAATCATTCTTACTCCCTGTCCTCCGATTCGTTAGTGTATCTTTTTTATTAATTTCCTTTTCGACAAACCAGGTATCCGGACAGCTTTCCGGAACCGATGCCGTCGAGCCGAAAAACCCCCGGAAGGGCATCCCGGGCCAGTATATCGTCGTATTTAAAAAAGAAGGAGGCGCCAGCGCCAGGGTACAGGCAGCCGCGGACACGCGCCAACGAAGGCAACGTATGCAGGAAGAGGTTTCGGCGGCCCTGAAGGAAAGCAGCATTCCGGAAAATAAAGTGCTGCATGTCTACGAAACCGTGCTGCAGGGCTTTTCGATAACCGGCCTGACAGATGAAGAAGTCGGGCAGCTTAGAAACGATGCCCGGATCGATTATATCGAGCCTGATGTTCCGGTATATGCTTCCGTTCCCGGACAAGCGCATGGCATTGCGGTTCCGGAGGCTTGTGCCGATCCGTATGTTGCTTTTGACGGAATTAAAAATTTCAATATTGGCCAGGCAAGCTTCGGCACCAGGACAAATGCAACCGGGCAGCTCGTGCTGACGGACCCGGCCGACGCCTGCGGTACTGCTACCCCGGCTACCTTTTTCCCCGCCGGCGTTACCGGGCCTAAAATAGCCTTGATCGACAGGGGAGCATGTGATTTTAGCTTCAAGGCCTACCGCGCGCAGCTGGCCGGGGCGGTCGGGGTCATGATCGCGAATAATGTCGCAGGCGCTCCGCCTGCCCTTGTAGTAGGAGAATATGCAGAACTGATCACCATTCCCGTAATGAGCATCACGCAGGGAGACGCCGGTACGATCAGGGCTGCGGTTACGGGAGGCGACGGGGTAACGGCCACGATTAATTACGGTATACCCGATGCTACTTATCAATGTACGCCATGGGGCATTGCACGGGTAGGCGGGGGCTTGCCGGGTGCCGGGAAAAGAGCGTGGATCTTAGACTCAGGTATCGATCTGGACCATCCGGACCTCGATGTCGATGTGGCAAATTCGGTTTCTTTCGTAGCCGGCTTGCCCAGTCCGGACGATGAGAACGGTCACGGTACCCATGTGGCGGGTACGGTGGCCGCCCTGGACAACGGTCAGGGGGTGATAGGAGTAGCGGCGGGGGCCAAGGTAACCGCGGTCAGGGTATTGAATGCGGCCGGGAACGGTACGGGCGCCGCCGTTATTGCAGGACTGAATTACATAGCCGGCTCTCCGTCTCTGAGCCCTGCCGACGTCGTCAATATCAGCCTGGGCGGAATGCCGAGCAAAGCCCGGGAGGACGCGGCGGAGGCGCTGGCCAGTAAATGCAAGGTGGTTATAGCCGCGGGGAATGATACGAGAAATATCAATTTTATGGGGCCCGCGAGAATAATCCATCCGAACGTCTACCCCGTATCCGCGATGGACGCCAATGATACATTTGCCAGCTTTTCCAATTTCGGAACGGCTGCCAGGTATTGCGCACCNATTGCGCACCGGGGGTAAATATCCTGTCATGCTACAAAGACGGCGGCTATGCCTACCGGAACGGGACTTCCATGGCGGCGCCCCATGTTGCGGGGCTTCTGCTGCTGGGAGTGGACCTGTGCGCTTCAAAACACGTTAATGCGGATAAAGACCAGATGCCGGACCCGATCCTTGCCGTTGCCACGGCGGCGGACAGGACAGATGGAGACGGAGACGGGTTTACGCCTTGCGACGGTGACCGGGATGATAACGACCCGGATGTTTATCCCCGGCCCGAGATATGCGACGGTATCGACAACGACAATGACGGACTGATCGACGAAGGGGGCGTGTGTTGTCCCGGAGGCGCCGCAATCCTTTATGTGAACGCCGGGGCGACAGGCGCGAATACGGGCCTGTCGTGGCCTGACGCCTTCACCTCGCTTCAGTCTGCGCTTGCCTTGGCTGCCCGATGCCCGGCGATTACGCAGGTATGGGTGGCGAAAGGTACCTATTATCCGTCGGCCGACGAGTTCGGGAATACCAATCCTTCCTGGAATGTCCGGACCAGGACTTTTTCCCTGAGAAATAACCTGGCGCTGTATGGAGGCTTTGCCGGGAATGAGCCGGATGGCTTCGACCTTACGCAACGGAATTTTACCGCTAACCGGACCGTGCTCGACGGGGATATCCAGCAAAACGCCGTCAGCGGCGATAATGTTTATAACGTCATACGGAATGTATCGGTCTATGGCCAGGCAATGAACGGCACGGCTATAATCGACGGGTTTACCATAAGCAGCGGTTCGGCGAATATGCTCAGCAGCCAGGGTTATTTTGTATTTCCGTTCAGCTATGGCGGAGGTATGTTCAATTATTTAGCTGCACCTGAAATCAGTAATACCGTGTTCGAGTACAACTTTGCGCAGGAAGGCGGCGCAATGGCGAATCTCTATTCGGATGTTGTGCTGAAGAAAAGCCATATCAACAGGAATTCGGGCTATCTGGGGGCCGGAATCGCCAATGAAGAATCGTCGCCCCTGATCTTAAGCAGCTCATTCCAGCTTAACAGGACAGACTATGACGGCGCAGCGGTAACCAATTACTACGCCTCGAGCCCTGTTATCGTTAATTCGTCGTTTTCCGGCAACCGGGTATCCAATTCCGGGGGAGGGACCATCTATAACTATGACGCGTCGTCGCCTGTCATTACCAACAGCATCATCTGGGGAAACAGCGCCGGAATTTTTAACGAGCCCGCTGTGCCCGGTAATGCTGCAAGCAATCCGCAGGTTAGCTACAGCATTGTACAAAATCTTTCAACGGGCGGTGGGATGCAGGGCAACCTGAACGCCGACCCGCTGTTTGTCAGCCAGCCGGTAACCGGGAGCAGCACGCCGGGAGACCTGAGCCTGCAGCCCTGCTCTCCTGCTTTGAATGCCGGCGATCCCGGCACAACGACTGCCGGGACAGGGACAACCGATATCGAAGGCAACGCACGTATCTATGGAACGGCCGTCGACATAGGGGCTAATGAGCTGCAAAGGGGATCTTTTGCCGTGAATATTTCGGCCGATCCGGGACTGAGCATTTCTTCCGGCTCTGCCGTTATCCTTACGGCTTCGGGCGCAAACGGCTATACCTGGTCGACGTCGGACGCAACCGCGTCGATCACGGTTTCGCCGCCGGCAACGACGGTTTATACCGTAACGGGCACGGATGGGGCCTGCTCGGGTACGGCCGAGGCATTAGTGATAGTAGACGGAGCTCCGCTCCCGGTATCGCTGGTAAGCTTTTCCGCTGAAGCGCAGCCCGGGGGCACCGTAAAGGTGGACTGGACTACCACGGCGGAAATGAACAATGCTTATTATGAACTGGAGAAAAGCGCCGATCTGAAAGCGTCCGACCGGTTCGCAAAGGTGCAGCCGCTCTCCACCGACGACCCGGTAAGGAAGTACAGCTTTACCGACGAAACCCCTTATAAAGGCCGGAGTTACTATCGCCTCAGGCAGGTTGACCTGGATGGGAAACGGAGTACTTACCAGTGGGTTTCGGTACTAGTCGCCGGAAGCAGCGCCGTTTTCCCAAATCCTGTTTCGAATGATAATTTCAGTGTGAAGCCTGATGAACCGGATAACGCCGTGCTGAAGTTCTTCACCGCCGACGGCAAGCCGGTTGACTTCAAGGCGGTTCGCCGCAAAGACGGGACGTTGAACGTGGAAATCCCGACACAGCTCCAGGCCGGCGTTTACATGCTCTCAGTAGAAGAGCGCGGGCAAACCAGTTTTCACCGGGTGATTGTTAATAAATAGCGGTTCGCCGGCTGTAATGCTACCGGCCGGCGGGCACCGCTGCAGCCGACGGGGCTTTATACCGGGCACGCGACGATGCCCGGTATAATTTTAGTACCGCACTATTTTAGGAATTAATACCGGGCTTTAGTAAGTTTGTTTATATGTGAAGTTTTGCAGGGGCTTTCGGGTGTTTAGTGAACCAATCCAGGTACGATGGGAGCAGATCGTTTTACCGTTGATGAAAGACAATTACTGAAGGCGCTTGCAGAAGGCGATCCCGACGCTTTCACTACGCTTTATCACCGTCACGGAAGCAGGCTGCACGCTCATCTGCTGCGTATGATCAGGTCGGAAGAGCTTTCCCGGGAAATTCTCCAGGAGATCTTTATGAAGATCTGGGAATACCGCGACAGGATAGATGTCGATAAGCCGTTCGGGGCTTTCCTTTACAGGATAGCTGAAAACAAGGTATATGATCACTTCCGTAAAATAGCCAGGGAAAAACGCCTGGCCGGCAGCCTGCTGGCTGCTTCCCTGGCTTCTCATACCGATACCGAAGACAGGATGCTGTACCAGGAAAGCGTGGGCCTGATCAACCGTGCGATAGACCAGCTTCCTCCCGCCAGAAAGCAGATCTACCTGCTTTGCAAGATAGAAGGCAGGAGCTACGAGGAAATAGCCGGGATGCTGGGCGTTTCCACTTCCACCGTCAACGACCATATCGTCAAGGCCAATCGTTTCCTGAAGAAAGTTCTGGCTGCACATGCCGATACGGTCATTCTCTGGATTGTTCTCTTCGGAATGATATAAATGGCCTCCTTCAGGAATGATCTGAAGCCGTATTCCTGCTCAATTTTTCTTTTTTTGAAAAAAATCGGGAAAAAATGGATACAAGAGCAGATGATGCCTGCCCGGCAAGCGTAATAGGTACAAACGCATAGCAAACAGGTGAGGTTTACCTGAAAATCGGGAGCAAAATGAAAGGCGATCAGGAAAATATCCGGAAACTCTTTGCAAAATACCTTGCAGGCGAATGTACGCCCGAAGAAAAATCCGCGGTAATGACGTTCTTCGACCAGGAGGGCAACGAAGAATATGTTAGGACCTTGATCCGGGAGGAATTCGGGAAGGACATACCAATTGGAGAAAGCTCGGTCAGGGCCATGCAGGACGTCTATCGTCATTTTAAATGGACGGCAGGCCAGAAGAGCGCTCCGCGCTTCAGGCTGCACTGGCCGGCAGCTTTCCGTCCGGCGATCGCCGCTGCGTGGATCGGGGCGCTCATCTGTGCGGCTTTCATTGCCTATATTTATTATCCGGCGTATATCGCTTCAGGACCGACGCTGGCGACGGTTACCGCCCTGGGTGAAAGGAAAATGGTAAAGCTGGACGACGGGTCGGTCGTGTGGCTGAATGCAGCGAGCAGGCTGACCTATCCCGGGCGCTTTACCGGTGGCACAAGGGAGGTCTCTTTGGAGGGAGAAGCATTTTTTGACATCGCGCGCAATGAAGATCAGCCCTTTGTGATAAAATCAGGCGCTTTGAAAACGACCGTGCTCGGTACCAGCTTCAACATCAGGGCCTACCGCGAAGACAAGACGATGTCGGTGGCGGTTGTGACCGGTAAGGTACGGGTCACTTCTCCCGAAGCGGAGCTCCACCTGGAGCCTAACCAGCAGGCTGTATTCGACAAAAAGCGGCTGAAGCTGGATAAGAAGCAGGAAATGTCTGTTTCCGAGATGGTATCGTGGAAGGAGGGGATGCTCCGGTTCCGGAATACTACATTCTCGGAAGTGACCGCGGTTTTGAGAAGAAGCCGGGGAGCGAGCATAGGCTATAATCGCCGGCTGGAAAACTGTCCCATTATTCATGCCGATTTTAACGAAGGCGATTCCCTGGAAAGCATCCTGGGGACGCTGATGATGGCCGTGAACGGCAGCGTAGAGAAAACAGGTGACGGCGAATATTACCTGACATCCGATATCGATTGTCAGCCCTGATCCGGCCTGATATAGAATAAACCTGAAATCCCGTACAGCGCCTATGGAAAAATAGAAAAACTAAAAAAGCCCGGTATCGGTAGCCGGGCTATGTCAGGACAAAACTTTAATGTCAGGAAAGGTGGACGAGAGCTTCGAAACAAAACGACCACTATCCTGAAACAGAACCGTTCAACCTTAACAGATCAAATGTATGAAAAAAAATGCTACCCCCGGAGGGGATCTGATTTACTATATCGGTAAAATTATGAGATACAGTGTGTACCTTGTTTTGCTGGTCTGTTCCATGACTTCCATTACCCTTGCAGGGGAGACGTATGGACAGCAGCTATTGGAAACGCCGGTAACACTGCAATTGCACAACGCCACGTTGGGGGAAGCCCTCGATAAGATCGCCAGGCAGACGCGCGTACAGTTCGTGTTTGTCGGCACCCAGCCGCGGCAACGGAAAACCATGAGCATCAGGGTGGAAAGCCAGCCGCTCGAAAAAGTGCTCGGTAAGCTCCTCGCTCCTTACGGTCTGTTCTACCAGGTCGTGGAAAACCGCATCGTGATCCGGACGCAGAAGGAAGATGCGCCCGGGGAGAAGGGAGGCGTGGCGCCGCCGGAAGGTACAGGGCATAATCCGGCGGAGATTTCCCGGATGCCTGAAGCGTTCCTCCGGGAAGACAGCCGCCCGGTGGAAAGCATGCAACCGGAACGGGTACGTATAACAGGTAGGGTTAGCGATGAGAAAAATGAACCGCTGCCAGGCGTAAGCATACTGGTAAAAGGGACCCAGCAGGGAACCATAACTGATTCGGACGGGCGGTTTACGATAGAAGTGCCGGATGAAAATGCCGTATTGGTCTTTTCGTTTGTGGGCTATGTGAGCCGGGAGATGGCCGTAGCAAACAAAACGACTGTCGATGTAAGCCTGGAAGTCGACCAGAAGAGTTTGGAGGAAGTGGTTGTCGTGGGTTACGGAACTCAAAAGCGGGAGCTCGTCACGGGTGCCATCAGCTCGGTCAGCGCCAAGGAATTGAAAAATATGCCTACAGGACAGATCGGTCAGCAGCTCCAGGGACGGCTGCCGGGTGTACGGATCAACCAGTCGACCGGGATGCCGGGCGAGGGAATTTCCTTCCGGATCCGCGGACAGGCTTCCATCGGCGCCGGTAATGCGCCTCTGGTGGTTATCGACGGGTTTCCGTCCAGCACCGGTCTGGAGTCCATCAATCCGGGTGATATAGAGTCTATATCGGTATTGAAAGATGCGGCATCTACCTCGCTGTATGGCTCGAGGGCAGCAAACGGGGTTATTCTTGTCACCACCAAACAGGGTAAAAGCGGCGTGACCGAAGTAGAGTTCAGCGCCTGGCGCGGTGTACAGAATGTGCCCCGGAGAGGCAGGCCAAACGTGATGAACGCCAGGGAGTTTGCGCAATACAAAAATGAATGGTACAGCGACCAGGGGCTGGAAGTGCCCGATCGCTATAAAAACCCTTCCCAGTACGGTCCCAACGATGGTACCGATTGGTTTGCAGTGCTGCTGAACCCCAACGCTCCCACTCAGAATTACCAGCTGTCGATTTCCAATGGAAGCGACAAGGTAAGTACGTCTATCACGGCAGGCTATAACAGGCAGGACGGGGTTTTGCTGAATACCTATGCCGAAAGGTTCACGGCCAGGGCCAATAACCTGTTCAGGGTTTCGCCCAGGCTTACGTTCGGCCTGAATATTGCCTCTTCTTTCCGGAATTCGCAGAATCTTGCTACCGACGGTACGTGGAGTATCATTTCCGCGGCCTATATCATGGACCCTACGCTGGACTACAAAAATGAAGACGGTTCGCTGCCTGTCGGGTATTCCTCTCCCGGTATGTTCCCGAATCCCAACTGGTACCGGGTCCTTACGGAGCGGCAAAATCCGCTGGTCCGTAAGAACTTTATTGTGAATGGGTTCGGGGAGTTCGAAATCATCAAAGGACTGAAATACAAGCTGAAAGCCGATGCCGACATAGGCGATTCAAAATCCAGGTACTGGAGCCCTTCCACGGCGCAGGGCGGTATGTTTACGGCGCCTCCTACGCCGGCAGCGGGTTCATACAGCACATCGAATTATACCAACTGGCAGGTGGAAAACACGCTCAATTATGTAAAATCCGTAAGCGGAAGTCATAATTTCGAAGCATTGCTGGGGTATTCCGCGCAGAAAGTACAAAGCGAATCCAGCTCGATCACCGGAACGGAATTTCCCGACGACGAAATTTCCTGGATAACCGCCGCATCGGTCAGAAGGGGCGATGCGTCTATAACCGACTTCTCTGTTTTGTCTGCTTTCGGCCGGCTGAATTACGATTATAAAAATAAGTACCTCGTTTCAGTAGCGGTAAGGAGGGACGGCTCGTCGAGGTTCGGCGATAACAAAAAATATGGCACATTCCCGTCTGTTTCCGCAGGCTGGATCGTATCCGGCGAAAACTTCATGAAAAAGTTTGAGAATGTACTGAGCTTCCTGAAAGTGCGGGCCAGCTACGGAGAGGTAGGCAACTATAACATCGGAAACTATACTCACCAGAGCACAATCGGCAACGCTAATTATGCATTCAACGACGTGCTGGTAGCCGGCAAGGCGATCAGCAACCTCGGAAATCCGCTGCTGACCTGGGAAAAAACGGTGCAGGGCGATATCGGGGTGGATATCGGCCTCTACAACGACCGGATATTTTTTACCTACGATTATTACCGGAAAAGAACCAACGGGCTGCTTTATTCCGTCGATATCCCGCTGGCTTCAGGATTCGGGAGTATTCAGTCCAATATCGGCGAATTTGAATTCTGGGGACATGAAATGGGGCTGTCGACAAGGAACCTTACCGGCAACCTGAAGTGGACCACAAACCTGACTTTCTCGCTGGATCGCAACCTGGTCAGGAAGCTCGGCACGGAGGATACGCCCATAGGAGGCTACCAGGAAAATGTCGATTTCGTCAGGACCGCAGTGGGGCATCCCATCGGCCAGTTTTACGGCTACGTTTACGAAGGCGTCTTCATGAACCAGGCAGAGCTCGACAAGGGGCCGCAGATCAGGAACTTCGGCGGCTCGACCGTAGGCTCGGCACGGCTGAAAGATCTGAGCGGGCCCAACGGCACACCCGATGGATTTATAGACGCGGAATACGACAAGACCTTCATCGGCAACCCGAATCCGAAATTCAGCTTTGGTATTTCAAACCAGCTTTCCTACCGTAATTTTGACCTGGATGTCCACATGGTCGGCAGGGTAGGCGGGGATTTGTTTATGGGTGAGCTGCTTTGGACAGAGAACCTGGACGGTGTATTCAACGTGAGGCCCGAGGCTGCGCAGCGGTGGCGGTCGCCCGAAAATCCCGGCGCCGGGGATTTACCGAAAACAAACTCGAACCCGCTGCACCGCTTTAACAACAGCCGGCACATTTTCGACGGATCGTACTTGTCGGTACGGAATATAACATTGGGGTATCGTTTCAAAATACCTTCAAATGACGTGATAAAAGGGGCGAGGCTCTACCTCAATATGCAAAACGCGCTGATGTTCACGAAATACCCGGGAATGAACCCGGAGGCGAGCGAAAGCGGACTGAACGGGCTTAACGAGGGACGTGATTTTGCTCATTACCCGGTTCCCAGAATATTTACTGTTGGTGCAGAACTAAAATTTTAGACAGTGAAAAATATGAAAAAGATACGCCTTTGCACTGTAGTAATCCTGATGATGAGCGCCTGCAGTGACGATTTTCTAAAGCTTGCTCCCCAAACCAATCTGACATCGTCTACCTTCTACAAAACAGAGTCGCATTTTGATCTTGCGCTGGTAGGCGTCTACTCTCAGCTGAGAGGAATTGTCTCACCGGGCCACTATATGGATGAAATGCGCTCGGATAATACGTTTTTCCAGTACTATGCTCCGAACAGGGGACCGGCCAACTGGGTGGAGGACATCATTCAATGGACCGATCAATCACAGACAACCGTGGTGAACAACCGTTATTTCAGCGATTACCAGGGAATTTCCAGAGGCAATACCATTCTGGCCAGGTTGGAGGGATCTGATCTCAGCGCAGAGGCAAAAGCCAGGATTTCGGGTGAAACGCTTTTCCTGAGAGCCTTCTTTTACTTTGACCTGGTGACGCACTACGGCGGAGTACCGTTGTATCTCGAGCAGGTCACCGACGAAGCATCCGCCTACCAAAGCAGGTCGACAGTGGAAGAGGTTTACGGGCAGATCATCCGGGATCTCGACGCGGCGATTCCGTCCCTGCCTGTGGCATCCGTCTTCCCGCAAACCGGCAGAGCGACGCAGGGCGCAGCCAAGATGCTGCTGGCCAGGGCTTATATGTCGATGCCTCAGCGGGATTATGCAAAAGCCGAGAGCGCTTTGAGGGATATTACCAACATGAACTACCAGTTGATGGAAGAGTATATTGCCTGCTTCAGGCCCGCCAATAAGAATAACAGGGAGTCCATTTTTGAAGTGCAGTATATGGAGGGAGACGATGGCCAGCAGAGTAGCTTTATTTACGATATGCTCCCCAAGACATCCAATACGTCTGTGGCAACGGGGGTGGCGGTAAACAACGTGACGTTGGGAGGATGGAATGTTCCCGACGAGGATCTGATCGCTTCTTTCGAAGCAAACGACAAGAGGCTGAAGAGCTCGGTGAAAATAATCGAAGGCACGCTGAATGGCGGCGGCATATACACCGATCCGATCACGTATATAGCCATCCGGGAAATCGGCGGCTATACCCCCGAGGCGGGCAAGGTATACTTCCCGTTTATAGCCAAGTTTTTACACGGCCCGTATGGTAAACCGCTTAATACCGGGCAAAACTGGCCTGTATTCAGATACGCCGATGCGTTATTGCTGCTTGCGGAAAGCCTGGTGATGCAGGGAAAAAATGCCGATGCGCTTCCCTTTGTGAACGCCGTGAGAAAAAGAGCCGGACTTGCCGGTTTAACGGAAGCTACGGTCGATAACGTACTTTTGGAGAGACGTCATGAGCTGGCTTTTGAGAATCACCGCTGGACGGATCTGATCCGGAATGGAAAGGCGTTGGAGGTAATGAGCGTGTACGGTGCGGAAAAGAAAAAGCAGTATAGCTTTCTTCCCGCCGCTTCGTTTGACGTAAATGAAAAAAAGCTCATTTACGCCATTCCTTTCAGGGAAACCCAGATTAATCCGCAGTTAGAACAAAATCCCGGTTACTAGTTATAAACATTTTAGTAAGCAGATGCCAAAATACATATACCGGGCTAAAGCATGCCTTTTGATTTTGTTCCTGGCGGGTCAGGCTGCGGTGCGCACCTTTGCCGCGCCCGCCGGGAATATCGTCCTCGAGAACCGCTATTTCAGGTATGAGATAGCGGAAGATGGAAAGAACCTTCATTTTATTGACAAATCGGGCGGAAAAGACGTGCTGGATTCGTCGTCGGCGTCGAAATGCTCCGAGATCACCATAGACGGGAAAGTGCTTCCCGTCCAGGGCTTGTCTTTAAAGAAAGACCTTCTTGAACTGGCCTATGAGGGGCTGAGCGGGAAAGTCAGCATAAAGGTTGTCGCGAAGGACGACCGGATAACACTCCGGGTGCTGTCGGCACCGGCTCAGGTCGAGTCCCTGACCTTACTCAGTGTACCCCTTACCCTGGAGGGACAACCCTACGAGCATTTCGCCGCATGCGTGCTTTCCATGAACCTTTTTACGCATGTTCGCCAGCTACCGCCTTTGCAGACCCATCTTTGGGCGAAAAGCTATAAGGAGTTCGGGATAAAAGGTGCGGAAATCACGCTTCTGGGCTTACCGCAGGAAAAAATACTGCCGACCATCCGCGATGTCATGTCCAACGCGCCTGATATACCACGGTCGGAGGCCGGCGGTGCGTGGGCAGCCATCAATAAAGAAGGATACGGGTCTTACCTGATGAATTTCGGGACCCTTACCGAGGAAACGGTCGACGAATGGATCGAAATGTGCAAATCGCTCGGGTTTAACCAGATCGACAGCCACGGCGGCCGCGGATTTTTTTCATTCGGAACCCTGGAGCTCAACCGGGAAAAATGGCCCGGCGGGTGGGAGTCTTTCAAACGGATCAATGCAAAATTGCACCGGAACGGGATCTCCCACATCTTTCATACCTATGCCTTTTTTATAGACAAGGACACACGGTATGTGACGCCTGTGCCGCACAAAGACCTGGGCTATGTACAGACATTTACGCTTGCAGAGCCGTTGAACGCGTCCTCGACGGAGGTGACGGTCAACGAATCGACGGCGCATGTTTCCACGATAACCGGTTTTCATACCGAAAACAGCGTAACCCTCCGGATAGGAGATGAGCTGATTGAATTCAGCGAGGTGACCAAAACAGCCCCTTTCAAATTCAGTGGCCTCAAAAGAGGGGCAAACGGTACGGCGGTAGCGGCCCATAAGGCCGGGAGCCCTGCCTATCATCTCAGCGAACGGTTTGGCCGGTTTGTGCCCGATCCCAATTCCGGCCTGTTTCAGGAAGTAGCGAAAAAACATGCAGATATCGTCAATCAATGCGATTTTGACGGCATCTACCTGGATGCCATCGACGGCGCCGCGGTGCTCGGAGGCGAAGCGAACTTCTGGTATTACGGCACCAAATTTATTTTTGAGCTGGCCCGGAACCTGGATAGAAGCGTAGGCATGGAAATGAGCTCGATGTCGCATCACTGGTGGCACTACCGCTCCAGGTGGCAGGCCTGGGACAGGGCGGTTCGCGGCTATAAGCGATTTATTGACATCCACCTGGCATCCATCAAGAATCCCAGCCTTTTCCTGCCCGGTAAAATCAAATCAAACGAGTGGGAGCATGGCCTCTGGCGGGGAAATTCGCCGCTGATCGACAAGTTTGCCGCGGTAAAGAACGGGCAGACGATGCTGCCGCTTCACCTCGGCTGGTGGGGAAACCAGACCTGGGCTCCTCCCCAGATCGAGCCTACCTTCACCGACGATGTCGAGTACCTGGCTGCTAAGATGCTTGCGAATAATGCCGGTTTTTCTCAATTGGGCGGCGTAGATAAAAAGACGCTGGACGATACGCCGCTTTTCAGGCGGGGGGCAGAGCTCATCAGGCAATATGAAAAGCTGAGGTATGAAAAGTACTTTAATGAGCAGGCGCTGGAACAGCTTCGCCAGCCGGGGAAGGAGTTTACCCTGATCCGGGATTCTCAGGGGGAATGGACGTTCAGGCCGAGAAGCTACAGTAAGCATAAGGTGCTGGGACACGAACATCCGTCGAAAAAGTGGGTAGCCGATAATGCATTCGGAGCACAGCCCCTGAAGCTGCGCATCGAGCCGCTGATGTCTGTCAAACCTTACGACGACCCTTCGGGCATCGTGCTGACCGATTTTTCGGATAGCGGGGATTTTGTCGCTGAAAACAGTGCAGAAGGGGTTTCGGGTAAGATTGTCGCCGCCGGTGAAACGACCGGGACTCGTGAAAGGACCGGTGCTTTTTCGGCGATCAATACCGGTAAAACTGCTTCCGAAGCGGCCTATATCAATATCGAAAAGCAATACGACGGCTTGTTGTCGCTTGCAGACAACAAAGGCCTGGGTGTATGGATCAAAGGCGACGGCAACGGGCAGCTGCTCAACCTGAGCCTTCGAAGCCCGGTTCATATTTCGCACGGCGCACATGGTGACCGCTTTGTAAAGATTGATTTCACAGGCTGGAAATATTTCGAGCTGGTTGAAATAGAGTCGTCGGAAATCAGCAACTATATATGGCCGGATGATTCACATTTTTATGTATACGATTCTTACAGGCATACCATCGACTTCGGAAAAATTGAAAAGTTCCAGCTCTGGTACAACAACCTGCCGGAAGGGAAGGAGGTTCGTACGGTGATAGGGCCCGTCAAGGCGCTGCCGCTGGCGGAAACGGAGATCACCAATCCTTCGGTGACGATCGGGGCCCGGACCGTCGTATTCCTGGTAACGATGCGGCCGGGCATGTACCTGGAATTTTTCTCGGAAGACGACTGCAAGCTTTTTGATGAAAAGGGAAAGCTGGTGCAGGAAGTGAAAATCCGCGGAGAGATCCCGGTGCTGAATCCCGGAAAGAATGAGCTGCTGTTTAATTGTGAAAGTCCCGGCGCGGTCAACCCGCGCGTGCAGCTGACGGTGATCAGCGAGGGATCTCCTCTCCGGGATGTAAGGAATAAAAACAAATAAATTGTATATTGAAAAACTAAATCATAACCTAATCATGTCATATTTAACAAAAAGCGAGAGTGTATCACGCATTAGCCGTGTACGCGAAATTCTGTCCTCGCTTGACCTTGACCTTGCGTTAGTCTATTACGACGAATTCTACATCGGCAACGGCTGGTATTT
>MEDT01000260.1 GCA_001724175.1 Cytophagaceae bacterium SCN 52-12 | reverse complement strand
CCGAGCTTGGCTTCTCGGGCGCGGTCAGCAAATCTGCGGTAAGAGGAGTGCTCGCAAGGGTGAACCTCACGATGGCCGGAAATCCGCTAAAGGACCAGAGCCGTTATGCGGAAGCAAAAAAATGGGCGAAAATGGTGATCGACGATCCGGTCGCCAGTCATGCCATGAACCCGAGCTACCCGGAGATATTCATGAACATGGCCGGCGATATCTATGATATCAAAGAAAGTATTTTTGAAGTGGAGTTTTCAGGAAACGGCCTGGATCAATATTCGGAGACTGGCAACCAGGGGTGGATCAACGGGCCTGCCGCGGCCAACGGATCTGCAACAGGGCGCGCCGATTCATATATGAGCATCACGGCTAAATTCTATAATATCTATGAGCCCGGCGACTCCAGGAAATTCTGGGATATAGCGCATTTCAGTTATACCAATACCCAGATCAATGGTTCAAAAAACCTGAATAACCCTCCTGCAACGGAAGCGGCAAAATATACTTTAAGGCCTGGGAAATGGAGAAGGGAATATGAAAAGATGCTGCCTAAAAACCATGCCAGGGCTACTCCCGAAAATGTGCCGATCCTCAGATTTACCGACGTACTTCTTATGTATGCCGAAGCAGAAAATGCATTGAACGGCCCCACACAGGAAGTCATTGATATTGTAAACAGCGTCAGATGGAGAGGCTGGGCCAAAGGCGTCAAGACGATTACCGTTACGAATGGCGGAAGCGGATACTCCAGTACTGCTCCTCCCGAGGTTGTTATTTCAAACGGAAACGGTCAGAATGCAGAAGCAACTGCTACTGTCGATGCTGCCGGAAAAATTACGGCCATTACCCTGAAACGGGACCCTTCGGGAGTAGATTTCTATCTGCATGGTATCTATACCTCCCCTCCTACCATTACCATACAGGGCGGCAATGGCACCGGTGCAACTGCTGAAGCAACGATATATACTCAGGATGACGCAAAGCTAAGTACAGCCAGGAGCGGATCGAAAGAAGCGTTTCACCAGGCTCTGATAGATGAAAGAATGCGGGAGCTGAACGGCGAAGGACAACGTAAAGCAGACCTTTTGAGATGGGGGATATTCTTACAGGTAATGCAGGATATGGCGAACACAGCCCAAGGGGATTCACCTGGTTCTTTCTTTGTGAACTGGTATTCCAATGCAAGCGCAAAGGATCTTCTTATGCCTATTCCCGCAGCTGAAATGACGACCAACCTTGCAATGGAGCAAAATCCCGGATGGTAAATTAACCGTAAATAGAATTGATGATGAAACTGACAAAATTTCTGATACCGGCTGCGCTGATTGCGCTGTCCGGCTGCGAGAAAGAGCTTATAGTAGACGCAGCCCCCGACTTTGACGTGGCTGTAGCTTCCGGCAGCTTCAAAGCCGGCGAACCGGTGAATTTTTCCATAACCGGCTTTGCGGATATCATCTCCTTTTATTCTGGAGAACCGCGCAAAGAATACGACTTCAAAGACGGGCGTATTGTCGAACTGGGGTACAAAGGTGCCACGCTGTCGTTCAATACCGGTATTACCGGTACCGGAACGCAGATCAATGACCTGTCCGTTCTGGTATCCGGCGATTTTAATGGCGACTATTCCAATTTGGCCAGTATCAAAGCGGCCAGTTGGACAGACATAACCGATAGTCTGAAGCTTGCCGCCAGCGCGACATTTACTTCTGCTGGTTCGGTCGATATTTCGCGTTTTACCGAAACAGGCGGACCTGTATACGTAGCGTTCAGGTATATCACCAAGCCGCAGCTTGAAAACGGGGCGGCGAAGACCTGGATGGTAGAAGCCTTCAACGTAAGCAGCATTGAGACCTACAATAATGCAGTGCTGCCTTTCATGAACCAGACGTTCGCAGCGTTTACAATCATAGACGAAGATCCTGAAAATACACCTTCGAGATCTACCGTTACAACTACGCGCCTTTCGCTCCTCGGCAATACTTATGAAGATCCCGAAAGCGACAAATATGACCCGGAAAACCCTATTTACGATCCGGAAAATCCCATATATGACCCTCAAAGTCATTTGTACGATCCGTTGGCAGTTCGGCCCGAGTATGTTCCCTACGATCCGAACAACCCGTATAACGACCCGTTACGCGAGACCTGGGCCATCAGCGCTCCCATCCGTACCGACAAGGTGGATCTGGGGCCTGATCGTCCTGTCGGCATCAGGGGAATAAGAAACCCCAGGCTGACCGAATATGCGTATACTTTTGCTAACCCGGGTACTTACCAGGTCACCTTTGTCGGCACCAACGCCACTAAGGATGACCAGAAAACAGTCGTAAGAAAACTGACCGTGACCGTAGCCCCTTAACAAGGGTAGAATCAAATTAAACCGCAAAGGCACGAAGCGCACGGAGCAAGCAAAAAAAATCCTCCGTATGCTCTGTGCCTTTGCGGTAAAAACCGTTCTCTGCCATGTCTCGCCTTATCGCCCTTACCCTTTTTTATTTCGTTACCGTCAGCGCGTCGCCTTCGCAAAATGCCATCTACGGCAGGCGCGACGCATCCGAAGCGCAATTGCTCAGAACATGCGGACCGTTCCTCTCCATGACAGAGCAGGAGCTGGCGGACATGGTGCCTGTGCAGGGAGGCTTCTTCTTCTGCGGAAGCCCTGAAAGCGATACGGGCGCCCAGGAAAACAATATGACGTGGAACCCGTCGCTCGGATCGAAAGTGAAATGCCGTTTCACCGGTACGCTCTTTCCCAACGATCAATATCCTGAAAACGGCTACGCAGAGGTAAAAACTCCGTCCGGGAAAACCCAGCGCTTTAATTATCACCAGGCGCCCGACGGCAAAAAATACTGGTTCGAATCCAGGAGGTGGTACGAGCAGAGGATCCTGCTCGAAAGAACCGCACAGGACCTGGCAGCGCTCTACAGCATCGATCCATCCCGGTACGAGGCAGCCGGAAAGCGGGCTGCGCTCATTTTAAAACGCTTCGCAGCCCTTTATCCTGACTATATCATCAAATTTGACCACCCGGGAAGGGAGAAAGGATTTTATACCGCCGATACTTACCCCGACGAGGTCGTAAAACGTAAGCATGACGCCTGGCGGCTGGCCAAATGGTCATGGTGGGGCTACATGGACGTATCCGAAAGACTGCTCCTTGCATACGACGTTCTGCAGCACACTCCCCTCCTCACGCAGGAAGACCGCACTGTAATCGAGCAGGACCTGTTCCTTCCGATGCTCCGGTTCGTCGAACCTTATGAAAAGAACATCTCTCCTACCAATATGAATCCTACTACATGGAGAGCACAGGCAGTAGCCTCCAACGTGCTCGGGCTGCCGGAACTGGCCGGAACGGTCAGAGCCGGTATTTCACGCATGCTGAAGGAGCAGTTTTCACACGACGGCTTCTGGAAGGAAGCTACCGTTTCCTATCACCGGCAGACTGTTTCAGGACTTACGGAGGTATTTACAAAGCTGTACCCGTCGCTGGACGGCGCGCAGAAAGAAGCCCTGATGAAAAAAGAGCACCCCGACCTGCTGAAAGCGCTCGAAGCCGATCATGCCTTCAGGCTTCCCAACGGGCATTATGCCTGCCTGAACGATACCTGGTCTGCCGACGCTTACCGCCCGCGCCTGGAAAGGTCGGTCGCACACCTGAAAACGGGCATTGGCTACGGGGTGCTGGGTATGGGTGAAGGAAACGACCAGTTCCAGGCCCATCTCAACTATAACGGCCGGTTTGGGCACGACCACTATGCCGGCCTTAACCTCCTGCTGTTCGGAAAAGGAAAAGAGCTAACCGCCGATCTTGGCTATACCCATACCAAAGCGCGCCCGTGGGCTTCCAGCACTGCGGCGCACAATCTCGTTGTCGTAAACGGGAAAAGCCAGGAAAGCGGGGCCGGTACCCCGTATGCAGGCTCGGGTAACCTGCTGCTTTTCAGCGGGGCCGATCCCGGGTTCCAGGTGATGGAAGCCGATGCTGCGGATAACTATAGCCAGGAAAAGGTTTCTATCTATAAACGTACGCTGATAGCCGTACAAACTCCTGCCGGGGCACATTACGTGGCCGATATATTCCGCGTCGAAGGCGGCGAAAGAAAAGACTGGATATTGCACGGCGCGGCAGACAGCACGCAGCAGCTGACCATAGAGCGCGCCGACGGCAGCGCGCTGCCCTGGCAAAAGAGTAAATCGCTGGTACCGGACGGGATTACCTTCGAAGAGTCGCCCGGAATACCGGCTTACCAGTATATGTGGAAGCCCTACCGGGCCTATGCGAACTTCCGGAATATAACCGAAACCCGTACCAATGAGCCCCTGGTGGCTACCTTCCGGTACCGCGACGAGCCCGGGAAAGGACTACGTACCTGGATCATGCCCGATGGCGGCAGCCTGGTCAGCAAAGCCGAATCCTGGAGCGTAAGGAATGCCGCCGAAAACCAGGGCAGGCTCGACGATTACCTGAGGCCATCGGTCATCATATCTAGAAATGGACCGTCTTCCAGGTTTGCGGCTGTCCATGCCCCGTTTGACGGCAATCTCCCCATCAGCTCCGTACAGGTCATACACCAGGATGCAGGGGCAGTTGCCCTTAAAATTGTCCATGAAGACGGAACGACCGATTATATCCTCTATCGGGACGAGGCGGGAAAAACCTCGTTTGCTCTCGATGGAGAAGCAGTCGTATTCGACGGACGTATCGCTTTTGCAAGGTTCAGGACTGATAAGTCCGTACAGCTGAAGATGGTCGACGGGAGCAGTTTTGCTGTCGGCAAGCGAAAAATACGGGGAAAGACATTTTCCGGTAAGCTGCTGAAGGTTAGCGGAAACCAGCTGGAAGTGCAAGGAAACACCGGGTTAGCGCCGGGTGAAATCCTGACCGTCAGGCATGGAAACGGGCGGACATCCTCCTTTCATGTAGCCTCCGTTACACAGCAAAAGGGAAAAAGCCTTATCGTCACCGAAGAGCCTCCTGTGTTTGATCTGGCCGGAAACGGGCTTATCAAAAGGACTTCATTTCCTTTCTTCGAATTCCCTGGCCCGCATTACATCAAATCAAGTATTCTATCCGAAGGTTCGTTCAATCGGTAAATTATAATAGCTATTAGCTGCTGGGTTCTAGGTTTTAGCGGCACACAAACCCGGTATGAATAACCCTTCGACGAGCTCAGGGACCACCCTTCGACGAGCGTTCGACTGAGCTCACGCCGAAGTCTCAGGGACCTAAAACCTAACACCTAATAGCTAAAACCTTTTATTCAAATGAAAAAAGAAGATAACCTGTCGCGCCGTGATTTCCTCCTGAAGAATGCCGCAGCGACAGTGTCGCTCGGGCTGGCCCCGGGATTGCTTTTCGGAATACCCCGGCAAAATAAGCCTGCCGGCGGACCCGGGACCTTCACCGATCATGGCGTGGCCTCTCCTATCGGGCAGCACCGCGGCATTGTAGCCACTACCGACGGCAACGGGAGAGACGTGGCGCTGCTATGGCTTTTTGATCACAGAGGCGGGTATGCCCTGCTTATGACCGATGCGGAAACCGGGAAGAGCGAGCAGTTCGATATGCCTTTTCCGCCGGGCGATGCGCCGTATGCCTCCATTCTTTCGCGTAAAAACAAATTTTATACCCTTTTTAAAGGCTATTTTGTCGAGTTCGACCCGGCGGAAAGGAAATTTACCTTTCACCAAAAGACCAGCGGCGCCGCCATGTCGATGACCGAAGACGACAACGGTTTGATCTGGGCAGCCACCTACCCCGGGAGCGGGCTCGTATCTTTCGATCCTTCCAAGCGGGTTTTTACCGATTACGGGTTTGTCCACAAAGAAAACTGGCCGCAGTACCAGCGTTCGATTGCCGCCGACGACAAGGGATGGATCTATTTTGCTATCGGGTATACGTCCAGCCAGATCGTCTGCTTTAACCCGGCCACCCGCGAGACAAAGCTCGCATTCGCCGAGAAAGACCGCAGGCAGGGCCTGGCTTCCCTCTACCGGAATAGAGACGGGAAAGTATATGGGAAGAGCCTGGAGTCGGACGAAAACGGCTGGATCGTGCTGTACGAAGGCATACCGGTCCCGGCCGGCACACATGCCCCCGACCCTGTCAGATACATCGCCGACAGCCAGACCCTGTTTCACCGCACTTTCAAAAGCGGCAGGAAAATTGCAGACCTCGATCTGACGACCAATACGATGAAAGTATCCGACCCGTCGGGCGCTACCCGTGAAGTAAAATTCACCCACCAGAGCGAAGGCGCGATCGTGATGGGAGTAGCTGTGGGCCCTGGTAAAACCATCTGCGGCGGCACGGCATTTCCCATGCGCCAGTTCAGCTTTAACCCCAAAAACGGGCAATGGACCAACCTTGCGGCATACGGGCAGTTCAATACGGTCGAAAGCGACGGCAGGCATCTTTATGTAGGCGGCTATCCCGGCGGCTTTCTGCTGCGGTGGGACCCCTCCAAACCCTACAAGGTCACTGTGAAAGAACGGCAGGCCGACTCCAATCCGGCTTTCCTGGGCGAAGCAAAACCGGATGTTTACCGGCCTTTCAGGATCCTGATCCATCCTGACAACCGGACGGTTATCTATGCGGGAGGCCCCGCCTACGGAGTAACAGGGGGCGGCATGGTTTTCTGGGACAAATCCACCAACAGCATGAGCGTCATTCCGGATAAGGATCTTGTGCCCGATCAGTCTACCATGAGCCTGGCCGCGCTCGGCAACGGGTTCCTGGCGGGCGGTACCACCACTACCCCCGGGACAGGCGGGGAAAAGAAAGCAAAGGAGGCCGTCCTCTACCTGATGGATGAGAAAAGCAAAAAAATCGTCTGGAAAGAAGCTGTTTTCCCGGGTGTACAGAGCTATAACGATCTCATCCTTCTTCCCGGCGGGAAAGTAGCAGGGTTTGCCGACAGGAAGGACTTTTTTGTTTTCGATCCGGAAGCAAGGAAGGTGATCAGGCAAACCGACATAGAAAAAGAGCTGGGGCTGGGTAAAACGGTGCTTGAGCAGGGACCCAGGATTTTCGTCAGGGGAGATAAAGGCCGGATCTACATCGTCCTTCAGAAAGGTATAGCCGAGCTGAACCCCAAAACCGGCGGGATTACGCTGCTTGGCGAAGCGCCTCAGCCCATCCGTGCCGGCGGGGCTTATCTTGACGGTACCGTTTACTTTGTTTGTGAATCACATTTGTGGAGCTTTAAGGTAAAATGAAAATGGTAAATAGGTGACTAACGATAATCCATCCTATATGATATGAAAGGATTTCTTTCCAAAGCCAGTTTAAAGATCTGCTGCCTGATGCTTCTGGTCCCGGCTTTCCCTACCTTAAAGGGGCAAAGCAGGACCGGCCTGCAGGCAGAAAAAATAAGCCTTGCCAGGGCTTCCCGGCTTGTAGATGCGCTTCCGGAAGCCGATCCGTGGCTGCGCATGCCGGATGCGAGCACGCTGGCATGGAGCGAATCCTATATTATGAATGCCCTTATGGATCTCTACGATGCTACCGGCGATACATGGTATCTCAGGGAAGTAGCCTCCAGGGGCACGCGGCTCCTGGAGCACCGCGACGACCGGCGCGGGGTAGCCGACGGCTCGGGTCATATCAGGCCGGCCTGGAGCATGGCAAGCAAATACGTCGTAGCGGAGGGAGCCTTGAAAGACGAAGAGGGCAACATCGTCGTAGGGATAAGGTCGACGCCTTCGGCTTATAATAATTTTACCACCGTTGAAGTTATCCCCCAAAGCGACGGCAGGTTCACGCTAAAGGTCAGGAACGAGCATTTCAAAAGGTCTGAAACCTATGAAAATCTCAGCCTGTCGGATACGGGCGAAAGGTTTGTGAAACGGGTGGTAGATGATCCGATGGCGCCGTATTCCACGCGTCCGGGCGACTACCATGACAAAAAATCGAACCTGGTCCGTATAGAATTCATCAAACCGGGGTACCAGGGCCCGTTGCCCCCGCAGCAGGTCGCTCTTTCCCCCGTTCCGTTGGCTTTTACGGGTTACCTCGGGGTGATCTATCACCCGATGCTGCGTTTTTCGGAAGTCGTCAGGAGC
Source organism: Cytophagaceae bacterium SCN 52-12 (assembly GCA_001724175.1). GTDB lineage: Bacteria > Bacteroidota > Bacteroidia > Cytophagales > Spirosomataceae > Ravibacter. The sequence continues at coordinate 4,682 of MEDT01000260.1, read as the reverse complement.
CATCCCCGGCTGAAAAAATTACTTCCTTATGCTGAATCCTTCATAAAAGCCGCAGAAGAATCTTACGAGGACGCTTCGCGCAGGCTCTGGCGGGAAGGTCCCCTTTCCGGCGAGGGATACTACCTGATGTGCGAAAAAGGGGAATCGCTCCCTGCCGATAATGTCGGCCAGCCATTCAACTACCTGGCCAAACATGTCTGCGCCCAGCTTGCGCTGTATCGTCTCACCGGCAGGCCCGAATACCTGGAGCGGTCAGAAAAAATGGTGAACCTCTTTAAGAATCGCCTGATTTACGACAGTGACAAGGATCTCTATACGTGGAATTACTGGTACGAGCCCATGACGACCACAGGCTGGAAGCCGGAAGACAATATTTCTCATAACGTAAAAGTATACGAAGGGAAAGCCCGGGTGGAGGATATTTCCCACGGTGGTCATGACATCCATATGGTAATGGCTGCATACAAAATGGGGATAGGATTTGACCCGGCCGATATAATGAGGTTTGCCAATACTTTTCTTAAAAATGTGGTCACGCCCGACAGGAAGAAGATCACCCGCCTGGTAGACGGATCAGGAGACTATCCGGCCTACTTTAACTCGCTGCACCAGTGGCTTGTACTTTCGGAAGTTGAGCCCGAAGTAGCCCGGGCGGGAGAATATATATACAATCACCGGCAGGAAGAAACGCTGCCGTTTACAGCAAAGCTGCTGGCGATTCGCAGGTAAGTGGAGGTGTTAGGGTTTAGGTGTTAGCAGCGCACAAGCGGTCCGCCGATGAATAACCCTTCGACGAGCTCAGGGATCACCCTTCGACGAGCTCAAGGACCACCCTTCGACGAGCGTTCGACTGAGCTCACGCCGAAGTCTCAGGTACCTAAAACCTAACAGCTAATAGCTAAAACCTTTTTATACAGATGAAACAAAAAATTGAAAGACGACGGTTCCTGAAAAATTCAGCGCTCGCCCTGGGCGCCTTCGGCAGCGGCGCATTGAATATGGATACACCGCTGCCCGGCGGCGAAGAGCCCACATGGCTGGAGCTGAACGGGAAGATCTACGGCGCAAAGCCCGACGACCTGGGTCCGATCGGAGGCGGAAAAGGCTATGCAAAGATCCAAACCGGCGGAGACTATGAGGTCGACAGCTTCGAAACGCTGGTCGATGCCCTTTCAAAAGCCCGGCCGGGACAAACCGTGTTTATCAAAGGCGAAACGGAAATAGACCTTACCGCCGATATCTATATCCACGATTTCTTCCTCGAAGTCCCGGCGGGCGTAACGCTGGCCGGCAACCGCGGGCATAACGGCTCTGCCGGGCCGGTTCTGACGAGCGATGCGCTGAAAACACCGCTGATGATTAAACCTATGGGTCCGGGGGTCAGGATCATCGGGATCAGGCTGAAGGGCCCTAACCCTAAACGCTATATGCGGCATCACGGCCGCGCATTCGGCACGGAAAAGCTGGGCAGCTCCTACTATTATAAATTCCCGGTTTCGAACGGGATCCGGTGCGAGCACGACAACCTCGAGGTAGACAATTGCGAAATATACGCTTTTGGCCAGAGCGGGATCAGCCTGAGAAGCGGTACCGGCCATAAGATCCATCACAATTTTATTCACCACTGCCAGTATCACGGCCTTGGCTACGGCATATCGCACGACAAGTCGTCTTCACTGATAGAGCTTAACCTGTTCGACAGCAACCGGCATTCCATCGCCGGGACCGGCTCGGCGGAAAGCCGGTACATAGCCCGGCACAATATAGAAATGGGCGTCGCCTCGAGTCACTGCTTCGACATGCACGGCGGCAGGGACCGGAAAGACGGTACCAATATTGCCGGCAACCGGATAGAAATTTACAATAACGCTTTTATGGCGCCGGGGCAACGGGCGGTTGTGGTAAGAGGCGAGCCGGTCGATACCTGCGACGTATTTCAAAACTGGTTCTTTCATCATCTCCAGCCTTCGGACGCCGTAAGAGGCGAGACCCGGACCCGCACATTCGACAACATCTACGGCGTCGCAGAAAAAAAGCTCATTTAAACTCCTGTATATACCGCTCCGCATGACCTATCGATTGAAAAACGGATCACCCTGCTTCTGGATACTCCTCCTTGGCATCTGTACGGCCGGATGGGCTCAGAACGCGCCGGACGGCCTGGTTATCCCGCCCTTTAAACAGGTACCCGAAAGAGTGCCCGGCTTCCCGCTCAAGGATTCGCGCAGCCTGTATTCGGATACCGATATCCTGCTGGCAAAAAGCAATATTCAGAAATACCCCTCCGCCGGGAAGATCATGCAGGATATCCTCAGGCAGGCCGATTACTGGCTTGGGTTCTCCGAAAAAGAAATCCTGGATGTAATGCCCGACGCCAGGGTCCCCAGGGGCTTCGATCTATGCGCGAAAGGATGCCCTGTGCACGGGGATTCGGTTTTCAAGGTCGGGGGATTTTATCCGTGGATCATCGATCCGAAGCTCCCGTTCAAGGTGAAATGCCCGATCGGCGGCGAGATATATCCTTCCAACGACTATGTGAAATATTACGAAGACGGACTTGAGGGTAAGGTAGCCGGCAGGTATGCAGACAATGGCTGGGGCTGGATATCGCCTGAAGGAGACCGTTACTGGTTTGTCGCCCACGCCAACCAGTGGATGTGGATGAGCCACACCATTCCGGGGTTGCTGGCGCTTTCACGTGCTTACCTGCTTACGAACGATACGAAATATGCCGAAAAAGCAGGCTTCATGCTCTACCGCCTGGCCCAGGTCTATCCGTCGATGGACCATGAAAACCAGTCGCGGTACGGCCTGATGGAAAAAATGAAAGGAAATCGCTATTCAGGGAAAGTTCTCAACCGGATATGGGAAACCCAACTGATCAGGAATGTTGCCGAGGCCTACGACTATGTCTGGGATTATATCGACAAAGATGCCTCCCTGCAGCGGTACAGCGGCAGGACAGGAAAAGAAATCAGGGCTTTTATCGAAGCCAATGTGCTGGAAGACGGATTGGACGGCATTGCCGATGGTAAGATTGCCGGGAATTTCGGTATGCATCAGAACGCCATGCTTCACCTGCACCTGGTTCGGCAGCATGCGGGGAAAGACGAAGCGATCGAAAAGATGACCGAACAGCCGTCAAAGGCGATGGCGCAGAACGGGCTGCAATACGCGCTTTACAACCAGGTATTCCGCGACGGGATGCCGCTGGAGTCGCCCGGTTACAATGCACACTGGCTCAAGGAGCTGGTAGATATTGCCGATGTGCTCAGGAAAGGCAATAAAGACCTGTTTACCAATCCCCGGATGAAGCGGTTGCTGGATGCTCCGCTTGACCTGGTTGCTTTGGGTAAGTATACGCCCGACTGGGGCGACGGCGGGTCGGCTACCGGCGGATTGACCGCGCGGTACCCCGATACGTACCAGACCGGATACAATCAATATAAGGACAAGCGCTATCTTTACTGGATCAACAAATCGGGTGACGACAGCTTTACCACGTTCGGCTCCCTGTTTTCGGATGCGCTGCCGGCGGTACCGCCATTGGCGGAAGGAAGGGCTGTCGCGCCTCAGCAGTCCCGGCTTTTTGCAGGCTACGGGCTTGGCATCCTGAACAATGCGAGCGACAAAACTGCCCTGGCTTTCACCTATGGCATGCATTACTCCCATTATCACTGGGATTTCCTCAACGTCGAACTTTTTGCCAACGGCCGGAAAATGATGCCCGACCTGGGGTATCCCGATGCCATGAACGCCTATGTGGCGCCGGTCTATACCTGGTCGCAGAACACCATATCGCATAGTACCGTCATGGTAGACCGGAAAAAACAAAACCAGAACCTACCCGGAAAGCTTAACGGGTTCTACCCGGGGGCATTCGCACGCGCAATGGATGCATCCTCTCCTGCCTACCGCGAAGCCCCGCAATACCGCAGGAACCTGGTGATGGTCGATGTCGGCGACGAACAGAGCTATGTAGTCGATTTTTTCCATGTGTCCGGCGGAAGCCAGCATGATTATTCTCTGCACGGACCTCCGGGAACCGTCATCGTCGATAAAGACCAATGGACTGCCCCTGCCCCGGGTACGCTTGCAGGAGAATCGATCGCTCCGGAGACAATATATGACGACGAAAAGCTCCGGGATGAAGGGGCAAAAACCGGGTATGCCAGGTATGGCGGCTCCGGCTTCCAGCATTTGTTCAACGTTCAGAAAAGAAAATCGGGAAGCGGGCTCATTGAATATCATCATATAGACGATGCATCCGCCAGGCTGCGCCTCCATACCCTTACCCCTGAATTGAGCGATCTTTTCATTGCCGACGCCTACGATAAGCCCCGCGCCCGGAGCTACCTTCTCAAATACCTGGTTGCAAGGAGAACGTCCGATACGCCGGCTCCCCTGACCAGCACCTTTATCAGTATCATGGAGCCGTTCAGGAATAAAGATGCGAAGATAGAAAACGCTGTCGTGGAGAAGCTGACGGAAGGCAAAGGACACTGCGTGGTCGTGAGCCGCGGACCGGAGACGGATGTGATCATTTACGATACGACTTCTTCTTTTAAAAAATTAAAGCTTTTCAAAATAGAGACCGATGCTGTTACCTCAGTAGTTACCTTTGATAAAGCGGGGAAGCCTATCCGGGTGTTTTTTGCGGAAGGCAGCTTTCTTACTGCCGG
>MEDT01000259.1 GCA_001724175.1 Cytophagaceae bacterium SCN 52-12 | reverse complement strand
GATTCCCGCCAGCACAGGGTGATTTTTAAGTTCATCTAACGTGGCGCTGAAGGCTATGGTAAAGCCGTTTTGCGCCAGTTGATCGTCCGCTACATCATATTTAACGTGAGAAACGTTATTGGTGGGAGATTCGACCGGAGGATATAAGTCCCCTTGGGCCCGGACAGAAAGCGCGAAGCTTAGGCCAATCAGAAAGAATATGTATCTCATTTGCTTTCGTCTGTTAATTGTGGACCCCGTATTGCACTCTCTTTGCCCTTAGCTCGATGAGGTTTTTCGGGAAGTCCGTGATGATATAATCATACTTTTTACCAAGGAGCCATTCGAAGCTGTTCCGCTTGTCTTCCTCGAAGTTAATGTACTTCTCCACTGCACTTTTGGTCCAATAGCCCTGGCAGGTAGAAGGAGCCTCAGAAAAGACCCCGACTTTTATATCGTTGGCATGCGCTTCGGTAATGGCGTCATTGAGAAAACTGCTCAATCCGCTATCATCATTCTTCAGCCTGATCTCCATACCTACCATTTCTACTCCCGGGATATGGGTGGTCCCATTCTTCACGGCTGTCCAGCCATTGAAGTATGTTAAGCTATCCGGGGTATCATCTCCCAGCTTGGGCGTGTAAGCGATCTTTGGAACTGAGCCACGATTTGGGGTGTGGGCTACTGTCGCATATTTGATCAGGACGCTGTCTACCTTTGACCATATCGAATCATCAGGCTTATATTTCCCTTTGAATACAATCTGGTTGGTCAACCCATAGTGGCATGCCAGGTCAATAGCTTGCAGGAATACCGCGTCAAAAAATGGTTGACCCGAAACTTTTCTCTTTTTGTTATTGACATAATCCCATCCTTGGGGTACCTCGCCGGGGATACCAATATCCATATTGACCGGCTTTGTAATATTGTGGGTCTTGATATGGCTGAATGCCGTATTAAGATCCACAAGTGTTTCGCCAGACCTTAAATTAAACCGGTCGTACAGGAAAAAATTCTGCAGATCTGCCCAATGGAAATCGTATACAGAAGTGTCAGGATGAGCAGGGAATTCAAGTTTTACATCCTGGAGTATTTTCTGCGGCTTGTCATCATGGAAGAGAATGGGATGCATATCCTTTGTGCTCCTGATATCCAGCTCGATCCAGTCCAGCCCGGAGATAGCGTTGGCAGCATCGATGGCGGCCAGGGAATTCTGAACCACGCCGCGCTCTTCCCAGTAGCCGCGGTGCGCGACGGCCGTCACCTCGTTATCCGGGTTGAACAACGCGGAGAAATCTCCTACGTAGGTGACGAAATCAGATGGTTTCAAAGTCCCGACCCCGGGAACTTTGATTTCTGTAATATCGGTAAGCGCCGTACTGCCCGAAATTTCAAGTTCGATGGTGACGTTTATTTTTTTATCTTCATAGGAATACCAGGTCAATCCTATCCCGCTCAGGGCATAGTGTTTTGCAGCCTCTGAGATGTTTCTTTTATAAAGATAGGATTCATGACTTTCAACATCACCGTAGTTAGAGTTGCAGAAGGGGTTTATATAGACGTTCCCAACTTGCAGACAATACCAGAAAGATCCTGTGATCCAGCCCTGAGGTCTGAACTCGTCAGTGTCGTTCCTGTCAGTAAAAGCTCCGTAAAGCAAACTTGCGTCATTTCTGCCTCCTGAGGAATATTGGGATTTCTTATACATCCTTACCTCTGCCCGTCCGCCCGAAGCATTACCTTTAATGCCGAGCTTGTGTTGCTTGATGGCATAAGCATCTTTTACTTTGCAGATAGCATCTATTTTGAAGACTTTTGAATCGTTGGCACGAGCTACATGGGTGCCGGCAAGTATTGCAAGGAATACCAAACGATATTTCCATTTTTTCTTCATCGCCCTTTTTTTCATAGCAGTCTATCATTTATTGATAACCTCTTCAATGGCTGAAATTTTATCAGCAAGCGCCTGCAACTGTATTGATTGTACCTCTTTCAGTTTTTTGATCTGTTTTTCCTGCTCTATGGCGTGGAGTGTTAGCTCTTCGATCTTTTCCAGGAACCGGGCGGTAATCTTTTGAAGGGAGTAGCCTGATTTGCGTACTTCCGCTTCAGAGGGAATGTTGGGCAGGTGACCGTGCTTACGGATATATCGCTCTACCTCTTCCAGCCCGGCCAGTGTATAATCTTCCCCGAAGACATGATCCGACCACTCCTCTACCTTGGCGATGGCCAGGTCTTCGGTTACTATACCACGTTCCACCCAGAGGAGAAAGTTATTGAAGAGCGTGTCTTCTGCGAAGTGAGCAGGATTCACATCTTTAGGGCCTATATGGACGCCTCCCGCTACTGTTAAAGCGCAGCTGTCGACCAAGTGATGCGTGTTGATGGCCAGCTGGGCCATGGAGCCGGCTTCGGTTCTGGAGGAAGGATCATCATGGTTCTGGTTGTCGACAAATGTCCCGAAGAGCAGCGGGTTGTGAAGCTGCGCTTGGTTATTGACCACAAAGACGGATTTGCCGTTGGCGATTGGGTTCTGATTATCCTCGAAAGTTACATGACTGAAATCTGCCCCTGCGGAATAGCCGAGAAAAACGCTGTAATTGACGTTTGTGAGGTCTTTCCCTGCATAAGCTCCCATGCTGGTATTACCTGCCCCTTTAATGCTTCTTCCGGCATTCGCTCCGAAATTGCTGTTTCTATACCCGGTCTTATTTAAGCGGCCGGCATCACGTCCGAAATTGCTGTTAAAGCCGCCTGCAGTATTTTCCCTGCCCGCTTCAACTCCGAAATTACTGTTGCTGATGCCTGTACTATTGGCCCAGCCTGAACTCACTCCGAAATTACTGTTAAAGCTACCTATAGTATTGTCTCTGCCAGCTTCGATTCCGAAGTTACTGTTATAATTGCCTGTGGTATTGTCTTTGCCGGCTGCAACCCCGAAATTATTGTTGCCGTTACCCGTGGTATTGCTCTTGCCGGCTTCGTTTCCGAAATTACTGTTGCTATTGCCTGTGAGATTGTCTCCACCGGCATCTGCTCCAAAATTACTGTTATTGCTGGCAGATGTCATTGATCCACCGGCTCGACTGCCCACGTTGGTGTTTTGATATCCGGTATTTAAGCCAATTCCGGTACCATATCCCAAGCCCAGATTACTCTTTGCATGTTGCTTGATATTAATCCCGTCAGCGCTTAATACACTTATATCAGCGCTGTTAGCTTCAATGGAAGTGGCTGTGATGGTATTAGTTGAAACGGAAGTAGTAGCTGCAATGGAAGTAGATGTAATGGAAGAAGCCGCAATGGAATTCAATCCCTCCAGGCTGCCGGCCGTGTTTAGCCGCATCGTGGTGCTGGTTTCTGCTCCGTTTTGCAGCCGCTTGAAAATAATGTCACCTTCGGCTGCTATGATGAGGTTGGCGGCGTCGCCTTTCAGCTTTGCGGTATGATTCCCTCTCCAGCTTCCGTCGCTATGCTCTTTGAAAACATACCCGATACCTTTGTTGCTGGCGGCCTGGAATCCCTCTTTGTTTGCATTTTGCGCCTGGAGCATACCGGTGCCGGCAAAGTAAATTGTAATAGCTGCAACGGCGGTGCACCATTGCGTGATCAGCTTGATAAGTTGTTTTTTCATTTTTTGAGCTTTAAAGTTGAATCGTTTATTTATTGGTTTGTTCCCGTTGCCTTGTCATTGGATCAGTATCTTGACCGAGGCGATCTTTTTGCTCCTCAAATTGACAATGCTGTCGCATGCATCGGATGAGGCATATTTGCACAAGTAGCTACCGGATTGGGTATAGCCCATGTATTCTTCTGTATCGGTAAGCACTGTGTTGATGCTGACGGTATCGACCGGGTAGACCGCCAGGTCCAGGTTGAAATACCGGTTGCAGCCGGATTCGGTAGATTCGGCCCATTGGTAATTCCCGGAGACGGTGTAGCCGCGGTACGACTGCCTTTCACAGACGGAGGCATTGAGGAAGGTGGTATCGCCGCCGTCGGTTTCCAGCGCCAGGAATGCCTCGTGGTCGCCCAGCCGGTAATTGCCTGCCCTGTTCTTCCCCAGTATAATCTCGCCGTTGCGCACCAGGGTATCCGTGGCCGGTATCTTTACGCCCGATTCCGCTTCGATAAACTGAAGCGCGTATCTTCTGCTCAGCCTGGGCTTCGACCAGGAGTTGAAATGGTGCTCATCGAAATTTTTAGAGCCGTTGGAGCTCACCAGCCAGGCATTGGCAATACTGTCGGGGATCATTGCGATCTGCGCCCGGCCGGACATATTCGACTGCCCGATGAGCAGGAACAAATCGGTTTGCCCGAAGACGGACAGCGATATGCAGAGGCAGGCACATGCCTGCGGTATTTGTTTTTTCATCGTGATGGGGACCACAGCGGTATAAATCATGTCTGCCTAGCCGCTGCCGGGTAGACATGATTTATATTATTTCCTGTTCTGGTGTTTCAGGCTGCCGCCTACGATGGGCCAGCCGCCTTGCGGGAGCGATTCTTCACCTTCGTCGAGGATCTTCATGGCGTAGAACAGGTTGCCCCTGCTGCTGAAGTACACCGTACCATCGCTGCCGATCGCGGGTACCATCAGGTGGTCGGCCGATTCGTAGCTGAACCGGCAGAGCAGGGTCCCGTCCACGCTGCTGATCATGTAGAAATGGTCGTCGTTGCTGCCGATATAAAGGACGCCGCTTTTGCCGAGCGTAGGCGCTACCTTGAAATCGTCGCCGGCGACTTTCGATACCCATTTTTCCGCACCGGTATTTGAGTTGAGGGCATAGACGGACATCGATTTTTCGTCTGCGCCGTCCTCGGTCGAAACATACAGCGTACCGTCAGGACCCAGTATGGGCGAATTGGCGCGTACTTCACCAGGTACCTGCTTTCCCCATACTTCGGCTCCTGTACTCAGGTTGATGGCGAAGATCCTGCCGGATTTGTTTTCGGTATTCTCTGCGCCGCCAAACAGAATACCGGCGTCATTGATAGCGAAGTTGCCTTCGTAACGATTGGCCTGCAGGTTGTATTCCCAGGCTTTTTCCCCGGTAGACGCATTGATACCAAACAATTTGTTACTGATGGTCACTGCCACCTTGCCATTGGAATAAAGGGGAGAGGACTGGATAGAGCCGTCGGATATTCCCCCATCAAAGACCCAGTTCTGTGTGCCGTCCAGGGCTTTAACCGAGAAGAGCTTGCCGTCGGCTGTACCGAAATATACATTGCCGTTTTTGTCCAGCGCCGCGCTGGACTTGTCGGCATTACCGGGCAATTCTATTGCCCACGCTGCCTGTCCATCGGATGTTTTCAACGCATGGAATTTCTTGCCTGATCCGATATAAAGCCTGGTGTTATCATCGCTGATAACGATGCTGGCCCGTATCTGTGTGCCGGCATTGTATGACCACATCGCAGTTCCGTCGCTTTTGGAGAGTTTGTAGATAACGCCGCTTGCGTCAGCCACGTAAATATTCCCATCGTCGTCAATGGCAGGGCAACTGGTATCTACCTTATTGACTGGATAGCTCCACTTGATCTTAGGGACGTAGACTTTCTTTGATAATGTATTGGTTTCACCCTCATCGTCGGTCACCGTGAGGCTGACGGTATAGGTCCCGCCGGTGGCGTAAGTGTGCTCCAGGTTACGGCTCGTGGAGGTGGTGCCGTCGCCCATATCCCAGCTCCAGCCGGCGATGCTGCCGTCCTTGTCTTCCGACAGGTCTTTGAAGCTGATGGCGGTGTTTTCCATGACGATGGCGAAGAGCTCGGTGCTTTGCCCCGGAACCTCCAGGCTGAAGGCGGCTACGGGAGCGAGGTTGGAGGTGGAAACGGTTATCTCACGCGTAGCCTCGGCCCGGTCGCCATCGTCGTCGGTTACGGTCAGCTTTACGGTAAATGCGCCTTCCGTCTCAAATGTTTTTTTAGGGTGCTGCTCCTGCGAAGTAGAGCCGTCGCCGAAATTCCATTCCCATTTCATAATTTTCCCGTCTTCGTCAGCCGACTGGTCGGTGAATGACACTTCCTCGTTATTTCCGGGGGTGAGGTTGCTCACCAGGAAGGCGGCTGCCGGCGGCTTGTTCGCGGGCTCCGTATCCTCCTCCTTGCAGGCGCTTACCAGGCAGGCGCTTAAGACGGTCAGGGCAATAGCCATCCCTGCGGCCGGATTTTTCCAGCGTTCGTTCATTTGTTTCATAAAAAGTTTATTGGTTTGTTATTTTATCTGCATTGGTAAGGACCAAATTTTTTGATGCCGGGCGCCGAAGGGACCCGGTCGCTGAGCACAAAGACATCGAAGGTCCGGCCGCCCTCATATACCCTGATCACCACGTGGCCTTCCAGGGATTTGTATTCGCGGGCGATGGCAGAGACGGCGTAGATCTGCGCGATGTTGCTGATGTACAGGTCTGCCCCGACGGATTTCAGCCGGCTTACCACCCCGAGGTTCACATGGTTGGTGTTGGAAGTTTGCTGAATGGCTACCTGGGGCGTCAGCGCGTTTACAAAGTTCTGATTGGTAGCATCCTTATAGCCGTGGTGGTTCACCGCCATTGCATCCACCTCGCCTATGCGCTTGCCAAGCGGCGTTTCAATGTCATAGTCCGGCCAGCTTTCCTGCCCGGTAATATCGCCCCCTGTGTAATAGTCGAAAGGACCGTATTCTATTTTGAGGGCAATGCTCAGCGGGTTGTCGTTCCACTCTCCTTTATCGTTCACCAGCGGCGGCGAGAACGTATGCTGGTGGTTCTCCCTGCCGTCCGTTCCGAACTCCCCGGCAGCGTACAGGTTCGTAACCCTGAAATCGTAGGACGTACTGTGCACGGGAACGATCTGGCTGGAGATGCCTACGGCAATCCTCTCCACCTCCATTCCGCGGTTTGCCTGGTGGTAGCGCAGGAAACGGATATAGTTCTCGATGTCGTCGCGGTCGTCGGAGAGGTCTACCGGGAATTGATAGGTAGGGTAGTCGCGGTCGATGATCTTGCTCATGGGGATAAGCTCGCCCACCTGCGTAATGCCTCCGAGCTGGTAATTCCCGTAGGCAGAGCGGGGCGAGTTATTATTGATCCGCCCGAGATGGTCGACATGGAAATGCGACACCACGGTATAGTCAATTTTCCGGGGAAATCCGTCGGGGATGAACCGGGTGAGGTAGTCGGCAATCCATTCACCCGGCGTTTTCGAGCCATCGGGATGGATGGCGAAATCGGGGTTCGAGCCGGAGCCGGGAACGTCCTTGTCGCCCGCGTCGAAAAGCATGTTGGTGCCGTCGGGAAAGAGGAAGAACGAAGCGTCGCCGCGCCCGGTGTTGATGTGATGGATATCCAGGTAGCCGGGTTTCCATGGAGTGAATTCAACGCCTTCCACGTTGATACTGAAAGTGGTGTCGCTGGAAAGCCCGTCGTTGTCCGTAACCTGCAGCGTGACCGTATGCTCGCCGGGGTGCTCAAAAGTGTATTCCACGACCTTTCCCTGGCGGGTCTCTGCGTGGTCGAACGTCCATTGCTGTAGTGTAATAGCGCCGTCATCGACGGAGCGGTCGGTGAATTTCAGCGGCGTGCCGGCATACACCGCCGGGCCGTCGTAATAATCGGCAGGCAGGCTGAGGGAAAAGGCGATCACCGGTTTTTGAAGGTGAAGAGGAGGGTTTTCTTTCCTGTGGATCGTGATCGTATCTTTTTTGGAAGCCGCTGCGCCGCGTTGGGCTGTAACGGACAGCTCAATGACATAGCTTCCTGCGGTATCGTACAGCGTATAGGGCTCCCGCTCGGCCGACGACCTGCCGTTGCCGAAGCTCCAGTGCCATTGAACATTTGCATCGTCGGTCCCCGTTGTGGTGTTTTCGAAGAAGATCGTATCGCCTTCCGCGAATCCCGAACTGCGGACGACGAAGTCCGGGTGTATTTCGGTGCCGGTTACCTCGTTGTCTTTGCAGCACAGCAGGCAGAAGCCCAGTGCTGCGGCCGCCGACAGCAGCGGCCGGTGGTTAGTTATATCCTTCATTTTGCTTGAACAGGTCGGAATGGATGATGTCGATTTCACTCTGCGGTATAGGTCTTCTGACGTGGTAGTCGCGGATGTTTTCGGCTGCGGCGCCGGGGTTGTATTTCCGTACGCGCTCTATGAGCTTGCCGGTGCGCACGAGGTCAAACCAGCGCTTTCCTTCTCCTGCGAATTCGCGGGCGTTTTCATCGAGGATGGCATCGATAGAGATTTGTGCGAGAGGCGGCTGCTGTGCCCTTGCCCGTACTTTGTTCAGGTATTCGGCGCCCGTGCCGTTGAGACGGAAAGCCGCCTCCGCTGCGATGAGGTAGGTTTCTGCCAGCCGGAACACGATGAAGTCCCTGGAGCCGTCGCGGTCGGCCGCGTCCACTCGGTCGGGCTGGTCGAATTTACGGACCGACGGGAAGGTCGTGGGACTGTATTGATCCGGGTTAATGACCGCGTACGGCCTGGAGGCTTTTGCTGCGGGGTTCATGGCATGTTTCGGAAGGTATATGCAGGTGTCGCCGAGGTGAAGGCTGCCGTCGGAAGGCAGGCGCTGGGCGCTGTTGCAGTACCACACCGTTTTGAAGGTGGCGTCATATCGGGGATCGTTGTCGGCGAAGAGGCCCAGCAGGTGCTCCGTGGGCCTGAAGCGCTTGAACGGCCGGCCGTTTTCGACGTCGCGCTGCATGTGGTAGGTAGCGAGATCGTATTCCATAAGGAAGAACAGGTGCCCCCGGTTGCCCGCGCCGCCGTTGTTGGATTCAACCGGCGAGAACTGGATGGACCAGATGATCTCCTGGTTCTGCTGGTTGTCGAGCTTCCAGAGGTCGGCGTAAGCGGGCAGGAGGATGTGCTGGCTGTTGTTGATCACCTCCTGTGCGTTGGCCAGCGCGAGCTGGTAGTCGTTGCTGTCTTTTGCGCGGGTCAGGTAGGCCAGGGCCAGGAAATGACGCGCTGCCCACCGGCTGGGCCTTCCCCATTCGGCCGACTTCGCATCCAGGTGCTCGGCCGCAAACAGGAGGTCGTCGATCACGGCGGTCAGCACGTCGGTTTCGGACCCGCGCCCGAAATCCAGCTCCACACCTTTTGTTTCGTGCAGCTTGACCGGCACGGGACCGTACATGCGCACCAGCCAGAAATAGTAATAAGCCCTCAGGTACCTTGCTTCGGCTATCAGCCTGTTCTTTTGGGCTTCGTCCATAGCTACATTTTCGGCGCGTCCGATAGCCGTGTTGGCGTTGTTGACTCCTTTGTAGCAGTTTTGCCAGATCTGCTCGATCTTTTCGGAGCGGGCATTGAGGTCGGAGCTGTAACGGTTGAACTGCTTGCTGTTCCAGCTTGCGCTTTCGTCGGAGGCTTCGGTGAACATATCGGTGCCGAATACGACTACGGAGTAGCCCTCTTCCTGGCCGATAAAGCTTCGCGCCGGACTGTAGATCCCGTTGACGGCATCCCTGAGGCCTTCCGGGGTAGTGAAATAATTGTCTGCCGTGATGCGGTTCGGATCATTTTCCCTGAGGAATTCCGTACAGCCGCAGAGTATGCCCGCCATGGTCAATGCGAGTGCGATGCGTGAGCGCTTGGTTGTTGTTTTCATGTGTTTTCAGAATGTCAGGTTAAGGCCTGCTACGGTTTGGCGGTAGTTGCCCGGCTGGGCAAATTTGGTCCCGCCGGTATAGGCCGGCTGCTCGGGATCTATCCCTTTGAACCGGGTAATGGTGAGGGGATTCAGCAGTGACACATATACCCTCAGTCGTTGGGTCCTGATCCTGGAAAGCCATTGTTCGGGGAAGGTGTACCCGAGCGACACATTCCTGAGGCGGATGAAGGAGCCGTCCTCGTAGGTGAGGAGCCGCAGGTTGTCGGGCTCGTCGTCGCGGTGGGGGCGGGGCGCCGACTGGCTGGGGTTTTCCGGCGTCCAGTAGTCGATGCTCACGTTGCCGTCCCTTGAAATGAGTGTGTTATACCTTTCCCTGAACTCGTTCTTGACGAGGTAACGCTGGCGTGTGATCCAGAGAAAGCTCAGGTCGGCGCCGTGGATCGTGAGGCTGGATGACAGTCCTCCGGTCCATTTCGGGAACTGGCTTCCCAGTACCTCCCGGTCGTCGGGATCGATGTCGCCGTCGCCGTCGAGGTCCGCCATCCTGATGTCGCCGGGCCTGTATCCGTAGGAGGCGGCAGCCTCTTTTTCATCCGACTGCCAGATGCCCTCGAAGCGGTTGTCGTAGAAAACCTTGAGCGGGTTCCCGATGAAGAGGTTGTTGCCTATGTCATCCGTGCTTTTGTCGCCGTACAGGTCGATGATCCTGTTCCGGTTGAAGGAAGCGTTGACATCCACCGTCCATTTAATTTTTTTGCGGTTGACGATCACCGACTGCAGGTGTGATTCCATGCCCGTATTCATGGTGGTGCCTATGTTGGAAGCTACGCTCCTGAAGCCGGTCACGAGCGGGATCCTCCGCTGGTACAGCAGGTCCCTGGTAACGGCGTGGTAGTAGTCTGCCGAGCCGGTCAGCCGGCCTCTGAGCAGCCCGAAATCGATCCCTACGTCGAGCTGTGTGGTTTTTTCCCAGCCCAGGTCGGTGTTTTCGATGCTCGATACCTCGAAGCCGCTGCCGTCGAGGTCTGCGAACCGGTAGTTTGTGCCGCGCAGCCCCGCCTGTGAATCATAAGGGTCTATCGCCTGGTTGCCTGTCACGCCGTAGCTGGCGCGGAGCTTCAGGTCGGAGAACATACCTGTGTTGGCCAGGAAAGGCTCGTCACTCACGCGCCATCCGAGCCCTACAGAGGGGAAGAAGCCCCATTTCCGGCCGGGGGAAAAGACGGATGAGCCGTCGTAGCGGGCCGTGACCGTAAGCAGGTACCTGTCCCTGAAATGGTAGTTTACCCGCCCCATCCAGGAAGCCAACTGCGAATTGACCATCTCGTTGTTGACCACCGGGAACTGTACGGCATCGCCGATTCCGTAGAAAGTCACGTAAGGCGCCTGCTTCAGTTGGAGGGCGCTCATGCTGCCGCGGATGTTCTGCGCCTGCTGTATGCTGAAAAGGCCGGTGAACTTCAGCTCGTGCGCATTCCACGCCTGTGAATAGTTCAGGATGTTCTCCAGCGTGTAGCCGAGCCGCTCGCTGGTCTGAACCTGCACGTTGTCTATTTCGCCTTTCTGGGAAGTGGCGTATTTACCTTTGAACACGTTGCTCCGCTCGAACCGGATGTCGCCGCCGGCGTTGACGCGATAGGAGAGCCTGTCGTTCAGGTTGAGCTGGAGGAAAAGGGTGGGGAAAACGCGGGTGCCGGTATTTTCGTCCACGTAGTTGTCGCGGTCGGTGTTAAAGAGGGGGTTGAACCGCAGCGGGTCTTCCGAGGTAAGGAACTGCCGGTTGCCGGAAGCGTCTGTCGGGCTGCTCAGGGGATCGGTGCGGTAAACCTGATCGATCCCGTCGGTGCCGCCCAGCCCGCCGCTGTTGCCGATGGTACGGGCAAACAGGGTATTGGTGCCCCATGTGAGGTGCCTGGTGACGTTGTTTTCGAGGTTGATGCGGAGGTTGTAGCGTTTGAAGTCTACGTTTTTGATCAGGTAGCTCTCGTCGAAATAGCTGGCCGATACGTAGTACCGGGTTTTATCCGTGGCCCCGTGCAGTCCGAGCATGTAGTTGCGGATGGACCCCTGTCCGTAGATTTGATCCTGCCAGTCGGTGTCGATGCCCCTGGCAAGCATATCAAGCTCGAAAGGGTCGAAGGCATCGGCGTCGTCGGGCAGGCCGTCCGTGTTCATCCGGGTGCGCTGGGCCTCCCTTCTGAATTGCGCAAATTCGGAGGCGTTCATCATTTTTACCTTCCGCAGCAGGCCGCTGGTGCCGGCGTAGCCCGTGAAATTGATTTTCAGCTTGTCGCCTCCGTCCTTGGTCGTAATGAGGATTACCCCGTTGGCAGCGCGGGATCCGTAGATGGCCGTCGAGCTGGCGTCTTTCAGTATCTCCATCGATTTGATGTCGCTCGCGTTAATATCGTTCAGCGAGCCCTGGAAAGGGATCCCGTCGATGACGATCAGCGGGTTGTTGGAGGCCAGTATGGAGCGTTCCCCGCGGATCCGGATCTGCGGGTCACTTCCGGAGGTGAAGCTGGAGGCCACAATATCCACGCCGGGTGCCTGTCCCTGCAGCGCCAGCACGGGCGAGGCCTGCGGGTTTCTTTCGATATATTCCTCCCTGACGGAGGCGATTGAGCCGGTCACATCCCGCTTTTCCTGCTGTCCGTAGCCGACGACGATCACCTCGGTGAGCGATTTCGAATCAACCTCGAGAGCGATGTAGAGTGTGGTCTGGTTGTTCAGCGCGACTGTTTTTGACTGGTAGCCGATCAGGGAGCAGGTAAGGTGCGTGGTCGCTTCCGGTATCTCGAGCGTGTATTGCCCTTCCTTGTCGGAGATGGTGCCGAACTGTGTGCCTACCCCGATAATGCTGACGCCAATGAGGGGCTCCCCGGTTTTCGAGTCGGTAACGGTGCCTGATATACGAATGTTTTTTTCAATGATGTTTTCGGCAACAGGGGGGGCTTTTCTTTCGATCCTGGTGGCCAGTATCCGGTCGTTGACCCGGCGGAAGGAGACGTCGGCCTGCTCCGACAGTGAGAGCAGCGCTTCTTCGAGGTTTCTGAGGTTGGCGCCCAGCACTACTTTTTTCTTCACCGGCACCCGGTTCTCAAGGTATACGAATTTGAAGCCTGTTTCGCCGGCGATGATGCGGAAAGCTTCTTTGAGCGTCACCCGGGCAGGCGTGAGGCGGAACCTGATTTCCGACGATTTTTTATAGCGATTGGGGTTATTCGTATCCAGGCAGGCTTCCCCGTTCCAGGCAAGGGCCGTCTGGCCGGAAAGCAGTATAAGCGCTGCCGCGATCAATGTTTTTAGCCCTTTCAGGTTTGGATAGATCTTGTTCATCGGAATTGTTTTCAGTTATTGTCGTTGGCACATCCTTTTCCTGTGACTATGATTGTTTTGTCTTTGATCTGGTACCCGATCGACTGGTTGGAGATGACCCTGATGTCCTCCATCACCGTCTGCAGGGATTCGTTTTCGATTTTCATGGAAACCCGGCAATTGCCGATCTTTTTGTTTTCGAGCGTAAACTTCACGCCGTACCGCCGGCCCAGCACTTTCAGCACTTTGTCCATCGATTCGTTGTCGAAGAGGATGGTGCGGTCCTTCCACCGGGCGACCTCTCCGGGAGTGTCTTCCTTCACAACAGCCTGTCCGTCAGCGGCGGAATACGACAATGTCTGGCCTGGTGTGAGCACGGCGAGCTCCCCGGCCCCGTCCGTCGTCAGGTCTGTCACTTTTACTTTCCCGGTGGCTACGGCTACCTCATACCTGTTTTCTCCGCGGGCCGAAATATCGAAAGAGGTTCCGAGTACCCGGGTTTCGATGGCCCCGGAGCGGACGATAAAAGGTTTCCGGTCGTCTTTTGTCACCGAGAAAAACGCCTCGCCTTCGAGGAATACCTCCCGTTTGTCTTTCCTGAATTTTTGAGGGTAGCGCAGCTTGCTGTGAAGGTTAAGGACGATCTCCGAGCCGTCGGCCAGGGTAACGGTGCGGCGCTCATAGCCGCTGACGGTTTCGGTAAAGACAACCCTGCTGTCCCACAGCAGGTAGGCAGACAGCCCGGCGCCGACGAGCAGGACGATCGAAGCGGCCATCCGGGCCCACTGAGGCAGCCTGAAAGGCTGTCGGCGGATACGGGTGTCGTCCTGCCGGAGGTGCTCCTGGCGTCGTTCAATTTCTCGGTAGATCTGGTCGGCATGGTCCTGCCGGAGCTTCGGGTAGGAGTGAAGCTGCTCCCAAAGGGTGTTCAGCTCATCCGTGTCGGGTGCGCTGCCTTCCTTCCCGATATAACCGAGGACATCCTCTATCTCTTTTTCGTTTGCCTCGTTGTTCAGGAAACGGCGCCATTTGTCTTTTATGCTTTCGTCCATAGCTTGCGTTTGTGCCAGAAAGACTGAAAAAAGGCGGGGGGAGGACGATCCGGCCTGTGTTAACAAAT
This sequence comes from Cytophagaceae bacterium SCN 52-12, assembly GCA_001724175.1. Taxonomy (GTDB): domain Bacteria; phylum Bacteroidota; class Bacteroidia; order Cytophagales; family Spirosomataceae; genus Ravibacter. Next base: position 456 of record MEDT01000259.1, on the reverse strand, counting down.
GGTTAAGCGTCGGGCCGTGTGGTGGGTATTTGGTTTAACTTATTGTAAATGAATTGTTTATGTTATAAGACGGGCGCCTTATTTTTTGTGAAAAAGAAAATAAAGGATCACTGCAGGAATTTCCGTGTGGCCTTTTAGCCTGAGGTAGGTTCTGATGTCGGCCAGCGCCTTGACGATCTGATCCTTCACCGTATTTTTTGAAATGTGCAGCCTGTCGGCGATTTCCTGGTGTGTGTAATTTTCCTCCCGGCTCATCCTGAAAATCTGACGACGCTGAGGGGGAAGGTTGTCGATGGCCGCTTCGACGGCGGCCTGGAGTTCGTAATAGTCAAACCTGTCTTCCGGCTGTGTGTACAGCAGCGAGGCATTCAGCAGGATCTCTTCGTACAGACGCTCGTCTTTTGATGCCTTTTTCAGCGAGTCGATGGCGAGGTTGCGGGCGATGGTAATCAGGTA
>MEDT01000258.1 GCA_001724175.1 Cytophagaceae bacterium SCN 52-12 | reverse complement strand
CTCGACTACATCCGGTGACTCGATCTTGATCTGCTCCTTGCCCCTGGTGACGATCACGCCGGCCCTGCCGAACTCCATTTTTCCTTCCGTGCCATATGCTATGTTGCCGTTGTCGTGGCCTTCCAGGTTGTAAGGGGTCCAGAGCCGCATTTCCCAGATGATCTGGGTATCGTCATATTCGTAAACCGTGGTCTGCGTGTCGGGCGTCTGGTGGTCGTCGTTATAAAAATACTGGCCGCCCGACGAAACAACGCGCTTCGGATACCGGTCTCCCAGCGCCCACACCGCTACATCGATCTGGTGCACGCCGTCGTTGGCCGCATCTCCGTTGCCATAGTCCCAGAACCACCTCCAGTTATAATGCCAGCGGTTTTTAGTAAAAGGCACCTTTGGGGCTGCGCCGAGCCATAAATCGTAGTTGACGCCGGCGGGAACGGGTTCGGCGGCCGCCCGCCCTATCGGCTCCCGGAACTGGTGATCGATCGCCTTGATGGTATGCACTTTCCCGATGATCCCGTTGCGAAGCTGCTTCATTCCTTCCATATGCGTACCGTCGCTCCGGCGCTGCGTTCCGTGCTGCACGCATTTATTAAAGTGCCTGGCGGCCTTTACCAGCAGGTTGGTCTCGCGGATGTTATGGCTGCAGGGTTTTTCGAGGTATACGTGCTTTCCCGCCGCCAGCGCCCATAATGCCATCGGCGCATGCCAGTGGTCGGGCGAGGCGATGGATACCGAATCGATCGACTTGTCTTTCAGCAGCTCCCTGAAATCTTCGTATTTTCTGACTTTCCCGGGGTCCGGAAGGTTCTGGGCGGTTTTGGCCAGCTGCTGGGGATCGACGTCGCATATGGCGACCAGCTCACACCCTTTTGCTGCCAGAAAGTTTTTGACATGGTTTCTGCCCATTCCTCCTGTCCCGATCACCGCATGCCTGATCTGGTCGCTCGGAGGCGTCTGTGCCCATGAGCTCTTAGCCAGATAGGGGGCAGCGATCGCGCCCAGCCCGGCCGACCTGATAAAGGTACGCCGGCTCAGCTCCGGAGACGCTGTTTGGTTTGCTTTGTTTTTCATTTTACAGAATTTATGCAGGTATAATTAAGAGTATTCATTTCAACCGTTGCCCTGCGGGGTATGCCCAAACGGAGTCGGGCCACGCATAGCTGCCGGGCTTAAGCGTAAGGAACATGTCCTTTTGCTCTTCAATTTTCATCCTGACCACCCCTGTCCCCAATTCGTTTGCCGGGTAAAACCTGGTATAGCCGAGCCTTCTGGCAACGGAAAAAGAAGTGGCGCCGCCTTCGATCATCAGCTCCTCGACCGGTACCGCCTGCAGCACTCTTTCGACCGTTTCGGCGATGGCTTCCCTGATCCCGAGCGAAAGATTTTCATTATGATCGCAATCCAGCCTGCCGACCGCCATGACCACCCTCTCTCCTGCCGCCAGCGCGGCTGCGATCTCGTCCGCCCACTTCCTGATGAGCCATTGGGTCTCGCCGTTTACGCAAAAAAGCCTTTCGGGCATGTAGATCACCGCCCGGCCTTCTTTCCCGGCTTCACTGACCAGGGAGCGGCTTGCTTCAAAAGCGCTTCCGCATACATACAGCATGCTTTTACCGAGCATTGCCGGCTTATCAGCGCTTGCACGGGTGCCTTCCAGGCTTTCCAGAATCGCGCTGAAAAAGCCGGAGCCCCCTGCGGGAATCGTCCCGCCGTCGATCATGGCAGCCCAGTGCCGGAGGTCTTCGCTACGGGAAACGTTGCCGACAACCAGCTCCTTATCCGGGAAGCGGTCGCCTGCGGAGATCACTGCTATTCGTTCCTTCGCACTTTCACCCATGAGATCCGTTACCAGAGAAGAATTTCTGCTTCCTCTCCGGCCGCCGGATTCAATTTCACCCAGCGGCACGCCGTCGTAGTAATAGACGCCCTCCCTGATCGTCCTCTTCAGGTCCGGGTTGGCCGGGGCGACGAGGGCGCGCGATTTTCCCGAGACACCGAGCTGCGCCATGAGCTCGGCGGCCACGTTTCCTCTCAGGAGCGAATCCACTTTTTTAAAAATAAAATCCGGGTTGAGCGCCAGCAGGTCCGTCGTAACCTGCCTGACCAGTTCCACTGCCTGCTCCGCACCGAGCGAGCGGGTGTCGGTGGCTATGACCAGGATGTCGGCGTCTGCGGCTTTGCGCACTTTCGTATCAATCACCACCCTGAAGCCGTGGCGCAGCCCTACTCCCCCGATCTCGGCAGCACCCGTAAAATCGTCTGCAATTACTGCTATCATAAATGCGGGGTAACGTCAATTCTGTTCTTAAAAAGCCTGACCGCGTAGTCTATGGCCAGGAGCATGGCGTCGGGGCTTGCAATACCTTTCCCGGCAATCTCCATTGCCGTGCCGTGATCTACCGATGTCCTGATAATGGGGAGCCCGAGCGTGACATTTACACCCTTCACGCTTTTCATCTTCCCGGTTTGGCTGTCCCAGGTAAACCCGACCATTTTAAACGGGATATGCCCCTGATCGTGGTACATGGCGACGCATCCGTCGAAGCTGCCCCCCTTTGCTTTCGGGAAAAGCGTATCGGCCGGAACAGGGCCGGTAACGCGATAGCCCCGGCTGACGGCCTCTTCGATAGCCGGTATGATCTCGGTCTTCTCCTCCCAGCCGAACAACCCGCCGTCGCCGGCATGGGGATTGAGCCCCGCCACTGCAATGCGCGGGCTGGCTATACCCAGCTGAACACAGGCCTGGTGCATCAGCTCGATCGTCTCGAGGATCCGTTCTTTTTTAACCAGGTCGCAGGCTTCCCTGAGCGACACGTGCGTAGATACGTGGATAACCCTCAGGTCGTCCTCGACGAGCAGCATTGCATATTTTTTTGTACCTGTATAATGCGCATATATCTCCGTATGTCCCGAAAACAAATGCCCGGCCATATGCAGCGACTCCTTGTTGACAGGCCCTGTCACGGTGCCGTCGATCTCGCCTGCCATAGCCAGCCTGATCGTTTCGACTACTGTCCGGAAGGCCACATCGCCTGCCATTGCCGATATTTCCCCTTTTTGCAGCTTAGCGATGTCCACATTTGCGAGGTCATATACATCGATCTGTCCCGGCAGGAAAGCGGCCTCACCGGCAGACTTTACCGGCCTTACTCCGAGGTCGAGTCCGCAGAAACGTACGGCATCTGCTATGACCCCCGCATCGCCCACGATAAGGGGTCGGCAGGAATTATAGATGGCTGCATCGGAAAACGCTTTTACAGCTACTTCCGGCCCGATACCGGCCGGATCGCCCATGGTGATGCCTAAGATTGGTCTGCTATCTGTCATATTTTGCTGATTCTTAAAGTCCTGTTTTTCGGGACTTGCAGTCCCGAAGCCCTATTATGTCGCCTTTGGCGACCTTCTGCCAGGTGTCAAAAAGCCCTCACAGGCACTCACAAGGCTCCTCCGCTGCTATTGATCCGGTCCAGGTCGGGAAACTGCTCCGTCAATGAGCCCCTGATCATCCGTTCTTCCTCCTCTGCCAGCTTGTACATAGGCGGCAGCACCTCCGGCTTGCACAGCCCGTAAGCGCTCATCATTGCCTTCAATACCGGCAAGGCATAGCTCAGCGACCTCCCTTTCTGGTATATCGCCGAAAGCCCCTCTGCCTTAAGCATGGCCGCCTCTTTTGTTTCTGCTTCCTCCGTCTCCCGGCATATCGTCGTATAAAGCCCGGGAGCGAGATTTCCCGTACCCGGCACTACGCCGTCGGCGCCGAGCTGCATGGCGTACAGGGATTGCGCTGCCCAGCCTGTCAGGAAGGAAAAATCGGCCCGGTCTTTCCAGAGTGCTATCGAATGCTCCAGGCGCCGGATGTCGCGCTCCGAGTCTTTCAACCCGATGATATTGGGATGCGCGCTCAGCCTGTCCGCTACTTCGGTCGGAACGGACAAATGCGTGGTCGATGGAATATTGTAAATGATGAGCGGAGCGGGCAGCCTGTCGGCCAGCATCGTAAAATACCGGAGCATCTGTTCGTCGTCGGCGGGGTAGTAGCTGGCCATCGTCGAAACGAATACGTCGGCCCCGAGGTCATGGTAACGGTGCGCATCCTCAATGGCATCCGTGACAGAATTCCCGGAGATCCCGGCGTATACCAGGCTTTTCCCTCCGGCAGCCTGTACCGCCGCCTGTACCGCCGCCTGTACCAGCCTGAGCTTTTCAGATCTTGACACGGAAGCCGACTCCCCGGTCGTTCCCAGCACGAAAGGAGCCGCCCCGTAGCCGACCAGGTACCGGACCAGTCTCTCCGCAGATACAGTATCGACCGTCAGGTCTGCATGGGCCGGCGTAATCATGGGCACTACCACGCCGCTGATTTTTTTCTTTATTTTCATCTGTATAAAAGGTGTTAGCTGTGAGGTGTAAGGTGTTAGCCCTATTCATCGGCCGGCCGCGGCGGCGGACCGCTTGTGTGCCGCTAAACCCAATACCTAAAAGCTCATGCCTGTTTTATAGGTCATATTTCACCGAAAGCGCTTGTATAAATGCTCTCGGCATCGTCGCGGTTAATGTTCCTGGGGTTATTTTTCAGCAGGCGCTGCACCTGCATGGCCTGATCGGCGAGCTTTCCGACGGCTTCCAGGGGTACGTTTGCTTCTGCGAGGTTGCCGGGCAGCCCGCAGCTTTTGATCAGGCTGCTCACAAGCGCGGCTCCCGACCTCGCCACACTTAGCGCAGAACCGGTTTCACGGCTTCCCAGCGCCAGGGCTACGGCCGCATACCGCTCAGGAGCCTCCACCAGGTTATACTCCATCACGTAAGGCAGCAGGAGGGCAACCGAAAGCCCGTGCGGCAAATGAAATTCCTTGCTGAGCGGGTATGCCAGCGCGTGCACGCCGGCAGTATTGACCGGCCCGAGGCACATCCCCCCGTACATGCTGCCCAGCGCAACTGCCGACCGGGCTTCTTCGTCTGTCCCGTCCACACAGGCGCGGTACAAAAACTGCCCGATCAGCCTTATGCCTTCGAGGGCTACCAGGTCTGTCACCGGGTGCGCATATTTATTGGTATATGCTTCCAGGCAGTGCGCCAGAGCATCAATTCCCGTAGCGGCTGTAACTGCAGGGGGCACATCCTTTGTCAGCTCGGGATCAACATAAGCGGCGTCGGGCACGAGCTCCGGGCTGATCACGCCTACTTTATTGCCTTCGTTGTTCACGAAAATGGCATTCGGAGAAACTTCGCTCCCCGTACCGGCTGTTGTGGGCAGACAGGCCAGGTAGGCAGCCCTCTTTCTATGGAACCCGTTTTCCAGGATATCGTCCAGCGTCTGCTCGCTGCGCAGCTGAACGGCTACAAGCTTTGCCGTATCCATGGCGCTTCCTCCCCCGATCCCGGCTACGCTGTCGGCGTCGAAAGCATTGGCTTCCCCGACGAGCTTTTCGAAATCGCCGAAAGTCGGCTCTCCAAGGATGTCCGTATTGATGCAAACCTCTACCCCTGCGGCTGCGAGGGGCCGCAAAGCATCCTCAACCCGGGCCCTGACGGGAGGAATAGTGACGACGTATAATCTTTTATGAAACAATCTCAGGTAATCGTCCACGAATTGTCCGAGGCTATCGTCTCCGAATACTACTTTTTTGGGGTATATGATCTGTATCCTATTCATTCTTTCACTTTCTGCCGGGAATAAAAAGTTGCAATACTATTTGTAAACGTTTACATTGAATGTTAAAAAATTTAACACTGTTATGTCATCAACTATCCTTATGCACTTCATACCCTCCCCTAAGCATATACCCGCACGAATTCCGGACAATGAGCTCGGTTTTCAGAACGATGCTCACGAAAGGCCTTGCGGGATCGGCTATCCGCTGGTGCAGGAGCTCGATCGCGATCCTCCCGATCTCGAAGCCCGACTGGCGCACGGCTGTGAGAGGAGGATTAAGGGACATAGCCCAGTCCATATCGTCAAAACCGACTATTGCCACCTGCTCCGGGATCTTAAGTCCTCTACTGTGAATGGTTTCCAGCGCACCCAGCGTCAGCAGGTTGTTCGAGGTGAACAAAGCCGTCGGCGGGCCGGGCAGGCCGAGCAAATGCGCCGCCAGGTCGACACCGCTCTGATAATCCGAATCCCGGCCCACGATGATATCCCGGTCGATGGCCAGGCCGTACCTCGCATAGGCCGCTTCGTAGCCCGCCACCCGTTCCATGGTAGTGGGGATCTGCCTGTTGCCGGTGATATGCCCGATGCGCGTATGCCCGGCTCTGATCAGGTGCTCCACGGCATCGAATGCACCCTGAAAGTTATCCACCTTGACTACATCCAGGTCCACACCCGGCAAACCCCTGTCGATGCACACCACCGCATACCCTTCCTCTGACAGCTCTTTTACGTATTCATTCATCCCCGGGAACGGCGCCACTATAAAGGCATCCACCGATTCGGATTTCAGCGTTTCTATGTAAAATTTCTGTCGCTCCTCGTCCTGGGAAAAGTTGCCGATGATGACGGCGAAATTCCTGGCATAGGCGTATTGCTCGATTCCCCTGATGATATCTACGTAAAACGGGTTCCGGATATCCGGGATCAGCAGCCCGATGAGCTTGCTGGCCCCTTTGGTAGTACGAAGGCGCTGCGCCACGCGATTGGGCCGGTACCCCAGCTGCCTGATCACCTTCTGCACGCGCAGCTCCGTCTCGCCTTTTACGACCGTCTTCGAATTGATCACCCTCGAAACCGTCGCAATGGATACGCCGGCCTTGTCCGCCACCTCCTTAAGACTAACACTTTTCTGAACGGCCATAAAATGTAAACGTTTGCAGCAATATTAGGGGTTAATTGCGAATAAAAAAACAAACGCATTCAAAAACCGAAGAAAAGGAGTTATAAAATTATATAATATATTACTGTAAGGCCATATCATATAAAATTTCCGGACAAAAACTTTGACTATACTGAAAACGTTTACATTTTTACATGCCCGTTATCATCACAGTAGAACGAATCATTCCCTTTTCAACCGCCTTTAGCCTGCTACCGCCTTATGAGCCTGCCATTGCACGTGCTGGATTACCTGATCATCCTTTTTTTCCTGGCCGGGAGCCTGGGGATGGGCCTTTTCTTTGCCAAATCGCAAAAGACGACACAGAATTATTTTCTCGCAAAAGGTAAGATACCTGCCTGGGCGCTGGGGATCTCGCTGCTGGCCACGCTCATCAGCAGCGTCACTTTCCTGGCATACCCCGGAACCGGCTACTCATCCAACTGGATATTGCTTGTCCAGGGACTCATGGTGCCATTCGTGCTCCTGACGGCCATCTGGTTCATTGTACCGCTTTTCAGGAAGGTCATTCACCTGAGCACCTACGAGTATTTCGAACGAAGGTTCAGCCCTTTTGCACGATATTACGCCTCGGTGGCCTTCGTCCTGCGGCAGTTTTCCGGCATGGGGACCGTCCTCTTCCTGCTGGCCCTTTCCCTTGAAAAAATGACGCATATCCATACCGTCGTGATCATCCTCATCGTAGGTTTCGTCATCATCGCCATCAATCTGCTCGGGGGTATCGAGGCAGTCATATGGCTCGACGTTTTCCAGGGATTCATGCTCTTCCTGAGCGGGATCATCTGCCTCGGGGTGCTCCTGTTTTCAGTAGACGGCGGACCGGCCGAAGTCTGGCGGGTGGCGTCGGAAAACGGCCGGACCGGCTTCGGGCCCTATGAATGGGACCTCACGAAGCTGACTTTCCTGGTCATGGCCGTTAACGGGATCTTTTATGCGATCCAGAAATACGCTACCGATCAAACGGTCGTGCAGCGCTATCTCACCGCGAAGACAGACCGTGCCGCGATCAGGGCGTCGCTGCTGGGCATCCTGCTGACGGTGCCTGTCTGGTCTATCTTTATGTTTATCGGCACCGCCCTGTTCGTATTTTACCAGCAGAACCCGCTGCCCGCCGACACCCGGGCCGACGCGGTATTCCCTTATTTCATCATGACCCGGCTGCCGACCGGCATTGTCGGCCTGATACTTTCGGCCATGATCTCGGCAGCTATCTGCAGCCTGAGCGCAGACCTCAATTCACTGGCCGCCGTCGGCGTCGAAGATTACTATAAAAAGCTGTGGCCCGGGCGGACGGACAAGCAAAACCTGGTCGCATCGAAGCTTATCGTCGTGCTGTCCGGCCTGGTTTCCATCGGCATCGCCATCCTTTACATCAATGCAGGCGACGAAGGAGTGCTGGGCATTGTCTTTACCTTATATGCTATCTTTTCAGGTGGGATTGTCGGGATATTCCTGCTGGGACTTTTCAGCGAAAGGGCCAACTACCAGGGCGTCAACATCGCCATCGCGGTCTGCGTCATCTTTACGGCATACGCATTCCTGACTTCAACGCCCATAGGCACAGGCGAGGACAAAAAGCTTCTTCTCGACCTGGGATCATGGAATTTCACGCATCACAAGCTCATGCTGGGCGTTTACAGCCATCTCATCGTGATCGGAACAGGCTACCTGGCCAGCCTGTTCTATCCCCGGCAGGATCTCGACAGCAACCTGCTATACCGGGGCCGGCCCGACAGTGGCGAAAAGCGTTAAGCCGCGGGCAATACTGATTACCGCCATGCAGTCTTCAATATTCATTCCGCTTTTACCTTCACATCCCTGAACATGAACGGGTTATCGCTGACTCTTAGCGGTTTCCCGCTGGCGGTGGTCACATTCCGGAGGATGACTTCCTTCGTTTTGACATAGGGGAATTTTTCCTGGTAGGTATCGTCGGTCATCTCCGGGTTGAAATTTGCAAAAATGGCCGGGCCCCGGTAGTTTTCCGGGTGCTGCGAGTCGTCGATACGGAGATTTTCAATGGTGATCCGTTCGGGCATATAGCAGGTGTAGCCGAAATCGTGCATGCCGGAATAGGATCCGTTGATGAGAGCCGCGCTGACCGGTCTGCCGCCGGAAGGCACGAAAATACAATTGCGGATCACGAGCTCTCCCTGCCAGGTGCTGCCGTAGTCCGAGCGCAGGTTGACAAGGCTCCTCCCCCGGATGGTAGAATTTTCTATCGTCAGCATCCCGCTGCCGATGGCATTGATCCCCATGTGCCCCAGGGTAGAGTTACGGATAGTGGCGTTGGCCACTCCCTGGTGGGCATCAAACCGCGAAAGCGTACAGTTATCATAAAGAAGGTTTTTGCAGAAGTTGGAGCCCAGGATGCCCCAATACGTATTGTCGTTGATGTCGTTGGTCTGGCTGCAATTCACGAACGATACGTTAAGCGCGCGGTTGACGGAAAGGTCGTAAGTGCCCATGGAAACCGGCTTGCCTGCCGCACCGATGGTGTTGTAGGTCCGGTGCCCGGTCAGAACGGTGTTTTTAACCGTGACATAAGAGCAGTCGCCGATGTTGATAAAGCCTCCATAGGGAGCGCCGTGGTCTCCTTCCCCCGTGATGCGGTGCACCAGCCCTTCCAGCAGCACGTTAGACCGCCTGATCGCGATGTTCCGGTTGTAATAGGTATACTTTGACTCGGCTTTATTGGCAATGGTGGTGAAAAGTCCCCCGCTGATCTTCAGCGGCTTCTCGTCGATGGGAAGAGCAGTGGCTTCGGTGATCTGGTCGAAATCCCATATAATGGGCGCATTCCTGTCGACATTGCCGTTTTTGTCGACGACGAAGATATCCGTCTGCGAAGACCCGTTGTTCTGGTTCAGCCCGAACCGGATGTACTGTTTTACATGGGAATTGGTGACGGTGATCAGGCAGGGACCGGGCAGCGCCGCGTCGATTTTCTCCTGGTTCCGCCTGAGCGACGATATCGTTTCGATTTTAAACGGCTGGAGGTCTGAACCGACCGTGAAGACTGACGCGTTGCGGTTTTGCACTTCGCTGTCGTCAATGATGAATGCCGCTTTGCCAAAATCGGTATCGGTCCGGATCAGCGCCGTACGCTCCTTCCCGCTTATGTAGTAGGTAGCCTTATTGTCGGCTTTTACCGGAAGCCCGTGGAGGTTGGCAAAAGCGTGGGTCGCGGCGATGGCGTCTATGTCATCGGTTTTGCCGTCGCCCCTGGCGCCGAAGTCGCTGTAGCGTACCAGCCCGGCGGCTTTAAATTTTGCTGCATCCTTCGGCGATACGTTTACCTGTAATTTCCCGTTTTCGCCCGCAAGAACCCGGGTTTTCTTCCCCTCGGAGGTAATGATCACATTTTCCGGCTGACTTTTGCGCTGTCCCTGCGCTACTGAAATACAGGCTAATGAAAGAAGCAGCAGGAGTTTATACCTGATCATAAAGATTAAGTTTAGTTGTAACTGATGAAACGGCAACAATCTGTACAGGGTATTCCCTTGCAAGTAAAATTAATAGGTGCCGCCATTTTCTTTACTATATTAACAACTAGTGTTAAAAATAATAATTGCTGACTTGCGTTTTTGCAGGACAGCGTACTATGCAAATCCCCTCCCTTCACCGATTATCGGCCACCGTTCGGCGATAATATCACTCCTTCGCGCAGGTTGTCGCTAGCTTTGAGATATCAACCAGACCTCAAAACCGGCTCATGAAAAAGCTTTTTCTTTCGCTTTCCCTGCTATTTTTTTGCGCAGCGGCCTTTTCGCAGCTCAGGGTAGAAAACGGGGCATTCGTCAAAACCGTCTCCGACGTCCGGGTCACCCTGGAGAATATGGACCTGGTCGTCAACGGCAATATCAATCAGGAGGCAGGCGAAGGTACGTACATTTTTTCCGGGAATGGTGATAACACATTCAGCGGCACGGCCATCCCTACGTTCGACAAGGTAATAGTATCGAAATCATCCGGCGGAAAGCTCGCGCTCAGCCAGAATTTCCTGGTCGCCTCATCGCTTGCTTTTGCTTCGGGATACCTCGACCTGAATAACAGCCTGCTCCAGATAAAGCCGGGCGGTACCGTTTCAGGAGAGTCGGGAACGGGGCATATCGTCAGCTCCGGCAACGGCTACATATACACTACCACCACCCTGAATGCGCCCGCCGCAGTCAACCCGGCCAACCTCGGAGCGGTCATTTCATCGACCGCCGACCTGGGCGTCGTCACGATCCGGCGCCGGCATATAGCCCAAACGGTTGCTGCCGGTAATACCGGGATAAAACGGTATTACGAAATATATCCTGCCAACAATACCGGGCTCAATGCTACGCTCAGGCTCTATTATACCGACGATGAGCTGAACGGGCTGAATGAAAGCACGCTGGCTTTATGGAGAAACGCGGGCGGATGGACTGATGAAGGATATACATCCAGGAGCACGACTGAAAACTACGTTGAAAAGCAGGGCATATCGTCGTTCTCTACCTGGACGCTGGCTTTCCCGTCAGGCGCGCTGCCGGTTACACTGGCTGCTTTCCAGGTCGCGGGCACAGGTCCCGAGGGCATATCCCTGCGCTGGGCTACCACTTCCGAGTCGAACGCCGGTGAATTCATCATAGAGCGGAGCCTTCAACCTTCAAACGGGTTTACGGCGATAGGCAGCGTACCGGCTGCCAATGCCGCTGAGGGCGCCGTATATCGCTTTACCGACCCGGCGCCCGCGAGAGGCCTGCTCTGCTACTATCGTCTCAGGATGACAGATGCAGACGATTCCCATGCACTGAGCCATCTTATTTCGGCGCTGGCGCCGGGTGGAGCCCTGGACGGAGCTTCCCTGGCAGTTTACCCAAACCCGGCGATCTCTTCCGCTACGCTTTCGTCGCAAAAAGGCATCAGCAGCATAGACATTTTCAATATCGCCGGGAACAGGGTCGGAAGCTTTCAATATAGCGGAGCCCCTGTCGAAGCATCGTTGAATGTCGAAACCCTGTCTCCGGGTACCTACCTTCTGCGGGTCGTCGACCCGTACGGCATAACACGAACTGCCAGGCTGGTGGTATCGCATTAGGGAGCAGGTGAGAGGTATTAGGAGTTAGGGATAGCTGATAGCCGACTGCTGATAGCTGACAGCCATTCAATACGCATTAACATAACATTATTTTACTCCAATGAAAAAGTCTTTATTTTTCCTATCCGTATCCGCCATTTGCGCGATATCGTGGAATGTACCCGCGCAAAACGTGGGGATCAGCAATGACGGCTCCGTGCCCCACCCAAGCGCCATGCTGGATGTAAAGAGCGATAGCAAGGGAATGCTCATTCCCCGGATGGCTACCAGCAAACGGACCGGCATCACCTCTCCCGCCGAGGGGCTGATGGTATATGACACCGACACCAAAAGCTTCTGGTATGTCAAATCGGGCGCCTGGACGGAAATCGGCGGGCTGAAACTGCCTTACAACGAAACAGTCGCAACCAGTGGTAACGCGATGCTCCTTACCAACGGGCATATTTCCGGGAATGCGGTCGTCGGGCAGGCCTTCGGAGGTGCGGGAATTTCAGGCTATTCACAAACCGGGGCCGGCGGCGTATTCAGCAGCCAGAGCGGACCGGGAATACGTACGATCGATAGCGGTGCGGAAATCAACGGGAAAGTAAAAATTGCGGACGGCACGCAGGGAGCCGACCGGGTTTTGACCAGCGATGCGGCCGGGGTCGCTACCTGGAAACCGCTCCCGACCGCCAAAACTGCCATGACGTCTCTTTTCGATATCGACCGCGATTCCTACATTACGGTCCCGCCGTCTACCCATATGGTCCTTCCTTTTGTCGCCAACCCGGCCACCCCGGCCTATGCGAGCTATGGCTACGACGGCGGCGCGAATTTCAATAATACCACTCACGAGTACATCGTTCCTTCCGACGGGCTTTACAGGGTAAGCTTCAAGCTGCTCCTGAACGGTCAGAAACCGCCTGCCGCCTTCACATACGAGTCTTATTTCTACCCGTCGCTATCGAAGGTCACGCCCGGCGAAACGCCCGATCCCTTCGATTACATCTTCCGGTCGTGGAGCTTTGAATACAAGGCGGGCGACTCCTTTCCTGTCATGCTGACCGGCGAAGCGACGACCTGGTTTAAAGCGGGGACCAGCCTGAAATTGCTCCTCTACCATTTGGTGAACGGCCCGGGCGGTCCCTCGATACAGCTGCACGGCGGACGATATTCCTACTTTTCGGTGGTGAGGGTGGAATAGGAAGTCCCTATGCCGCGGCGGCGTAGTTCCCCCATCCTATCAAAACGATCGATGCTATGAGCAGGAAAATTCCTGCTCCCAGCCAGACCATGGTTTTCCGGCCTACTCCCTGCCATTCCTTCAGCCACAGCCCCCAGAGGTTGCTGAACAGAACGATGGATGACAAGTGGATACACCAGCTCGCAAATTCGTAGCCCTGCATCTTGGTGGCGCCCATCCCGTAGAAAAAGTACTGCAGATACCACATCACCCCGGCCAGGATAGCCAGGAAGTAGTTCCTGCCGAGCATTTCTATTTTCCGGTTAAAGAGATTGGAAAGCATATTGTTCCCCCGGCTCTTGATGACTACATAGATCAGGTTGGTGGTAAAGCCGCCTCCCAAGGCGATCACAAAGATGGGGATATTCATAAAGATCTCTACCGTACCTGAAGAGACGGCCGCTTTTGCAATAGGCTCTCCGAACATGATGGCAATGGCCATGCAGGCGCTCATGATCCCGCCCAGCGTAGCGATGATCAGGCCCTTCATCAGGGAAAATTCTCCCTTGCTGTCTTCGCTGCGCTGCGCGTTCCAGGCCTTTTCCTTCAGTTGGCCGGCTATGCCGCAGCAGATAATACCGAGGATGCTGATCACCAGCCCGCCGGTGACGACCAACCCTGACGGCGTAAAAAGCAGGCTGTCCAGGCTGCCGTTCATGGCCGCAGGGACCAGCGTGCCGACAACAGAACAAACTCCCAGCGAAATGGACTGCCCGAGCGCCAGCCCCATGTAACGTATGCCCAGCCCGGCAAACAACCCGCCGAATCCCCACAGGGCGCCGAACAGGTAGGTATAAAACAGGGCGGATGAAGAGGTGGAGCTGTATATTTCCCAGGCCTTATCGGTCACAAACCAGCAGCCGATGGCGGGCATGATTACCCAGGCCACAAATCCCAGCAGGATCCAGTAAGTTTCCCAGGCCCATTTTTTGATCTTGTATGTCGGTACGTAAAAACTAGCCGATGAAAAGCCTCCGATCGTATGGAGAATGATCCCCAGTATTTGTTCCATAAATGTCTTTTTTACCCGGAAAGGTACCGGGCGTCAGGTTTAAGATAGTCCATTCCAGGCGCTGTGACAGCCTGTCAATATTTCCATAAAGCATCCCGGTATACCTGAAATACTGTATCCGGCCCCTATTCGAGGTAAAAAACCTGCCGGAGCTCCTCTTCCCAGCCTTTTTTATCCCCGGGCTTAGCTACTTCGAGAGCTTCGGTCATGTATTCCCACCATCTGTGGCAAACGGGCGATTGAGCCAGGGAGTCCAGCAGGGCGGGATCTGCGATCTCCATGTAGCAGAAAAGATATCGGCTCGAAGGATGTAGGAAAATCGAATAGTTGCTGATGCCATGCAACTTTATTTCTTCTTCCAGCTCTTTCCAGATCGGGTTATGGCGTCTTTCATACTCTTCGGCCATTCCTTCTTTTGCCTGGATGACAAATGCTTTACGGATCATAGTTGATTTGTTTATACAATACGACTGACGGCGATTCCCCGGGGAGCCGCTCCTTACCCAAAAACATACGTAGTATTAACATTTTGGGATAATTTCAATCCTGGCAGGATCACCTCCGGGCATGCTCCTGCGGCTTCTATTTCCATAAAGCCTGCCGGGTCGCTGTAAA
>MEDT01000257.1 GCA_001724175.1 Cytophagaceae bacterium SCN 52-12 | reverse complement strand
CATGGCCGGGCCGCCTTACTTTCAATACCCGGGATTCTGCACCAGGTTTTTGTTGGCATCCCGCTGCTGCTGCGGTATCGGGAAAAGCACCTGGTGGTCTTTGGCATCCCAACCTCTTGACCTGGCGCCGGAAATATATTTTCCGTGCCTGATCAGATCTTCGCGGCGCAGCCCTTCAGAATAAAATTCCCTTCCTCTTTCTTCAAGCAGGAAGTCTCTCAGCGCTTCTTTGGTAGCGTAGCCGGCCAGGCTTATTTCGGGGGCCTTCGCCCGCCTGCGTACCTGGTTGATCAGCTCGATCGATTCTGCAGCGGGCCCGTTCAGCTCATTGAGCGCCTCGGCCCTGCAAAGCAGGATGTCGGCAAGCCTGATGTACACGATATCGTTGCCGTTATGCTCGGCCACGGCATTCGGATCGGGAAGGTATTTGAAGCTCCTGGCATTATCCAGGGCTTTACCCGAAGCATCTTCCAGCAGCTCAACCGTTTTCCCGCTGATATCCACGTAATTCGTAATAATCAGCTTTCTCCTTTCGTCGGACGCATCGAAGGTTTTGTAAAAAGCGGTGTATGTCCTGAACTGCGCGCCGAAGTTCACCCAGTTTGACTGGATCGGGTAGTTGGGCGGGAACGCATGAGGCATGTAGTTATTCTGGTAGCCTGCCTGCGCGATGCAAGGGGCGCGGTAGATATACTCTTTGTTGGATTCGCCCTCGATCGAAAACATCGTAGTGTAATCGGGATACAGGGAATAGTAGTTGAGGTCCGTCACCTTTTTGGCGGTTTCCGCCACCTTAGCCCAGTTCTTTTCGAGGAGGTAAAGCTTGGTCAGGACACCCAGGGCAGCCCCTTTGCTTGCCCGGCCAATCGGCTCTTCGGCTACCGGGAGCTTCTCTGCCGCGAATTCGAGGTCGGCGATCATATAATTCACAAGCTCCTCCTTACCTGCACGCGGAGTTTCCTGGCCAATGGCCTCGATCTGATCGGGAGAGGCTCCCCCGGGAATTTCGATAATGGGAGTCGGGCCGAAAAGATTGTAAAGGTAGTAATAGCAGGACGCCCTGATGAATCTTGCTTCAGCCCTGATAAGGTCGACTGTATTGGCATCCAATCCCTGCAGGTCGCTGGCGACATCGAGGACTGTATTGGCGCTCGCGATCGCCTGGTACATCTTTACCCAGAACGAATTGAGCAGGCCCTCGTTTACAGGCCAGGTAAACCGTATGAACGGAATAGCGGTAGCCTCCAGTCCTCCGCCTGTTTCCCACGACACATCGGTAGTAAACTCGTTGAACAGGAATGTGTAGTTGCGGCTGTCGTAAGCCACTATCCTCGACCGCGCATAAGCGCCTGTCAGTAGAGCGTCTACTCCCGATTTATCCCTGAGAAACTGGGAAGGGTCGTACTCCGTATACACTTCTTCCTTCAAAAAATCATCACACGAGGTAGTGGCGAGCATCAGCACGGCCATTATCCCGATCAGTTTATTATTCCATTTCATGGTCCGTTTCTTTAAAATGTAACATTTAACCCCACTCTGAAAGTCCTGTTAAGCGGGTAGTCATTATAATTCGTTTTGGCGACGCCCCCGCTGGTGGCATTTGCATCCGGATCGAAGCCTATCAGCCTGGTGATCGTGAAAACATTATCCATTGCGGCATACAGGTTTATTCCGGACACCGCGGGGTTAGGTTTCAGGGGGACATTATAGTTCAGGATCACGTTCTTCAGTCTGAAAAACGACGCATCCTGAACGGTCAGCGAATTGACGATCCGCCCGGAAAAATAGCTGGATGCGTTTACTCCCGATGGGTATTTGTCCGAAGGATTTTCGGGAGTCCAGCGATTCAGCATCACCTCCGAGAGCCGGTTCCGGTACTCGTTGGTCGGGAGAAGCGACTCGGCTATGTTTGCGTTGAGGGTGTGATAGCCCTGAACCGCCTGCAGGAATATGTCGAGCGTGAATGCTTTATAGCGGACCTGGTTGTTCAGCCCGATGGTAAGCTTGGGAAAGGGGTTGCCGAGAATGACACGGTCTTCTATGTCGATCACGTTATCTCCGTTCTGATCCCTGAAGCGCGGCTCGCCGGGTTTGGCACCAGGCTGCGCCGACTCTTTGATCTCCTGCTCATTCTGAAAGATGCCGTCGATCTGGTAGCCGTAAAATGACTGCATAGCGCTGCCTTCCTCCACGACCAGGTAATTCGAAATGAAGGTCCCGATGCTGCCGGTCAGGACCTGCGGGATGAAGGCGGGCAGCGCGGTCACTTTGTTCTTCAGCGTGGATAGGCTCAGCATAGAGGTCCATTCGAGGTCTTTTTTCCTGATATTCACGCTGTTAAGCCCGAAATCGATGCCGGAGTTACGGACCTGCCCGAAATTGACCCGGATGTTGGAATAGCCTACCACCGCCGGCAAGGGCTTGTTGAACAGTTGGTCGTCGGTCTGCCTGATGTAGTATTCGATACTTCCGTATATCCTGTTTCCGAACAGGCCGTAGTCTATCCCGAAGTTATATTCGGAGGTCGTTTCCCATTTAAGGTTGGAGTTGGGCAGCCGTGCCGGGACGACCCCCTGGCTGATGGTATTCCCGAATACGGCGGAACCGCCGGCCACCAGGGTCTGTATCGTTTCATAATTCCGGATCCCCTGGTTACCCAGCTTGCCGTAGCCTACCCTGAACTTCAGGTCGCTTACCGTACGGGTCAGTCCGGAGAAGAAGCTCTCGTCGGAAATTCTCCAGGCCAGCGCAGCAGAAGGGAACAAGGCATATTTGTTGTTGTCGGCAAAACGTGAAGTCCCGTCGACCCGCAGCGAGGCGGTCAGGAGGTACTTGTCGAGGAAAGCATAATGCAGGCGTCCCAGGATACTGTGAAGACGGTTGCGGGTCCTGTCGGAGCTTACCGCGTCGCCGTTGAGGTTATCCCCGCTTTGCAGCAGGTCGGAACCGGTAACATCAGACAGGAAGCCGCGGCTCGATGCCGTGAAACCGGCCGTAACGAACTGCTCGAAGGTAGTCCCGGCCATAAGGCTCAGGTCGTGGTCATTGCCGATCTTTTTGCGGTAGTTGAGCAGGAACTCTGACAGCCAGTGGTTCGCCTCCGAAGCATCTCTTGAGCCGATCCCGCCGGAGCCCCTTCCGTTCATGGTCAGGCGGTTGTTGTAAAACGAGCTCTGCAGGTTCTGCACGTCGCCTCCCAGGCGGATGGTGCCCGTCAGGTCGTCCGAAAAATGGATATCCGTCGAGAGTGTCCCGTAGAAGGAATTCCTGACGTCCTGCGTTCTGACGCCGTTGATCAGGGCCAGCGGATTGTCCAGCGCAATGAAATTGTTCAGGTAGTAACGCCCATTGGCGTCGAGGGTAGCCGGAAGCGTCGGGTCGAACTGTATGGCGGTATTGATAGGACCGGCTCCCTCATTGGCAGAATTGCTCACCAGTATCTGGTTATTCACTCCCCTCGTGAAATTCATGTTGAGCTTGAAATTGATGAATTTCCTCGGGGCGAAGCTTACGTTGGTCCTGACATTGAACTTCCTGAAATCAGACTCTTTCACGAGGCCGTCCTGGCCAAAGTAGTTGAGCCCTACGTAATAGGTGCCTTTGTCGGTACCGCCCGACATCGACAGCTGGTGGTTGGTGACCGGTGCCGAGCGCTTGAAAATCTCATCCTGCCAGTTCGTACCTTCACCGACGGCACTTATCTCGTCGGCGCTGTAAACGGGCTCCCTTCCCGAGGCCAGCCTGAGATCGTTCAGGAGGTTCATGTACTGGCTGCCGTTGAGCACGCCGATCCTTTTGGCTACTGACTGGATACCGTAATAAGCGCTGTAGCGCAGCTCCGATTTTTCTTTCGCTCCCGATTTGGTCGTGATCAGCACCACGCCGTTGGCGGCTCTCGTACCGTAAATGGCAGAGGCGGATGCGTCTTTAAGCACCTCTATAGAAGTAATGTCTTCCGGGCTGAGATCCACGATCGATACCGACGGCAGGCCGTCGACCACATACAGCACATCGTTATTGCCGTTGATGGAGTTGGCACCCCTGATCTGCACCTTGGTAGAGCCTCCGGGTGCAGAGCTCGACTGGCTTACATTCACCCCAGGAGCCCTTCCGTTGATCAGCTGCGCGGCATTCTGGTTAGGTCCCTGCGTGAAATTATCTTCAGTAACCGACACAATAGCACCCGTAACATCCCTTTTTTTCTGGACGCCATAGCCTACGACCACCAGCTCATCCAGCGATTTATTATCTATCTTAAGGGTCACGTTGACCACCGACCGGCCCTTCACCGCAATCTCCTGGCCCATGAAGCCGACGAAGGAGAAAGACAGGACCGGCTCCTCCATGCTTTCCGGGATAGAAATGGTGTAATTTCCGTTCAGATCGGTGATAACACCCCTGGTAGTTCCTTTAAGAAGAATATTGACTCCCGGTAAGGCCTCTCCGCTTTCGTCGGTTACCTTCCCGGAAATATCGATGGCCGCAGGCGTGTGCGTAACGATGCGCCTGCCGAGGCTCTCTACGGGTAAAATCCGCTCGGGCTGGTAGGATTGCGGCACGGCGCCGGGCTCCTGTGCAGGTACGGCCATGTTGATGCCGGCGGGACGTTCGTCTTTCCGCCTGATCACGATGATCTTGTCGACCTCGACGTAAGTCAGCGGCTGGTTCTGAAAAAGCTGGTCCAGCACGTTGCGCACGGGCGCTTCCTTTACCGAAAGGCTCACGGTTTTCTCGAGCTCCTTCAGGCTGTTGTCGTACCAGAAAATAATACCGGTCTGCCTGCTGATCGCCTCAAGCAGCTGCCTGGTAGAAACATTTTTCTGCGCAATAGTAACCCGTTGGGCTTTGCTATCGGCAAAAACATGCGCGCAGGCAAAGGTCAGTAACAGGGCAGTAATTTTTAGCCGCATAAGCCATCTTCGTTTAAACTCTTCCGCACTGGAAAGCCCGGGGGAAAACCTGTCCTTTTCCAACGGGACAAAAGTAGAATACATGCAAAATTTCATAATTTTGACATATTGGGGTTAAATAAGTTAGACACTCTCTGCGCAGGCAGATTTTTGGCTCCAGGTTGATCTCCCCGGGCTCCGGGCTGATCCGGCCGGAAGTGTTGGTAGCACTTCCGGCCTTTTTGCCGGATAAAACACTGATCTTTATCCTGTTATCATCGAAATAAAATTTGGTGAAAAGATTATGGTAAAACTGTGATCTGCCTGTCGGCAAACCTGAAATGTATATTATTGAGCTCCAGTACTTTCAGGGCCTGCGACAGGGGAAGGTTCCTTGAAAATCCTCCGGTAAACGATCGCTTCGGCACTTCTCCTTCGTAGACCACCTTCACGTCGTACCATCTTTCGAGATACCTCATGATAGCCGGCACGTCGGCGTCACGATAGGATATAATGCCGTCTTTCCACGAAATAGCGTCATAAGCGTTTATATCCGAACGGATCTGGAAGCCGGCATTGGCCGTATAGACCGACTGCTGACCGGGCTTCAGCACCCGGCTGATACCGGTGCCGATCTTATCTACTTTTACGCTTCCTTCCAGCAGGGTTGTTTTGATCCCCCGCTCATTGGCATAAGCCATGATGTTAAAGCTAGTTCCTAGCACCTCTACCAGCTCGGAGTTATTGACATTGATCTTAAACGGCCTTGATCTGCCCTCCGAAATATTCTTTGCAACTTCGAAATATCCTTCGCCCTTCAGCTCTACCACGCGATCCTTTTCGTTGAAAACGGTTGGGTATCGGAGTGACGATTCCGAGTTCAGCCATACCTTGCTCCCGTCGGGAAGCGTAAGGCGGAACTGGCCGCCCCGAGGGATACGAATCGTATTATACGTAACCCGTACCTCCTTACCTTTCAGCTCTTCGTAAATCAGCTCTCCCCCTGTTTTGCGGATCACATAGCCGGCTCCTTTCGACAAAGCGCCGCTCGACGTGCTGTCGAGCTCTATCGTGGTGCCGTCGCCCAATGTCAGCGTCGCCTTGTCAGTGCCGGGCAATACATCTGTTGATACCGCAACGGCTTCCGTTCCGGAATCAGGGCTTTCTTTCGAAAAAAGAAACCAGCCCCCGAGCGCCAGCAGCCCGGCCAGCACGGATGCGGCGGCGATCCCGGGCCAGGAGAGACGGTATATCTTCGGCGCAGCGCCCTTGCCGATCTCCTTCCCGATCGCGTCCAGGAGCCGGCTTCTGTACTCGTCTTCGCTGCTGCCCCTGCTGTCGGGTACCGAAAGCTCTTCGTCCTGGCTGTCGCGGTACCAGTCGTCGAATTCCTGCTTTTCTTCCGGTGTAGCCGTCCCTTCCAGCCATTTCTGAGCCAGCTCCAGGTATCTCCGGGGTATTTGTTTAAACGCCATTTTTTTGCTTTTACAAACATAGGTGTCTGAAAAAGCGGCTACCCCTTAGTCCCGGCCGATAATTTTTTTACAACAAAGAGAAGAGCAGGCTATGCACGATCGCATGCCTGATCGCACGCAGCGCCCTGCTGATGTGAGCCTCGACGGTTTTTTCTGAAATAGCCATCTGCTGAGCGATCTGCTTGTGCGAGAACCCGGACTCCCGGCTGAGACGAAAAACTATTTTACACTTTTCGGGAAGGCTTTCCACAGCCTCCGACACCTGGCAGGTCAGCTGCTCCACTTCAATCGCGCTTTCCATACCCGGAGCCGACGACAAGGCTGCTTCCTGGCTGTCCGCCTCCAGCGGAAGGGTCTTATGCCGGCCCGCAAGCACCTTCAATACTTTGTATTTCGCAGATACCGCAAGATAATTGCCCAGCGAGGAAGTCAGCCGGAGGTCTTTACGTCTTTTCCAGAGCGATATAAAAAGATCCTGGACAATATCCTCTGCTTCGTCCAGGTCGCCGGTTTTGTTTGCCGCGACCGTCAATACCGGTTTCCAGTAACGATTGAAAATCTCCGTAAACGCGTCGTCGCTCCCTTCCCTGAGAAGGTCGAGCAGGTCGTCATCGGTGAGGCTTTCAAAACTCATTCGCAGCAAATTATCGTCCTGCAGGCAAAGTTAGCAATTGAGTGGAATCGCCCGACTTATTCTGTTACAAAGATATAATTGTAAATTGTCATTATACCACCACGCAGACGGGAGCTTTGGGCAGTGAGGCCGCATTTATTCGATAGAGAGATCAAAGCTGTCGTTCAGCACCAGCTTTCCTTCCTTAGCTTCTCCTTCCGGGCTTTGCCAGCCTTTCAGCTTCCCGGTCTTTCTCCTGGTCAGCAGGTCGGCAACCTGCGCTTCGGTAAGCTTTTTACCGAATATTTCGAAAGGGATCCTGAAGCCGCAGGCCTGGAAATTCCGGCAGCCGTAAGCAGTCTTACCTTTGAGAAGAGACGTTTCCCCGCATTTCGGACAAGCGAGCGACAGTATATCGACGGCTTCCTTTTTCTCCCTGGGCTTGCGGGAGGGCTTGTCCGCAGGCTTCTCCTCCGGACCGGCAATTGCAATTGTCCGGAACACACCCGTTTTCACTTCGCTGACCAGGTCTGTTACCATTTGGGTAAGCTCCCCTTTAAAGGTATCCAGCGCATATTCTCCTTTTTCGATAAGACGGAGCTTCCGCTCCCATTGCCCCGTCAGCTCGGCACTTTTAAGGAGCTCGCTCTGTATCGTATCGATCAGGTCCATGCCTGTTTGGGTAGCGACTATGTTTTTCTTTTTCTTCTCGATATATTTCCGCTTGTAAAGCGTCTCGATAATATTTGCCCGGGTAGACGGCCGGCCTATTCCGTTATCTTTCAACAACTCTCTCATTTCCTCGTCTTCTACCTGCCGGCCGGCCGTTTCCATTGCACGCAGCAGGGTCGCCTCGGTGTAGTATTTCGGCGGAGTGGTTTTGCCGTGATGGATACGGGGCTCGTGCGGGCCGGTCTCTCCGGCTTCAAAAACGGGCATCACTTTTTCTTCTTCCTCCTTCTCTTCTTTTTTATCGTTGGCATACAGCACCCGCCATCCGGGATCGAGCACCTGCTTGCCCGTCGCTTTGAACTCTATTTTGCCCACCCTGCCCATTACAGTCGTATTGGCCACCCGGCATTCCGGGTAAAAAACGGCTATAAACCGCCTCGCAATGAGGTCATATACCCTTTTTTCGTCGGCAGGCAGGGCGTTGGGGTAGACCCCGGTCGGGATAATGGCGTGGTGATCGGTCACTTTCTTATCGTCAAAAACCGTCTTCAGCTTTGGAATAGGACCGTTCAGAAGCGGACCGGTAAAATTGTTATAAGGAGTCATTTGTTCCAGTATGCCTGCTACCTTGGGATGGAGGTCTTCCGACAGGTAGGTGGTATCTACACGCGGATAGGTGACGAGCTTCTTTTCATAGAGGCTCTGGATGAGCTTCAGCGTATCGTCGGCAGAGAAGCTGTATTTTTTATTGGCCTCCACCTGCAGGGACGTGAGGTCGAACAACCGGGGGTTCCCTTCCTTCCCTTCCTTTGTTTCAAAAGATACGACCTCGAAAAGGTGCTGCGCAAGATAGGCAACCCCTTTTTCGGCCTTTTCCAACGACTTCAGACGGTCGATAACAGCCGTAAACTCGGTATCCCTGTATAGCGTCTTCAGTTCCCAGTACTCTTCTACTACAAAGGCGTTGATCTCCTTTTGCCGCTGGACGATCATCGCCAGGGTCGGGGTCTGCACCCTGCCGATGGAAAGCACGACGCCCCCTTTTCCGTAGCGGGTAGTAAAAAGCCGGGTGGCATTCATGCCCAGCAGCCAGTCGCCTATGGCGCGCGCGCTTCCCGCCGCATAGAGGTTGTCGTACTTCGACGCGTCGCGAAGCGTATTAAAGCCTTCCTGTATGGCCTGGGCGGTAAGAGACGATATCCAGAGGCGCTTGACGGGAGCCTTGCATTTTGCCTTCAGCAGCACCCAGCGCTGGATCAGCTCTCCTTCCTGCCCCGCATCCCCGCAATTGATCACCTCCTCACAGTTCCTGACAAGCGTTTCAATGATGGAGAACTGTTTTTCAACCCCCTTATTTTCAATGAGCTTTATTCCGAAGCCGGGCGGGATCATAGGGAGCTCCTCTATCCGCCAGGTTTTCCAGCGTTCCGTATAGTCGTGCGGCTCTTTCAGGGTACAGAGGTGGCCGAAGGTCCAGGTAACCTGGTAGCCGTTTCCTTCATAATAGCCTTCCCTGCGCTGTTTTGCACCCAATATTTCGGCGATATCCCTTGCTACACTGGGTTTCTCTGCAATGCATACTTTCATAGCTTCCTCTGAAATCGGGGTGCAATTTGCAAAAATTTGGGGAACCACACCCCCTGGCCCCCTCTCCTTTGCAGGAGAGGGGGAGGTCCCCGGGAACAGCATGGTCCCCGGCAGCAGCATTATCCCGCAGTAGCATCGTCCATTCAGGCCGGTTTACAGGTGCGGCTTTCCCGGCCGTTATTTTCCTGTATTTTTGCGGTCGCTGAAAATGTAACTGAAAGCCTTATGGCTACCCGAACACTATGATTCAAATCGACGGAACACTTATCAGAAACCTGATCCTGCACCGGGCAGGATCGGAAGATGACAATAGCATACTCAACGATAGACCTGTACAGATCACTGAAGAAGAGGAAGCTGTTTTCAAAAAAACGCTTCTGAAGCCTTTCACTTCCCAGGCCCAGACGTACGAGTTCAAGCATGAGGTAGGCATCGGGTATAACGTATTGTTTAACCTGCTGAAGAATCTTTTTGAAGAAAAAGAAGATTTCGTCACGATTTCGAAAGATATTCTCCGTCACCTTATTGCTTCCTCTACCCATCCCAACATCAAAAGCGGGGACCTGTTCGTGGCCAAATTCGACGGGATCAGAATCAATAACCGCGAGCTCGAAGGATTAGGGATCTATAAATACGAAGATAAGGAAAGCTTTATCGAAACGTCGGTTTCAGGCGACGAGGTCGGCTACGCCATCCGGAAAGGCATAGGAGGTAAAAAGCCCGATAAGGCGTGCCTGGTCCTTTTTACGGAAGAGCCTTATACTATCCTGATCATAGACAACAACGGTGGAGAGACCTCCTACTGGCAGGATGACTTCATCAACCACCGGCTCAAGAACGACCATGTCAACAACACCCATCACTTCATGAATATGGCAAGAGACTTCATTGCCAACCAGATTACCCAGGATTTTGAAGTGACCAAAGCCGACCAGATCGACCTGCTCAACCGCTCTGTCGATTATTTTAAGAAAAAGGAACTCTTCGATAAGCAGGAATTTGAAAAGGAAGTATTCTCTGACCCGAACGTGATCGACGCCTTCCAGCACTTCGACCAGAGCTACCGGCAGGAGAAGGAAATTGAGATCTACGACAAGTTCGAGATCGCCCCGCAGACGGTTAAGAAGCAATCGCGCATTTTCAAAAGCGTGCTGAAGCTCGATAAAAACTTTCACATCTACATCCATGGCAACCGCGACCTCATCGAGCAGGGGACTGACGAAAAGGGGCGGAAGTTCTATAAAATATTTTACGAGGAGGAGGCGTGATGAGTGAAGATAGCTGCCGAGCGGAATTATTTGTATCTTCACGTAAACAAACTGACGCTGAAAAATGGTTACGAATGAATTAACCGACCAACTGGCCCTTTTTTTTAAAGATAAACCTGTAAAACGGGCTTTCCTGTTCGGCTCCGCTGCTCGTAAAGAATCCACCCCTCAAAGCGACCTGGATATACTGGTCGATCTCGATTATGAAAACGGAGCCGATTTCTTTACCTTTTTAGACATGCAGGAACAACTCTCCGTATTAGTCGGAGTTCCGGTAGACCTGGTAAGTTCCAATGGTCTATCGGAGTTTATTAAACCGATAATCGACGAGGAAAAGAGGCTGATCTATGAAAAAAAGCTGGCTTTCTGATAAAATTCGTCTCCTCCATATCCGGCAGGCAATCACATATCTTGAATCTTTCCTGAGAGAAAAAAATAAAGAAAGCCTTTATGAAGAGCCTCTATTGCGATTTGCTGTCGAGCGCCAGCTTGAAATTATTGGAGAAGCAGCCAACCATTTGTCTAATACAATCAAAGCCGCTTTTCCGGAGATAGAATGGAAAAAAGTTGTTGCGTTCCGAAACTTTATTGTACACGAATACTTTGGAGTAGATCTTGAACTAATCTGGGACATTCTGGCGACGAAAATAAGCCCTTTGAAGCAGACGATAGATCTAATGCTGGACTACGTAGAAAACCAATTGCCTTAATACCGCGACCTCATCGAGCAGGGGACTGACGAAAAGGGGCGGAAGTTCTATAAAATATTTTACGAGGAGGAGGCGTGAGAAGATAAAAGCCCGTTATTGCAATTTTCAAATGTATATTTGTTTATTGTTGCGACAACCAATACTTTTAAGCCTCATATCCTGAAAACCAGTTGGCGGGTAGAAATGCACATATTGACCGGGAACTGCTGGAGTTGGTTGCCTCAGGCGACGAACCTTCCTTCCGGGTATTGTATGATCATTTTTCCGCGGGGATCTACCGCACCGCCTGCCGCTACCTGCGGAATGCAGAGCTCGCGGAAGATGTAGTGCAGGATACTTTTCTGACGCTTTGGGCAAACCGTGCGAAAATAGGCAGAATCGACTCTCCTGAGAATTACATTTTTGTATTGGCCAGGAATCAGTGCTTCCGGCTGCTGAAAGACAGGGCCGTTCTCATCAGCTCGGAAGAAGAATTTTTCATCGATCTGAGCGAGGAGCCCGCCGGCGAGGAAGATGAACGCTTCGCCCAGATCAGCAGGGCGATCGACCTGCTTCCCCCGCAGCAGAAGAAGATTTTCGAGATGGCCAAGCTGAAAGGGCTGAGCCATGAAAGGATTTCCCGCGAGCTCAACCTCTCCCCAAGCACGGTGAATAACCACATTACGGCTGCCTTCCGGTCGGTCCGTAACTACATATCGAACAGGACTTCCGAGGTATTTATCCTTGTGCTGGCGCTTTTTTCATAAGATCCGTGGACTGTTCCGTGGTCTGTGAGGACACAGGCCGGGGTTAGTTTAATTTCCTCAACTTTTTTCGCTCCTGACTAGTTACTCTTTTCATTTTTTTACTCATTAACTACAAAAGAGTACTGTTATTTTTATAAACCCGTCAGGGATTAAGTCAATATGGAAAACGGGCAAGCCGAATTTGACAAACTACTCCGCCGCTACCTGGACGGAACATCCTCAAAAGCAGGGAGGAAGCAACTGTATGAACTGATCGTATCGGGAGATTTTGATGCGCAAATAGAAAGGGACGTGCTTAATTCGCTTAAGAACGAAATTGATCACCCTGATTCTGCTTCCGAAGCCGCCAGGATGAACAAACTATATGAAGAAAAGATTAAGAGTGAGATCAGCCAGACTACTACAGTCCACTTCCAAAAAAAGGAAGCCGGTTCGCAGACTTTTTTCAGGTTTTGGGCGATTGCAGCTTCTTTTACCGCGATGGCAGTTGCTGCCGGCCTCTGGTATACTTCTTTCAGCTCTGAGCGGGGCACGCCACCGCTTTCAGCACAAACGGAGCGCCCGGCATCCGCGCCCCAGGCATCTCTTACCCGTTTTTTAGATAAACAACTGGTTCATCTGCCCGACGGCAGCACCGTACTGCTCAACGACGGCGCCGAGCTGACCTATGATAATGACAGCTTCGGAAAGGCTGCCCGGGAAGTTAATCTGCAGGGAGAGGCGTTCTTCGACATCAGGCATGATCCGGCCAGGGTTTTTGTTGTAAAGAGCGGGGAAGTGAAAACAACGGTGCTAGGTACCGCCTTCAATATCAAATCATTACCCGGGAACAACGAAGTGCAGGTCACGGTAGCAAGGGGAAAAGTAAGTGTAGGAACCGGGTCGCGGACGTACGATCTGCTATTGCCCGATCAGCAGCTTACCATCAATACGGCCAACAACACTTACCTGAAGAAAGATCTGAAATCGAGCGTTGCTACCGAATGGCAAAAAGGGTTCCTGATATTTGATGATATTGCCGTGGGAGCAGCCGCAGAAAAATTATACCAGAAATTCGGCGTAAAAGTAAGCTTCAAAAAAGAGATGCTGAAAGATTGCCCCATAACGGCATCCTTTCTTTATAACGAGAGCCTGGATCATATCCTGGAAGTAATCAGCACGATACACGACTTTCGCTATTCTTATGTGAGCGATGGCTCCGAGGTGGTGATCGACGGAGACAGAACTTGTAACTAAGCCCATGAAACTCTCTATAAAAATGGAAAAGTATATAGATGATGGTTAGCCCCGGAGCACTCTATTTTCATAAACGAAAAGCCACCCGGCTGGTCCCCGGATGGCTTATAAAACGTTTTTAAAATCTATTTGGAAAACCTTAAAAACTACGTAAGTTATGTATTTATTCTTTACGGAACCTAACCGTTCCCGGAAGAAGGCGGTTACCCGTTTCTTTCGAAGCCCTGCATTTAGATTTATGATAAGGGTAAGTTTTTGCTATGCATTACTGGTGATGGTCAGCATGCAGGCGTTATGGGCCGATCCGGCTAAGGGCCAGAACCTGGAAAAGCTGGAGCTGACGCTGGAATTAAGGAACGAGCAGATTACCTCCGTCTTCAACAAGCTGGGTAAGCTGACCAATCTTCAGTTTGCCTATAACCGCAGGGAAATCAGCTCCTACCGCGTGAGCCTGCCGAAGGGAAACTATTCTGTTAAGGAAATCCTTGAAAGAAGTCTCAGGAATACCCCCCTCAGCTATAAGCAGTTGAACCGCAGCATTGTGATCTACCCTGTCAAAAAGGCTGCACCGGAACCCGAACCGCAGGCAGCAGCAGAAGAAGCCACGGAAATTATCCCCGCTTTCAAGACCATCCGCGGAAGGGTCCATGACGAAAAAGGAGAGCCCCTGCCCGGCGTGACGATCCTGCTGAAAGGAACTCAGCTGGGTACAACTTCCAATAGCGACGGCTCTTTTGTAATCGACGTGGATGGAGATAACATCGTATTGATATTTTCTTTCGTAGGATACCTGTCCCAGGAGATCCCGGTGGAGAACAGGACCAATATTGAAGTTACCCTTGAAGTCGATAATAAAACATTGGAAGAGCTTGTGGTAGTCGGATACGGTACGCAGCAGAAGAAAGACCTGACCGGAGCTGTTTCGATGGTACAAGGAGAAGAAATAGCTGCCCGTAAAACGACACAGATTTCGCAGGCGCTGCAGGGTTCTATCCCGGGCGTTATGGTCACCCGTACCAATAACGCCCCCGGAGCGACCGCGCAAATCCGGGTAAGGGGAATCACTACAATTACCAGCGCAGGAGCCAACCCGCTGATTATTCTCGACGGCGTACCGATCGATGATATCAACCACGTCAACCCCAATGATGTCGAAAGCATTTCCGTACTCAAAGATGCAGCCTCTGCCTCCATTTACGGATCGCGCGCAGCAGCCGGGGTCATCCTGGTAACGACCAAAAGAGCGAAAAGTGGCAAAATAAACCTGGACTATACAGTAGAATACGGGGTAGAAAAACCTACCAGGATGCCGGACTATGTCGGAGCTCAACGTTATCTGCAATTGACCAACGAGCTCAGATGGAACGATAATAATAACAATAGCAACGAATACCCTCTCTATTCCAAGGATCTGGTCGACAACTATTTCCAGCTGAACCGCGAAAATCCCGATCTTTACCCGATCACTGACTGGCAGTCTCTGCTGATAAAAAAATCGGCGCCCAGAACCAGTCATATCCTCAGTATTTCAGGCTCCGGTAAATCCATCAGCTCCCGTGTTTCTTTCGGATATGATAAGACCACAGCGCTTTATGACCACCGCGACTATCAGCGGATAACAGCCCGGGTCAACAACGATATTACAATCAACAAATATTTATCGGCTGCCGTCGATTTTAACTTCCGGAGAGTTACGGCGAATCAACCTACGCTGGATCCTTTATATCTCATTGGTATCACGGCGCCTATCTATGCCCCTACCTGGTCGGACGGAAGGGTCGGGGCCGGAAAAGACGGGGACAATGTTTACGGAGCGCTGCACTACGGAG
>MEDT01000256.1 GCA_001724175.1 Cytophagaceae bacterium SCN 52-12 | reverse complement strand
GCCACTTTCGGTAAAAGCAACGTAGGAGTGCTTGCCCTGTTCGAGGCCAAAAGCAATGACTCGACTACCATGGGCGCTGTGCGCAAAAACTACAACCTGAGCATAGACGAGCTCAATATGGGTAGCTCAAGCCAGGCCGATATCAACAACTCCGGCTACTCTACCCGGGCCCGCCAGATCGGCTTTGTATACCGTCTGCAATACGACTATGATTCCAGGTATCTTCTGGAAGCCAGCGGCCGTTATGACGGCAGCTACTACTTCCCGCGGGAAAGCCGCTTCGGTTTCTTCCCTGCCGTATCCGTGGGCTGGCGCCTGTCGGAGGAAAATTTCCTGAAAAACAATGTTCGCTGGCTGGATAACCTGAAACTGAGGGCTTCTTACGGGGAAGTGGGCGCCCTGGCAGGCTCGCCCTTCCAGTACCTGAGCACCTATGGCGTTTACGGCCCGGCATATGTATTAGGCGGAGCTGCCGTTCAGGGATTGCGGGAGCGTCCCGAAGCCAATATAAAGATTACCTGGGAAAGGGCACGCAAGACGGATGTCGGGCTCGAGTTCTCGCTCTGGAAAGGTCTTCTCAATATGGAGATTGACTACTTCTTTGAGAAAAGAGCGAACATGCTCGCCGCTCCCCAGGCTGTCCTTCCTTCGGAATACGGAATTGCCGTAAGCCAGGAAAACGCTGCCGAAATGAAAAACCACGGGATAGACCTGATGGCCTCTACCCAATACAGGGTCAGCGAAGACCTTCGCCTGACGCTTTCCGGCAACTTCACCTTTGCCAAAAACACCATGCTGAAGGTTTTTGAACCGGCTACTACTTATAACAACCCGAACAGGAGGCAGACCGGACGCGCGCTGGGTACCCAGTTCGGCTATAAATCCCTGGGCTACTTCCAGGTGGACGACTTTGACGACCAGGGCAACCTGAAGTCCGGTATCGCTACCCAGCCGTGGGGCAAGGTAAGGCCGGGCGACATCCGGTACCAGGATACCAATAGCGACCAGAAGATCGACGTAAACGATATTGTCGTTACGGGAAAACCCCTGATCCCGCAGATCGTTTACGGGATTAACCCGGGAGCTACGTACAAAAGCTTTGCGCTGGACCTGCTGTTCCAGGGAGCAGCCCGGTCGAACATCTACCTGAACAACTACGCGGTATGGGCATTTGCAGGAGGCACCCTCCCGGTCAGGCAAAACCTTGACTACTGGACGCCGGAGAATCCCAATGCGCTGAACCCGCGCATCACCAGCGCGCCGACCAACAACAATACCCAGGCCTCTTCGCACTGGATGCGCAACTCGAGCTACCTGCGCCTGAAAAGCGTCATGCTGTCTTACAGTATCCCTTCGGCAGCACTTGAGAAAATCAGGATCCGGAGCGTCCGGATATTTGTTTCAGGACAGAATGTGTTCACCTGGACGCCGATGGTCAACTACGATCCCGAAACCGTCGTGACTTCCGGGTTGAATTATCCGCAGCAAAAAGTAATTTCCATCGGAACCAACATCATGTTTTGACAGGTAATCCTACCAATTCAGATTGATAGAAATATGAAAAAAATATTCAATTCTATAAGCAAGAAAGTCCTGGCACTGGCTGTGATCGCCGGCTTCAGCGCCTGTCAGAACTTTCTGGAGGTGATGCCTGCCGATCAGGTGGCGGATGCCACGGCATGGTCTGCCACTCCCAACGCCGATATGTTCCTTAACGATATCTACAACAGCCTGGAAGGATATTTCAACACTAACGACCCTGACGAAAACTTCTCCGACAATGCCATGAGGGGATCGTCGTCCGGCTACAGCTTTACCACCTACGCCAAATCCAATTACGACCCAAGCAGCATCAGGGATGACTGGACCCCCAACTATACCAAAATCAGGAAATGCAACCTCTTCATCGAAAAGGTAGAGGCTTCCTCGCTTCCTGAAAACTGGAAAAAGCAGCGCCTCGCGGAAGCGCGGTTCCTTAGGGCTTATTTCTATCATATCCTTTGGATGAAGTACGGCGGGGTACCTCTTATTACAGAGTCCCTCAATCGTCAGACCCAGGGCGATGAGATCTTCAGGGGCCGGAATACCGCAGAAGAAACTTACGAGTTTATCGTCAGTGAATGTACCGCTATCGCCAACGACCTGGAGCTGAAACCGGAAACCGGCCGGGTCAGCAGGGGAGCTGCGCTGACGCTCAAAGGCTGGTGCCAGCTGTACCAGGCCAGCCCGCTCAGAAACCCGTCCAATGACAAGTCCCGGTGGGCAGCCGCTGCAGCCACCAATAAGCAGGTGATGGATCTGAATGCCTACGATCTGTTTCCCAATCTCGAAACGCTGTTTTATGAAGAAAACAACAACAACGTCGAGGTAATCTTTGACAAAGCCTACCTGGGAGGCACCAACCTGGGCGCAAGCCGCGAAGGCCTGCACGGCGCCTGGTTCGTAGGCGGAACACAAAGGGCATGGAGCGCTCCCATACCCACCCAGGAGCTGGTAGACAGCTACTTTATGGCCAACGGGCTGCCGATTACAGACCCGGCCTCGGGCTATGATCCGCAAAAACCCTACGAAAACAGGGAGAAGCGCTTTTACCAATCCGTCATCTATGACGGCTGCATGTGGCTGGGGTACGAAATGGAGATGTGGATAGGCTCCGGATCTCCGAATACGCTTGATCTTTCCAGCGCCAACGAGGCGACCAACACCGGATATTACCTGAGAAAAGGCCTGAACCCCAAATACGAGTTCGTGAGCGGCAACTTACGCCTGAGCAGCGCACATTACATCCTGTTCAGGTATGCCGAGGTACTGCTCAGCTATGCGGAGGCTCAAAATGAGGCTGTCGGGCCGGACGAATCCGTTTACGCGGCCCTAAACAAGGTAAGGGCGCGTTCTGAGCTCCCTGCGTTGAAAGAGGGCCTGACCCAGGCGCAAATGCGGCAGGCCATTGACCAGGAAAGGCGTGTGGAGCTGGCGTTTGAAGAAAGAAGATGGTATGACCTGCTCCGTACCAAACAGGCTGAAGTGAAGCTCAACACGCAGTTCCATGCCATGAAAATAGAGAAGGTGAGTGGTGTGAAACGTTACCAAGTCATTCCGGCTCCTAACGGCGAGCGCATTTTTTATCCTGCAAAAAATTACCTGCTGCCCGTTCCGCAGGCAGTGCTGGACAAAAACAGCAAGCTTGAGCAAAATCCCGGGTACACTAAATAATGCCGGCCGGGCTCTTTCCAGGGCCCGGCAAAGCAACCCGAACCGGTATGAATAAACGAACATTTTCAGTCATCTGTGCCCTGGGCCTTGTCCTGCTCCTGAAAGGACCGGCTCCCGCCCAGAACAAAAACGATGATCTGCTGACCTATTCCGACCGCGGCCGCAAGGCCGCCATTACCAGCAGGTCACAGCTGGAGGTCAGGCGACAGCAGATCCTGGACAGCATGCAGAGCGCGATGGGAAAGCTTCCCGCGCTGAAAGGAAACCCTCCGTTCCAGGTAAGCTATCGTGACACCATAAATGAAAATGCGTATACCCGGTATACCATCACCCTTACGGTTGCGCCTGGCGAAGAGATCGCTGCCTACCTCTATTTCCCCCGCAAAAGGCCGGGACAAACCAGGTTCCCGGCTATGGTTGCGCTGCATGGCACGGATGTGCTGGGCAAAATGGCCGTAGACGGGCAGGGGTCAAGAAAAGAACCCTGGATCCGGAAAAACCTGGGCTATGGAAAAGAACTGGCCGAACGGGGGTACGTGGTCATCGCTCCCGATTACCCGGGCTTCGGGGACGCGAAAGGCCATGACTTCGCTGCCGATCGCTATACATCGGGCAGCATGAAAGCTATTTTCAACCAAATGCGCTGCGTCGATCTGCTGCAAACGCTGGATACCGTAGATCCGGGCAGGATAGGCATCATCGGGCATTCGCTCGGCGGGCATAACGCCATTTTTACCGGAGCATTTGACGACCGGCTGCAGGTGGTGGTTTCGAGCTGCGGCTGGACGTTGATGGATTACTATGATGTCGGAGAAAAAGCCATACAGCGGTACGGCGCCCGCCTGGGTCCCTGGTCGCAGGAGCTCTATATGCCCCTGCTTCGCGAAAAATACAAACTGGAGCCCGAGCGCTTCCCCTTCGATTTTGACGAAGTGATGGTCGCCATCGCTCCCCGGGCGTTCTTCTCCTGCTCTCCCCTCAGAGATGCCAATTTCGATTATCACGGAGTAGAAAAAGGTATCGCAAATGTCATGCCGCTTTACCGGATGCTGAAAGCGGAAGATAAACTCCGGGTACAATATCCGGATGACGTCCATGATTTCCCTTACGAAACACGGCAGGAAGCATATCGTTTTATTGATTCCATCCTGAAGAAGCCCTGAACTGTGGATGCTTCCGGAACACAGGTGATTGGAGATAAGGAGTTGTTTTTTAAATTGCCTCGTCAATTTCTATCCTTATGAAACCAACCCTTCTCCTGAGCTTTTCCCTTCACCTTATCAGTGCTGCCTTTTCATACGGACAGAAGGCGCCGTCAAAACCCAATATCATCATCATCCTGGCCGACGATATGGGCTACGGCGACGTGTCCTGCCTGAACCCCGGGAGCAAAGTAAAAACGCCCAACATCGACAGGCTGGCGGGGCGTAGTGTCGTATTTTCAAATGCCCATGCAGGCGCCTCCGTCTGTACGCCTTCGCGTTACGGGCTGCTTACGGGCAGGTTTGCTTTCCGTGCGCCGTCGGGCGGAAAGGGGATCAGCGGGTTCGGAACGCCCGAAATAGAGCCGGGAAGAGAAACAATAGCCGGTATCCTCGGGCGAGCCGGCTATACAACAGCCTGTATCGGAAAATGGCACCTGGGACTGACCTGGAAAACCAAAACTTCTGACAACAAAGTAGTCTTTGACCAGGAAACCGGCCACTCGAATGTAGATTACAGCGGGAAGGTTACAAACGGCCCGAACAATTATGGGTTCGACTATTCCTTTATCCACCCCGCATCGCTCGATATGCCTCCCTACCTGTTCCTGCGTAACCATGAGACGGTTGATACGGAAATGACGCTTACGTCGGCATTATACCGGGACAGGCTGCCTGAAACCCGGTATGCCTGGGATAAAAAGCACACAAAAGACGGAGATATCTACTGGGACAAAGGTGTCTGGTGGCGGCGGGGAGAGATCTCGAAGTCGTTCAGGATAGAAAAGTGCCTGGACGAGATCGTGGATGAAGGCCTGGGCTTTATCACGAAATGTCATGCTGCCGCCCCGGAGAAACCGTTTTTTATGTACCTGCCCCTGACCGGGCCCCATACGCCGTGGATGCCTTCCCCGGAGTTCAGAGACAGATCCGGCCTGGGCACCTACGGCGATTTTGTCCTCAATATCGACGACGTGGTCGGGCGGATAGCGGGGCTTCTGAAAAAGCTGTCGATAGACGAAAACACGCTCGTCATATTCTCGAGCGACAACGGCGCGTACTGGCCGGAGGAAGAAATAGCATTGTCCGGTCATCATTCTAATTTCGGCCGGCGGGGCCAGAAAGGCGATATATGGGAGGGAGGCCACAGAGTCCCGCTTCTCGTTTCCTGGCCGGGCGTGATCGGGAAGTCAAGGGTGAGTAATGACCTGATCAGTCTTACGGATATTTATGCTACGCTTGCGGAGCTTACCGGACAGGAGATCAGGAAGAACAATGGTGAAGACAGCTTCAGCTTCTGGGGATTGCTGTCAGGAGCTCAGCAGAAGCCTTCGCGCAATGCCATGATCCATCATTCTTCAAACGGCATGTTTGCCTATCAGAAAGACGGTTGGAAGTTTATCGACGGGCTGGGATCCGGCGGGTTCACGCCACCGGCCAGGATGGATCCTGCTCCCGGAATGCCTTCCGGGCAGCTTTACCATCTCAGGACCGATTCGCTCGAAGCCCATAATGTAATGGCTGAAAATACAAAGATGGCAGATGCATTGAAGAAGGAATTGACGGAGCTCATCAGCAGCGGTACCAGCAAAAGATCACACTCCGGGCATTAAATGAGTGAAGAATACGCCTCCCTCAGCTTTCCGTAATCAATTTTTGTATGGTGTCTCGGATCTCTCGGGATTTTATGGAGGAATTTTACGTCCTGAATCTCGCCGGAAATGGCATGTACGGAGCTCATGATTTTTTCCCTGTCGGCTGATGTTCCGGACTCAATAACGGCGGTTACCTTGCCATTGAGCAGGAGTACCGTACCTATGTTGACACCGTCGATGGCCTGAAGGCAGTTTTCGAACGTAAAGGTTGAAAGCGTCTTTTTTCCGGTTCTGATCAGCGAATCGCACCGGCCGGTCAGGAATAAGGCGCCGTCATGGTCGAGGTAGCCGCTATCGCCGGTCCGGTGCCAGCATGTGCCGCCTGCAAAGATCTTGTTCCGGCGGAGGGCTTCGGGGTTACGGAAGTAGTCGTTCAAAACGTGTCTGCCTGAAACGATGATCTCCCCGATCTCTCCCGGCTCAAGCGCCAGCTCCTCAAGCTCCGTTTCGCCGGAGACTGTGATGTCTTTTCCTACGATCGGAATAATCCTGACCTGCGCAGTTTCTTCCGGTTTTCCCACGCTCAGCCCTTTGATAGTCCCGTTTTTCCCGTTTCTGATAAGGTCTTCCGCCGTAATGGCGCTGATGGGCTCCGCTTCGGTCGACCCGTATACGATCCGGATATCGGCTTTGGGAAATGCCTCCCGGAACAGGTTTGCTTCCGACGGGAAAACAGGGGCTCCGCCTGTGAATATTTTGGAGACAAATTCCTGGTTTTGAGGCGTTTTGATCAGGTACTGAGCCAGCTGCCTGACAAAGAAAGGGGAGGCGATGAGCGTATTGATCCCGTATTTCCTGATCAGGTCAATGAATGGGCCGGGCTTCATCGCGCCCGGTTTCCGGCTGTTGTATTTTGCGATCACGGAAGTCGCGCCTGTTCCCAGGTTGATCAGCAGGACAACCGGCAAAATGGTCAGACAGACATCGGATGGCCTCAGGCTCAGCAGCGGGCTCAGCGCCCGGAATTGTTCATTGAGCAAACCGTGCGTCCGGATAGCCGCTTTAGTTGTGCCCGTACTGCCGGTCGTAAAAGTAATCAGCGCGGTGTCCCCGGCGCCGGTAGGTACAGAAGCAGGTTTTCCAGCTTTCGGATTGTAGGAAAGTCCTATCCAAACCGGGATTTTTCGCAGGCCCGGGGAAAGCAAAGCCAGCATTCTCAGCTTCATACCGCCCACGAATGCCCTGCAGTCGGCTACCTTACAACAGGCTTCAAGACGGGACTTGCTCACCCATTCGTCCAGGAACACCGCGGTGGCCCCTATTCTGAAAATGGCCAGCACCACGCGGTACAGGTCAATGCTCATAGGGACAAAAACGAGGATCCGGTCTCCCTTTCCAAGCCCTTTTTCCTGTAGTCTGGCAGCATAGGCATCTACCTGCCGGTGAAACTCCGCGAAAGTAAGCTGTTCATCCCCTTCAATTAACGCGACTTTGCCGGGGTAGGAGGTCGCTGCCTGGTCGAAAACATCGATGATATTAAAGCGCTCATTGAGGGGACCGGTATGACTAACTGATTTCTTTCCCATAGAGCGCGTAAGTTTTGAATTGTTTTCCTCCAAAATTATCGGATAGCTTCCGGGAAGTCCCGTTGTCATAGATGAGCGCGTGAATGAAGGCTTCATAACCCATCGCTATGGCTTTCCGGTAGATTATACCACCCATTACGCTTCCTAATCCGCGCCACTGAGGCGACGGATCGCGGGCAAGGGTTTTGAAGATCAGGGTTTTTCTTTCCTTATTGAGAAGGTCGTCTATACAAAAATAGAACCCGATCAGGTTGGCATCCCTGTCTTCGGCCAGGATCGTCAGCTGAGGATGGAGCAGCCGGGCCATCCCCGCGTATTTTTCCAGGAAAGCTGCTTCGCTGATCGGCGTAAAGAGGAAGTTTCTGGCGAACGCGATGCCGCTCAGGGCATGGATACGCCGGAGCTCATCGGTATACCTATTGAGGTCGATCGGCCGGAAGGTGACGCCCATTTCTCGAAATGCCCGTGATCTCGCGATGACAGCCGGGCTGACTTCATTAGACGGTACTGCAATACTGGAGTAATAATTTCCGATAACAGAAAAACCGGCTTTGAGAAAATGGTCGTTATAGTAAAGGGGCTGCTGCGGTTCCAGAAAAAACGGCAGATGGGTATTGTCGGTAGGGAAGCGGTATGCCTCCCAGGTACTGCCGTTCATAGGCCCTATCAGGTATTTGTAATTCCGGGATTTGGCGACAGAAGTGATAAAGCCCAGTAGTCTGACAGCATAATCTTCCTGGTCCACGCATTCATAATTGCCGATCGTAAGCGAATGCCCACCTCCAGGCAACCGCAGGTAAGGATTGTCGTAGAGACTGGCTCTGGCGACCACCTTGTCCCGGTCTGTCAGTATAAAACACCCGGTAAGAAAATCCGCCGGGATCTTTTCGGCATTAATTTGCTGCTGACTACCAGGCAGGTACAACCCTTCCGGACCTTTCCGGAACAGGTGGAAGTCAGGGCTATCGGGGCTGATTTCTGATATGTGAAGGTTCATGACACGGTTTATTCCCTTTGGATACCCTTGATATGGAACGTGCCTACGGCACTCCTGCGTTTGTTGTCGGCCTTTTTTTACCCCGGGTTGAAACCCGGGGCTAAGCCAGGATCGATCCTACAGATCTAAGCCTCTAAAGTATTTTCAATTGTTCCCGTTTCGCCAATAAATCCACTATTTAACATGCAGTTCCCCCCGGCGTCGCAGTAGCATAGCGCAAAACTATTTCATAAAATCAATTGCAGGACGATAACAGTCCCCGCAGGAACCGTGAAATTATCCGTTCCCCTGACGCTCAACGCTTCACAGAAGGTGG
Organism: Cytophagaceae bacterium SCN 52-12; assembly: GCA_001724175.1. Taxonomy (GTDB): domain Bacteria; phylum Bacteroidota; class Bacteroidia; order Cytophagales; family Spirosomataceae; genus Ravibacter. The sequence goes on along the minus strand of MEDT01000256.1, from coordinate 7,791 downwards.
CGACAACCGGAACCAATGCCGCTGCGCCCGGCCGGTTCACCAACGTCGGGCGCAGCGGCTCAAACCCGTAAAACAGGGTGAAGCATAACACCGAGGCAGACACCAGGAATGCCAGCGACCCTGAAAGCGTTTTGCGGCTTCCCCAGGGATGGTAGATGCCCCACGGGAACTGTTTCCCGATGATCGCCGCCACCGGATCGCAGATGGCCAGTATGAGGATAGGCATATAAAACAGAATAAGCCCTTTCCCGGAGACTGCGTAAGCCAAAAAGCAGAGGTAGACGATAACCGGGTACAGCAGGCTGCCGTAGGATTTCCTGTCGATCCGGTTGATCGAAGGCAGCCATCCGGATTTCGAGCTTGCCAGGAGCAATACCAGGAAGCTGCCGCATAAGAGCAGTACCTGCCAGTGGCTCTCGAGCATAAGCGGAAAAAGCAGCGTAATCAGGCCTGTCCCGGCATGGACGATTTTCCGGGTCCACTCGGACCTGACACCGAACCGGTGGTAAAGCAGCTCGGCAGCTCCGAATAATGCCAGGAAGCCGAGCGCCAGCAGCAATAGTGAAACAGATAGATGAGGCCTCATGCCTGGTCTAGTATAAATTCCTTGTAAAAGAAACCCCGGTCATTCTTTGTCAAACGTTCGGATAAGGCTTTACAGTATTGTACGCGATCGGGGAGAACTGCGGAAATGCGGCGCGGCACCATGAGATTCCAGTAAGCCAGTTTCCCGTCTTGGTGCAATCCGTCAGCCAGCTGAGCCGCTACCCGGGTAAACATCTCTGCGTCCATGTACTCAAAAATATCGGAAAGATTCATACAATGAAACTTTCCGAATGGCCGGGTCGTGTCCTGGGCAAATCCCTGTACGAGGTGGAGGCGATCGGTATTAGAGCGGATGGCCGCGTAGTTTTCTTTTTGCAGGTAGTGAGGCAATAACGTTCCGAAATTACCCGTAAGCGTATAGCGCAGGATAAAATTATCCTGGGCTGCCGCAGACCGGAGATGCCGGGCTGCTTTTTCAAAAATGTATTGCGAAACAGATCCTTGTACGTGTTTCATAAATTCCGGGTCCCGCCCGTATTTTCCCATCACGTAGTTGCTGAAAAATACCCGGAAAAGCAGGCGCCACCTCCAGGTATTCCATTTCCGGCTATAAAAATCCCGCTGTTCTTCTTCCGTTTTAGGCGCCAGCAGCGCCTCGACCGACTTCTTCGAATGGATAAAGGGCAGGATTTTCCCGCTGAACAGCTGAAAGTATTTTTCAAACTTTCCCTGGTGCACGATGCCCTGCCTGATAAGGGGCAGGTTAGATTCCCAGTAGGCGCGCGCTTCGCCGCCGAGCTGATGTTTCAGGGCCGAGAAGCATTTTTCGCGGGTTTCAGAAGGCGTAAACCCCAGGAAGGCAAGCGTTTCTTCCCATTCAAGATTCTGAAAGCAGCATTTTTTGAGCTCGACCAGAAAAAGCTGCACCCTGCTCACGTCGACCGCGACGACGAATTCAGGATCGGTGGTGAGCAGCGAAAAGCTGTTGTCGCCGGCAGAAGCAATGGATAGGATGCGGCTGCCGGGCGAAGGAGAAAGGCCGCCGATCAGCACGTCAGGATCTTCCCAGCAGTTGGCATACCGGATGATTTCGAAATTTACGCGTTCCATCAACGGGTTACGGGTCATATCGGATTTGTTTCACCTAACACCTAACACCTAACACCTTAATAATTCCGGTACTTCCATCCATTTCAACCCGGTCGCCGGTTTTCAATGTTTTCATCAGCCCGGTGACACCCACAATGCAGGGTTTTCCCATTTCGCGCGAGACAATCGCCGAATGGCTCAGCAGGCTGCCCCGCTCTACAATAATACCGGATGCGCCCGGAAAGAGTATCACCCAGCCGGGATCCGTGCTGGTCGTCACCAGGATGTCGCCGTCGAGGGAGGCTACTTCGGTGGGGTCATGTACCACCCTTACCCTACCTGTTACCCGGCCGGGAGAGCAGCCGGTTCCTTTCAAGTGTCCTTCAATTGTATCAGGCTGTGCGGTGCTGAAAAAATCATTGTCGCAGTAGGGTGCGCCATAGGTCGCAAACCGCTCTGAAAGCGGCCCCGCCTTTTTGTAAGCTTCAAACTCACGTCTTCTGAGCGCCACTAAAGCCCGGAGATCCTGCGTGACTGCGGTGCCTTCGAGATAGCTGAAAATCTCCTCTTTGGTCAGGAAAAAGATATCCCGGTCGCTTTCGAGGATGCCGTCCGTTTTGAAGCGCTTTCCCATAAAGGAGAACAGCTCCCTGACGATCCCAAACGCGCGGGTTCTTTCATAGCGGAGGTTTTCGCGCGCGCTGACGAGCTCGCGGGTATAACGCAAGGTCTGTCTTAGTTTCCACAGCCGGAACGGGCTTCCCGCCAGCTTTTCGTCGATCTGTTTTTCTGCCTGCTGCCTGATCAGGTTTTCCCGCTCCGTCGAAAACTGCCCGCGGGTAAGGCCAGTTTCGACGTAGGATTTGAGCACGCCGACAAATCGGGAGGGTTCCTGGCCGAAAGAAATGGTCTCAAGCTTTAGCTCTCCGACGCAGCGCTCCCCGAAATCCCGGAGATAGCGACCGATCTTTTCATTGATCTTAACGAATACCGGGTCGCTGCGCCGGTTCAGCTCCGCTATGATCCCGGCCTCGCTTTCCGAGATAAAGAGGGCCTTCAGCTTAGGATTATCGGCAATGTCCGCCGCTATTTCGATGCTCCTGTGAACGGGCTCTACCGAAATAATATCCCGGCTGCCGCACAGCAGGTCATTGTGCAGGTTGGAGATTGTACTGTCCTGGATCCCGTCCGAGACTCCATCCTGGACCCGGTCCTGAAGCCTTTCACATTGCTTCTGAAGCATGCCGAACCAGATCATGGCGAAGAAGTCATTGAGCAGCGGAGCTTTCCACTCGAGGAGCAGCTTTCGCTCAAAATCCCGGTACAGGTGCATCAGCTCGTGTGCGCTCTTTTGCGAAAAATCAATGGCTTTGTATTCTGAAATGGTGCTGCTGACAAGCTGCATGAACTCCCGCCTCTTTTTCGGCAAGCCTATAAACCTGAATAACATCTGTACGGCCATTTTCACGATATGCCGCCAGGCTTTTTCCTTAGATAGCCGGTAGCTGCCCGGAATGTCGAATTGTTCTTTGACGCCCATCATTTTTTCCATGAAACGGGCATTGATGCTGTAGCCGGGCAACATGGCAAGCATGAGGTACCAGCTTTTCAGGTTGTAATAGACTCTGCCGTTGAGGAAGCCGAGTGTATTGGCAAATACATTTTCATTCTGCCTGATGACGTCATCGCTCACACCGAGATAGGAGCTGAACAGCTTGTAGGCGACTTCATAGGACTTGCTGATAAATGAAAAGGTCAGCGGAGTAGTCACGCCCGGGTACGACTCAATAATATTGCTGTTGTCCCAGAGGATATAGTTCCCCCTGGCAGTTTGCAGGGTTTTGAGCGTGGTGATCGGCCGGGTTTGAAGCAGGTAGAGCGCGCCGCCTTTTACGGCAAATTCAATGTCCTGCGGATGCTGAAGCTCCCGCTCCAGCTCTTCCAGGATCTCGCCGAGGCGATGGATCTGCGCATTCGTTAAAACGTGCCCGTTCTGATGCGCTGCGGGGATTTCCGTCCAGGCTGTGCCGGTCAGGTTCTGACGATCAAAGCCCAGTTTCCTGTTTTTGAGCGCCGGCGTGTAAGAGATCGCCGCGCGGTCCATCACTACCAGGTCGGCATCCAGTTGCCCCGAAACCAGCCCTTCGCCGAGCCCGTAAACCGCATTGATGAGCTTTTGGTCACGGTTGCCGTTGACGGGATTGGCCCCGAAAGCCACTCCGGAAGCATCGGCGTCGACCATTTCCTGTATGATCACGCCCAGGCCGGGAAAACTTTCAATCTGGTGATGTTCCCGGTAGCCGGCGACGCGTTCGGAAAAGGCGGAGCGCCAGACGTCCGTTATCCTGCGTTCGATTTCTTTTTTCGGGACAAAAAGGAAACTTTCCAATTGTCCGGCAAACGAAAAAGCAGCCCCGTCCTCATCTGCAGCCGACGATCTTACGGCAAAATGCGTGACATCGCCGAAGAATGCTTCCAGTGAATCCATGAAGTCCGGACCAAATTGGACCGGCCCGGCGTAGCTGCTTATTCTGGCTTCATCAGCACCTCTAAGTGCTTCCGGAAGCGCTTCGCTCAGCGTTTCCCAGGGTATGACGACAAACCGTGGAACAGGCATCCCGATGTGCTTCAGCCTGAAGAGATTTTTCGCTTTGGAGCCGATGGTATAGCGGTCTGCCTTGTCTTCTTCGGTATCGGTAAGAAAGAGCGTCATGAGAACATCAGCTTTGAGATCATAGGGCCTCCTCCCAGTGTGAGGTACATCGAAATGGTCCACAACGCGGATGCATATTCGATCAGTTTTGACGATTTTTTGCTGTTACTGCGCAGGAACAGGATGGCCGGCGACACACACAGGATGAAAATGCCGGAGAGGATGAATAATGCAGTTCGGCCATAGCCGGCGAAGGCAGAGGCTACGATGCTCAGGCAAAAAGTGACGAAAAGCACTGCCATCCACAGCCATACGGCTTTGGCGACGCCCAGCATGGAAGTATAGGTAAGCACGCCTTCCGACTCTCCGCCGGGCGGCCGTATTTTGCGGCCCACTTCCAGGACGATCCCGCTCATATAGGAAACTGCGAAAAAGAACAGCAGCCCTGCCGGAGCCGCTGCGCCGGCGAGCAGCCAGTCGAGGCCGCTTGCATAAATGTCGATAAGCGGGATGATGAACATATGGGATGTTACATACCAGAACTGGTGTTTTTTCAGCCAGTCAGCTATGAAAAACTCCTTTCCCATCAGGCACAGCCAGGCCATGACAATCCCGTAAATGAGGAGCATCTTCGGGAAAAAGTATAAGTTGAGCAGGATCTGCATGGCTACTACTGCAACACCTATAGCAGCCAGTTCGCGGAAAGTGATCAATCCGCGGGGAACGGCCAGCTCCCTGCGGTACCTGGCGTCGTCTTCCGCATCTTTGAATTCGTCGAAAACCCTCACCAGGAAAAAAAGCGAAATGGTCGTGATAATCCCGACCAGAAAAGTCTTCCAGTCGACAAAGCCTTCTGCGCCCCTGCAGATGCGGGAGTAGGAAATGGCCGAAAAGCTGAACGCCGCCACCAGCAGGCCATGTCCAAGCAGCGGAAAGCGTTCTTTCTGGTAAATAAAAAGCCGGCGGAGGAAGGAAGCGTTGTTTTCTTCAGCTTTGCTGTATTCGTTCTGCTGCGCGGGAAGCTTCATGACTTGCGTCCGAATTTTTGGTGAGCCGAAGAAAACTGTCCCGCCGAAAGCGCCGCGGCGATGGAAATTTCTCCGGCCAGGACGAGCGCTCCGCATATTTCGGCAAATTTTCTCGCCTTGCCCTGCCCGTAGCAGTCGAGCAGCTCGAGACATTCTCTCTGGGTCGGCAGGGAGGTGCCGCCGCCGACGGTACCTACAATGAGATTGGGAAGGGTTACGGAAGCATACAGGCTGCCTTCGTCGGTGCGCTCCATCCGGGTTATACCGACCGCAGCCTCCGAAACGCAGGCTGCATCCTGCCCGGTCGCGATGAATAATGCAGTGAGCCCGTTGGCATAATGCCCCTGTGCCCCGATCGAACCGCTTTGTATGGTTCCGATGGTAGAAGACCGCCAGTACTCGGCCATCGCTTCCGGCGTTGTTTTCAGGACATCCCGGATGACCTCTTCCCGGAGCGTAATTTCAGCCGTCACTTTTTTTCCTCTTACATTGGCAAATGACTGGGACGTGGCTTTTTTGTCGCCCGAGAAATTGCTCTCGATAAACCAGAAGTTGGGCTGAACCGGGGCATGGTCTGCGATGTGCCGGCAGATGGCGTCGGTGCAGATGGTGACCATGTTCTGGCCGGAGGCATCCCCGGTATGATACTCAAAAGTCAGGATCAGGTGATTGCCTTCAATATTGGTTTTCATGTCCAGCAGCTTTGCATAGCGGCTGACGGATTCGGTGATCCGCTGGAATTCTTCGATTTGTCCAAGGATCCAAATCAGGAAAGTGCCGAGGTTGCCCAGGTTGTCGAATTTGAAAACGGGTGACCGCTGCACGCCGTCGATCAGGCAGACGGAGGTGATCCCCCCTGACAGGTAGCAGGCCCTGGCTCCCCGGTGGTAGGAAGCTAGCAGGCTGCCTTCGCTGGTGGCAAGCGGCACGTAAAAGTCGCCGCGCGCTACCGAACCCAGTACCGAAAGCGGGCCGACGATGCCTGTCGGTACCATCGACATCCCGATAAAGTTTTCAATGTTCCCTGCCAGTTGCCCGTAATCGGAGAAGGGTTCGGCGCCGGTTAAAAAGGGGAGCTCCTTCCCGGTTTTATCCGACAGGAATTGAAGCCGTTTGCCTGATCCCTCCCGGGTAACAGGGATTTCGGTGGGGAGGTTTTCGGAGGGAGCCTCCAGTGACGAAGGCTTGCTTTTGATGTCTGCCAGAAACTCATCGAGGTTTCTCAGCGCACTGATCGCTTTGAGGGCCTTCCGGGTGATTTCACTGGATGAGGACATAGAGCCGGTTTAGCGTGAAAACTTATCGTAGTCAGTAAATATAAGGTGAATTCGGGAATAAAGCTTTGGTTCCTGCTTAACCCGTTGAATGGTACGGTTTTCCCGGCAAATCAAAAAAAATCAGAAAAAACCGGATTTTTTTTAGGGGTTCGCCTTTCATCTGGAACTTTAGGGGAAATTGAACGGAGGAAAACCAGATGCAAAGAGGAGAACTGACAGACGGGTCATTGGTGAATTTGCTCAGAAGCAGCGATGCAAAAGCTTTTGAGGCCATTTACCGTCGGTACTGGCATCAGCTCTATGGATTTGTGTACCAGCAGACAGGGTCGAAGGAAGAAGCGGAGGAAATTATACAGGAGATCATGCTGAGCCTTTGGAAAAACCGCGGCACGTCGCATATCCGCGACCTCGGGGCTTTTCTTTTTATAGCCGCCAGGAACCTGACCAACAGGTACTTCAGGGAGAAGATCAATTTGCGTAAATACCGGGAGTATGAGCTCATGCGCGAGGTTTTTGAAAATATCGATTTCGATCGCGTCTTCAGCGAGAACGAGCTGTCGAAAGCCATCGAACGAGCGCTCGATCAATTGCCTGAAAAGACAGCCGCGATATTCAGGATGAATAAGCTCGACGACCTGTCGGTAAAAGCCATTGCAGAACAGATGGGCTTAAGCGATAAGGCGGTGGAGTATCACATCACGAAGTCGCTTAAAGCCATACGGCACCGTCTCAACGGGTTTATTTCCGACAACTAAGATTTTTAAATAATTGGACAGATGACCAGAAAGGAGTTCGATATGCTTGCCGAAAAATACAGCGCCGGGGAATGTACCGCGGAAGAAGCTGCATTGGTCGAAAGATGGGCGGCGCTGCACTATCGCAACCATAGTGAAAATCCGTTTTTTAAGATCGCGGAAGAGCGCCTGGAGAATGAAAACAGGATATGGCACAGTATTAAGGAAAAGGCGGATATCGGCGAAGAAGCAAAAGTGTTTCCATTTTCCCTGAGGCTATGGCCCGTTGTCGCCGCTTCTCTTGTAACGGCTATGCTGGCAGGCTGGTATTTTGTTAACGGCAGTTTTCACGGAGAGCTGCATACATCTCTCCCTCCAGGTATCGAGAGCAGGAATACGACTGTTTCACGCCAGAGAATTTCGCTTCCCGATAGCAGCATGGTCATCCTGGAGCCGGGCGCGTC
>MEDT01000255.1 GCA_001724175.1 Cytophagaceae bacterium SCN 52-12 | reverse complement strand
CCCACATCACCATATGGGCCGATTCGGGCATCAGGGAGATAAAATCCCAGAACGTATCGTGCGCTGACGCCGCCTGGGGGATCTCGCGGTCGGGCTCCGGCTTGACGGCATGTACCAGGTCGGGGAAGTTCATCGCATCCTGGATAAAGAAAACCGGGATATTGTTGCCTACCAGGTCGTAATTGCCCTCCTGGGTATAGAATTTAACGGAGAACCCCCGTACGTCCCTTGCCAGGTCAGTGGAGCCTTTAAAGCCAGCGACGGTAGAAAACCGGGCAAAGACCGGGGTTACGATTCCTTTTTTTAAGAAGGCGGCGGTAGTGTACTCGGATACATCGGCAGTGGCTTCGAAGATGCCATGGGCTCCCGACCCTCTGGCATGCACGACGCGCTCGGGGATACGCTCCCGGTCGAAATGCATCATTTTGTCGAAGTAGATGTGGTCCTGCTGCAGGGAAGGGCCGCGTTCGCCGGCTTTAAGCGTGTTGTTGTTGTCGTAGACCGGTACGCCGTCGTTGGTCGTCATCCGTTTGCCAGTGTTGCCGGTGAGGTGATTGTCGACGTGAACGGGCCTGGGCTCTGTGCCTTTTTGGGGTTTTGTCATCTTTCATAGTGATATATTGGTTATAAGTGAATGAAGCAGCATTGCCGGTCTGGCTGTCAACAGTAATTGAAAGCCAGATATAGGGTTGTTATTGCCGTAAAATCGCCGGTTTGGTACAGGCAGGCGTGAAGTGAGGCCGCATACCTAAGCAATATAGTCTGATAAGTTTCCTGAATACGTTACTGTTACCAAACTTAACAAATGATCAGTAATAATTCTATTAATTCATAGATACGTTTTATTTTTATTTTATAACTACCTGGCAGCCTTACCTCACGGCTACGTTTACTCTTTATAAAGGTTATCGCGGAAGAATATTATATGAATTGACAATAGTCCAATTGCCGGGTTCGTTGTATAATACAGACAACAAACATCAACTTAAACTATCCAGAGTTATGAACAATATGAAAAATGAATCAATGGACAATGCGTTGCATGAGCTGTTTATCCAGGAGCTGAAAGATATCCTCTGGGCGGAAGAGCATCTTTATAAAAATCTGCCGAAGATGGCAAAAGCAGCGACTTCCGAGGAGCTGAGAAGTGCTTTTGAAGGACATTATGAGGAAACTGCCGGGCACATAGAGCGCTTGAAGCAGGTATTTGAGAGCATTGGTGAAAAGGCCCAAGCTGTTAAATGTGAAGCGATGGCCGGACTGCTTAAGGAAGCGGAGGAGCTTTTGGAAGATTCTGCTAAAGGTACTATGGTGCGGGATGCCGCGCTGATAGCCGGTGCGCAGAAAATCGAGCATTATGAGATTGCCACGTATGGAACGCTGGCTACCTACGCGAAAATGATGGGGCACAAGAAGGCCAAGCAGTTGCTGGGACAGACCCTGGATGAAGAGAAGGCCGCGGACGAAAAGCTGACAGGAATAGCGGAAAGCTTCGTCAACGAGTCGGCAATGGAAGAAAAGTAAATGATTTAATTTTTGCAGGGGTGAAGCCTGATCAGGCTTCACCCCTTTTCTTACAAAAGAATAGTTCCCCGGAAGCTCTAAGCCAGAGAACCGGCAGAGATGCCATCCTTCATGGTGTTACCGCTCATCCTGTACATAAAGGTCGCCTAATCCCGTATAGGCTTCGGCGGTAGGCCCGGTGCCCCGGAATGCGCATCGAAAATAATATGAAACGGACATCCCGCAAGTCTTGCCGGAATGGTATATATTGGGGACCTACCCAAACGACAATGTAATGAATAAACCGGAGACTGAAAAATTGAACGAATGGGACAAATTTAGTCTTTATTTTAAACAGGTGGAGGTTCCCGCCAAGACTATCCTATTGGCGGAAGGCCGGATTTCGAGAACAATGTTTTTTGTTGAAAAAGGGTGCCTGCGGACCTGGATCAATAATGACGGAAAAGAAATTACCACCCGGTTTTTCTTTGAAGGCGACAGCGTTTCTTCTATCGAAAGCTTCAGGACCAACCTGCCGAGTTTGTATAGTATTGAGAGCCTGGAACCGTGTATTTTAAAAACGATCTCACAACAGGACTTTCAAAATATGATAGAAAACGCACCTGAATTAAAAAAGATCCTGGAAGACCATTTATTCAGGCGGCTTTTCCAATCTCAGCAGCTCCTGTACTCATTTCTTAAAAATAACCCTCAAAAACGCTACGAAGAACTGGTTGAACAACATCCTCATATTGTTCAGCGTGTTCCGCAGCATTACATCGCCTCCTATCTGGGCATTACATCCGTTTCATTGAGCCGGATCCGGAACAGACGATAAAAATTACTTCTTAACAATTGTTATCGCTCAACGTCTCTCCGGCTTCTCAGTTTTGTACTCAAGCTTAAAACAGACAAAATGAGAACGGTAATCGTATTCAATCATCCTTATGAGGGGAGTTTCTGCAATGCCATATTAAGCGCGGTAACCGCAGGGCTTCAAAAAGGCAACCATGAAGTCGACCTGATGCACCTTGACAACGACGGATTTAATCCCGTTATGTCAAAAGCGGATTTAAAAGCCTTTGTAGCGCACCAACCTGCTGATCCGCAAGTAATAGGTTATAACGAACGCCTGAAAAAAGCAGACCACCTGGTTTTCATTTTCCCGATCTGGTGGGATATCATGCCTGCAATGACCAAAGGCTTTATTGACAGGGTTTTATTCCCGGGTGTGGTGTATGATCATCACCCGAGAGGCTTCGGGCTGGTACCGCTTCTCAAAAACCTGGAAAGTATCACCATCATCACCACAATGAATAAACCCGGAATCATGTATTCCTTACTGATCGGCAACCTGATCAGGAAAGTGATGCTGAAAAGTGTTTTTAAAACAATGGGATACAAAAATCTTAGTTGGATAAGTTTTACATCGGTAAAATCGGTAAGCCAGGAAAGAAGGCGAAAATGGTTGGTCAACCTTGAAAACAGGTTTTCAAAGTTGGCGTGAAATTGAGAAGGAATGTGGTTGTACTTTTTTCGAAAGGCGGTAAAATGTCTTATTTTTGAAAGTTACCGGCGAAGGAGCATGACTGTGAGTGGGGGCGTCTATAAAATAAAAGCCCCGGAAGACAGCGCAGGCCACGGGCACAAAACGAACTTACGGTCAATGAACATACAATCTCATAAAGCAGGCGGCAAAGCCATTGCGGAAGTAATTTCAGACGATACCATCGTTCACAACACTGACGACGCGCTCAACCTGCTGGGCAATATCTATTACCAGGGATTCGACGGCCTCATCCTTCACCGCAAAAACATCACGACGGATTTCTTCGATCTGAAGAATAAAATGGCGGGGGATATTCTTCAGAAGTTTTCCAATTACCGCATGCGCCTGGCGATAGCAGGCGATTTCTCGGCATTCACAAGTAAAAGCCTGAGGGACTTCATCTACGAAAGCAACAAAGGAAAGCACGTCAATTTCGTGGCCTCTGTCACGGAAGCGCTGGAGGTCTTCTCAGCTGATTCTTAGCCGGGGATTACTAAAAATACTTCTTTGTCCCGGCTTGGTTTAAGGAGCTCTTTTTATAAATTTGCCGCCCTTCAAAAAAAATCACGTCCCGGTTATGACTCCAGAATACATCGAAATCCGCGGCGCGCGGGAAAACAACCTGAAAAATATTGACCTTCTCATTCCGAAACGGAAGATCAACATTTTTACGGGGGTATCGGGTTCCGGCAAATCGTCGATCGTTTTCGATACCATCGCTACGGAAGCCCAGCGCCAGCTGTACGAGAATTTCAGCATGTTCATCCGGAACCTGCTCCCTCGGTTTCCTCAACCCGACGCCGATGCGATCGGGCAACTGAGCATGGCCGTGGTGGTAGACCAGAAACGCCTCGGGGGCGGGTCGCATTCGACTATGGGTACCATCACCGATATATCGCCGGTGCTGCGCGTACTGTTTTCCCGCGTCGGGAAGCCCTGGGTAGGATACGCCAATGCCTTTTCCTTCAACGACCCGCAGGGCATGTGCCCGGAATGCAACGGACGCGGCCGCAAGCTGGGATTCGATGCTTCCAAGTTTGTGGATCTCTCCAGATCGCTGAGGGAAGGCGCAGTACAGGCTCCGGGACTGGCTTCGTGGGAGAAGGACATGTATGCGCACAGCGGCTTTTTTGATGTCGACAAGAAGCTGGCGGACTACACCGGCGAAGAAATGGACCTGCTGCTTTACAGCGAGCCGCGGAAGTTCAAGCTGAAGCTCGGCGGAGGCACCATGAACGCGACCTATATGGGGCTGATCGAAAAGTTTGAGCGCGCCTATATCCGGCGTGATATCAAAACCCTTTCCGACCGCACGCAGAAAACGATCATGCCTTACCTGCAGGAAAAGCAATGTCCCGCATGCCTGGGCGCCCGGCTCAACGCGGCGGCGCTGTCCTGCAAGATCAGGGAGCGCAACATCGCCGAGCTGTCGGCTATGGAGGTAGGGGAGCTGATCACTTTCCTGAAGGAGATAGACGACCCCGTAGCCGCCCCGATGATCCGTACGCTGACGGAGCGGCTGCAGCACCTGGTGGACATGGGCCTGGAATACCTTACCCTGAACCGGGAAACGGACACCCTTTCCGGCGGCGAATCTCAGCGGATGAAAATGGTCAAACACCTGGGCAGCAGCCTGATCGACGTGCTGTATATTTTCGACGAGCCCAGCGTAGGCCTGCATCCCCGAGACGTATACCGGCTCAACGGTCTGTTGCAAAAGCTCCGCGACAAAGGCAATACCGTCATCGTGGTGGAGCACGACCCGGATGTGATCCGCATAGCCGACCATATAGTAGACGTCGGTCCGCAGGCCGGTACCAATGGCGGACAGATCATGTACGAGGGCGACCTGAAAGGACTGATGAGCTCGGATACCCTTACCGGCCGGTACCTGAAGCACAGCCTGCCGCTGAAGACTGTCTACCGGTCGCCGCGCGGGCAACTGTCCATCAGGGGAGCGAATGTAAACAACCTCCGGAACGTGGATGTCGATATCCCGGAAAGTGTGCTGACCGTGGTGACGGGCGTGGCCGGCTCGGGGAAAAGCTCGCTGATCCACCAGGCATTCCTGAAAGCGTATCCGCAGGCGGTGGTGATCGACCAGTCGGCCGTTGGTACCTCCACCCGGTCTAACCCGGCCACCTATACCGGTACGATGGACCTGATCCGGAAGGCATTCGCAGCGGCTAACAAGGTGGATGCTTCCCTTTTTTCGTTCAATTCCAAAGGCGCCTGCGAAAATTGCCAGGGCACCGGGGTGATCTACACCGACCTGGCCTTTCTCGAAGGTGTGAAAACGCCCTGTGAGGTCTGCGAAGGACGGCGCTATAAGGAAGAAGTGCTTGCTTACAAACTAGACGGAAAATCCATCTCCGATGTGCTGGCCATGACCGTGCGCGAAGCGGCGGCCTTTTTCACGGCGAAGGACATCAGCAGAAAGCTGGATACCATGATCGAGGTCGGGCTGGAATACCTGACGCTCGGGCAGCCGCTGAGCACGTTGTCGGGCGGGGAATGCCAGCGCATCAAGCTGGCCAGCGAGCTGCACAAGAAAGGAAGTATATACGTTATGGACGAGCCGACTACAGGCCTGCATCTTTCGGACGTCGGAAAGCTGATCGCGCTGATGGACGGGCTGGTCAGCAAGGGCAATACGGTGATTGTGATCGAGCACAACCTGGAAGTGATCAAAAATGCCGACTGGATCATCGATATGGGGCCCGAAGGAGGGCATAAGGGGGGAGAGGTTGTATTTGAAGGTACGCCCACGGATCTGGCAGGGTATGCCGGCTCGCATACGGGTGTTTACCTGAAAGCGGTTATTGAGGGGTGATGACCCTGGTCTGTGTCTTCACAGATCAGATTGCGCAGGTGAAAGAATAAACAAGCATTTAATGCCCGGTAAGACCTTATTGCTTATTCCGGTCGGACGTTGGCGATCTGTCTCACAGACCACGGATCCGCCTCCGTATACCTTAGTCTTTAAACTTTAAAGTACCAACCGCATTTAGAAACTGTCGCTGGTTCTTTGGGCTTAAATTGGTCCCGCTCATCTGAAACCTGTTGGTTTTGGTAGTCTCCAGACTGTCAAAATAGACACCGGTAGTTCCCTTCCCAAAGTTTCTGGGACTTACAATTTTTGCTCTTTTATTATCAATAATGACAAAATTGATATCGTGTGTGGCAGGATCAACTTCCAGCCGGTTGGAATACCAGCCGTGATCGATAGATAATTTTTCTTTGCTGCTTATCCTGATCTCCCAGATATACGAGTCATATCCCTGTTGCTTTGTCTCTTTCCATTTCCCGGGGATTTTCATTGTGAATCTTCCGAAATCAATATTCTCAGGATTGATACTGCCGGTCTGGCAGGAAACAGCAGATATAAGAATAACAGTAAATAAGAGCTTTTTCATGTTCTTTATTTTTTAACCGTCATATTTTCCGGCATTTTCCCGATCCGGTCGGAGACCGGTGTTCACCCTCCCATCGTCAGGAGACGAGGGAGAGCGGCTGATATCCTGCCGGCCGGTATGAAGACCTTTTGGAGAATAGACCTCCCGGCGGGCTGATTAGTTGTAATTTCCTTACGCTTTCCGGACAAACTCCGACTTGAGCGCCATGGCGCCGAAGCCGTCTATTTTACAGCTGATGTTATGGTCACCGTCAGTCAGGCGTATGTTCTTTACTTTCGTGCCGGCTTTGAGCGGCTTGGGAGCTCCTTTTACGGGAAGGTCCTTTACCACCAGCACCGTGTCGCCGTCGTGGAGTACCTGGCCGTTGGCATCTTTCACTACAGTCCCTTCGGTTGCTTCTGTTGCTTCGGACGGGTTCCATTCATGTCCGCATTCCGGACAGGTGTACAAATAGTCACCGCTGGCGTATGCATAGGGCGAGCTGCAGAGAGGGCATGTTTTCATTTCTTCTTCCATCGGGCAAAGCTACGATTTTTCCGCGAAAGGGATTAGAAAGAGGTGGCCACGAGTTCACGACTGGCAATCAAAATACAGGGCAAAGCGTGATTTTTTTTAAAGTCATTTCGTTAACCATTCGTCTACTCTTGTAAAAATGATTTGTTTATATGGCTGCGAGACTTCTTTTGATCCTGTTGCTTTTCCTGGTAAGCGATTTTTATTTTTTCCAGGCTGTTACAACCGTTACTTCCGACCCGCTGGTACGTACCGGCTACTGGCTGATTGATATTTTACTGATCCTGGCAATGGTATCCGTTGCTTTTATGCCAAGAAAGGGCAGCAAGGTACAGCGTTTTATGGCAATATTGATGGCGGCGATGCTGGTTGTATTCGTTCCCAAGCTGTTTTCGGCGCCGGTGCTGCTGGCGGAGGATGTCTTCCGTTTGTTCCGTGGCTTCCCGCCAAGAAATATCTATATAAGCGAAGTAGCGCTCGTTCTTTCCGGGTTGTTTTTGCTGGTCATTCTTTTCGGCCTCACGCGCGGCAGGCATTTTTACAGGGTGAGGCGGGAAACCATTCATTTTCCTGATTTACCGGAGGCGTTCGACGGCTTCACCATCACTCAGCTGTCCGATATACATTCCGGAAGCTTCAGCGAGCCCGGAGGCGTGCAGAAAGGCCTGGACCTGGTGAACGCGCAGAACAGCGATGTGATCCTGTTTACCGGCGACCTGGTCAATAACCAGGCTTCCGAAATGGAGCGATGGATACCGGCCTTTGCCGGGCTGAAGGCACCGCTGGGGAAATATTCGGTGCTCGGTAACCACGATTACGGTGACTATATGCAGTGGGAAAGTGCCGAAGCGAAGCGCTCTAACCTGGCCCGCCTGAAAAATATACATGCCGAGATCGGCTTCCGCCTGATGCTCAACGAGGCGATCAACCTCCAGAAAGACGGACAGCGTATTACCCTGCTTGGTGTGGAAAACTGGGGCAAAGGCGGCTTTCACCGGTATGGCGACCTGCAAAAAGCCGTAGCCGGGGTTCCTGACAACGCCTTTAAGATCCTGATGTCGCACGATCCGTCGCATTGGGAAGGAGTGGTGCTGGATCATCAGCAGCACGTGCACCTTACCCTGTCGGGGCACACGCACGGGATGCAGTTCGGCGTTGAATTATTCGGATTGAAATGGAGCCCCATCCAATATGTGTACAGGCAGTGGGCGGGGCTGTATAACCGCGACGGGAAGTATCTCTACGTCAACCGGGGTTTTGGTTTCCTGGGACTGAAAGGCAGAATCGGGATCTGGCCGGAGATCACCGTGATTACATTAAAGCGTATGAAATGAGCCGGAGTAGTCTTCGGCCCGACCGGCTTCATTCACTGCTCTACCGAAGCCAGCTCCGATAATATCCTGCAATTGCCGAATTCAGGCTCTACCCTGATGAACACATCACCCTGCGCTTTGGAGAACCATTTTTCGAGGGCCGTGTTCTTTTTGTTGGAGAGCACGATATTGGATATCTTTTCGTAGTCGTCCTTCAGGTTGGCCACGTGAGGTTCTTTTTTGCTTTTGTACCAGATGATGCGCATTGCCGATTGTCCTTCATCGGTACGGTAAACCAGCGGCCTGCTGATCTGGCCTACCTGCATGGAATCAAGGGCAAAATAGAGAACAGGGTCCATGGTAGCGTCGAGAGCGAGATAGCTGGTCTGCGTCTGCATGTCCTGCAGCAGCCCGCCCATTTCAGCCGTCATCTCATCCTGCGAATGCTCTTTGGCTGCTTTTGCAAACGAAAGGGAATCGGCCTCTATGAGTATTCTGAGGCTATCCAGGAAACGGCTGGCGTCGGTGATGTCGGTCCCTTCGTTGTAGTCGGGACGCAGCAGGATGTGCCGGGCCCGGTATTCGGCGCCGCGGGTCTGGAGAAGCTGGATGAGGTGAAAACCGAACTTGCTTTCAACCGGTTCGGATATCTCGTTGACTTTCAGCGCCAGGGCTGCGCCTTCGAATTCAGGCACCATAGCGCCCCGCCCGGCAAAGCCCAGGTCACCGCCTGCTTTGGCAGAAAGCACATCGTCGGAGTGGATCTGGGCAAGAATAGCGAAGTCCTCACCCTGCTCTACGCGTTTTTTATATTCGAGAAGCTGGTTGCGCAGCTTTTGCTTCTGCTCCTGCGTTACGGTACCCTGCCTCACTATATGGCCCACCTCGACTTCGGCCGGGATAAAAGGAAGGCTGTCCTTAGGGATGCCGTTAAAGAACTTCCTGACCTCTCTCGGCGTAATTTTTACGTCTCCCGCTATTTTCTGCTGCATGGTCTCCACGGTAAGCTGCTCTTTAAGCTGCTGGCGGAGCTCGGATTTCAATGCGTCGATGCTCTTGCCGTACGCCTCTACCAGGTTCTGCTCAGATCCGAACCGCTGGATCATCATGTTCATCCTGCCATTCAGCTGGGAGTCGATATCCTTCTCTTCTACCTCGACCGAGTCGATCTCAGCCTTTGCCAGGAGCATCTTATTGATGATAAGAGATTCGAGAAGATCGCATTTGTCTACATTGTTCTGGTTCTGCTGGAGATAGCCCTGGTACATTTCCTCTATTTCCGAATTCAGAATGTAGTAGTTGTCGACCCGCGCGACGATCTTGTCGATGCTGACAGAGGCCTGAGCGGACAGCTCGGCCGCCGACCCGGCGAAAAATATCAGTGCGGGAATAAGAAATTTGGATTGAAAAATCCGGAACAGGGAATTAAACGACATGATCATTTTCAGATTTGATAACTTGTGCCTCCTTACTTTACTTTGCTTAGCTCGTTTTTGTTGACTGTAGCCGGATATTCATTCTTCAGTTTTTCGAGCCATTGCTGTTCGAGTACCCGCTGATAATCATTAATGACCGCTCCCCGCGCTTCTTCGAACGTTTTGAGGCGGGGTGGCTGAATTTCTTTTATATAGATCCATTTTTTATCCCTGGAGGTTGCACGGAGCTGTTCTCCTGTTTTCCATTCGAGTCCGCCGAGCAGCGAATCGTCTTTCGGAATGTAGCCGTCCCTGACGGTCACTTCTTCTCCTCCGGGAAGGTTGCTGTTCAATACCCTGGCGACGTCCTGGGCGGAGGTAGAATAGTACACGAAGGTAACTTTCCTGTTTTTTACCGAATCAGACGTATTCCTCAGCGCGTCATGATTCTTTTCCACTATCCTGTTCAGGGATACTTCATTGTCTTTCAGGAAAGTTACAACATTGCTGAGCCTGGAATCACTGACTCCCCCGTTTTCTTTCTCGTCCCGGTGAGCGTTTATTTCCACGATATACTGCGGATTGGTACCCATGGCAGTCACTATCCTTCTTAATTTCCCGGCGGCTTCCGCGCTGAGGTCTGTTCCGTTCTTTTCAAAAAGCAGGTCTTCTCCCCGTAGCCCGAGGCTGTAAGGATAGCCGGAAAGCATTCTCCTGGCCCGGTTCAGCAGCGCGGTGTCCTGCGCAATGGCGAGCGTGGCCAGCGCTCTTTCCGGGTACTGGTACTTACTCCTGTTGCTTTCAAAAATCTGTCTTTGTCCCAACGAATCGGTCAGGGATTTTCCCCAGACATATTTTTCCATCATGTTGGAAAGCAGCACGCCGTCCGTAATTTCCTGCATCAGCTGCTGGAATTCCGGCTGATCTTTCTCCAGCAGGCCCTTTGCGTGAATGGCCAGCTTTTCGTTGACGAAATCGTTGTAATAACGCCGTAAAGCCACTTCGGTTGAAGAACCGGGAGGTAACGGCTTTTGCTTGTTTTTGAGATAATGAAGGAACTCCCCGCCGGTGTAGGCTTTTCTGCTCATCACAAAAAGATGGGCATCCTGGATTTCCTGCGGTATGGGGGAGGGGATCGTCCAGCGCGCCTTCAGTAAAGTGCTGTCAACCAGGGAGCTTATTCTTTGCAGCACGTCCAGGTTCTCGGTGATGGGGTACCGGGAGCGTATTTTCTGCTGATTTGTTTTTTCGATAAGCTTCCCGCGGGAGTCCTGGCTTACTTTCTGGCGCAGGGCAGGAGCAGCTTCCTCGTAGCTTTCTGCCGGTATCTTTTTAACCAGCCTGATGATATGCCAGCCATAGGGCGTTTGTACCGGCTCCGAATAATCGCCTGGCCTGGCCAGTACAAAAGCGGCGTCTTCGAACGGCTTGACCATCGTTCCGATCCCGAAAGCAGGAAGGAGCCCCTGGTTTTGAACCGAGCGCTGATCTTCCGAGAAGCTTTTCACCACGGAATCCCAGCTTTCGCCGGATTTCAGGAGCTTATAAGCCTGGTTTATTTTATTTTTTGCCGCCTGCTGCTGCTGGGAAGCGTCTTTTTCCGACGAAAGGACCATGCAATGCGCTACCTGGATTTTCCCACGGTTGGGCTTCCTGTCGTGCACCTTTATAATATGATACCCGTGCACGCTCCTGACAGGTTCCGAAATCTGTCCTGCCGGCGTTTGGTAGGCAGCGGTCTCAAAAGGATATACCATCTGGAAGACGGTGAAGCTGCCCAGGTCGCCTTTGTTTGACTTTGCGCTGGGATCCTGCGAAAACTTCAGCGCCAGCTCCCCGAAATCGGCGCCGTCGCGAAGCTGCACCCATATTTTCCGTACCGTTTCATAAGCTTTGAGCGTGTCGGCCGGAGCGGCAAGCTCGGGAACACGGATCAATATATGGGAAGCGTGAACTTCAGTTTTCGATCTTTCATAGGCCTCTCTGGCAAACTTCTCGACAAGATCCTTGTCATTCAGGAAGTTCTGGGACAGGATTTCCCGGTAGGAAGAAATTTCATCCCTGAAATTACCGGTCGTGTCGCTGCCTTCTTTTCGGGCCGCCAGCACTTTGAGCTTCATATTCGTAAAGAGCTCAAGGTATTCCTGGGGGCTCAGCGGCTTTTCCGAATTCACGGAATATTTGTTCTTCTCAAAAGATGCGGCAAAGTCTCTTGTAGTATAGGATTGATCACCCAGCCTGACCAGAACCGGTTCTTCGGCCGGTCCCGGATCCGGGGTATTGGTGACAGCAGGAGGCGTTGTTTTGCACGATTCAAGTATAATGGCGACGATGGCAATTACAATGAAACGAGAATTGTACATAGGTAAGTTTTATAAGATGGCAATGGCAAAATTAGTAAAAAGGTTTGATACGTCGTGTTTTTAGCAAATATAGCGCCGAACGTATCAGGCCAGCAACGGTTTCACCACTTTGCCATGCACGTCCGTCAGGCGGAAACGGCGGCCCTGGAACCTGTAAACGAGCTTTTCATGATCCACACCCAGTAAATGCATAAGGGTGGCGTGGAAGTCGTGCACATGTACCGGATCTTTAACGATGTTATACGAAAAATCGTCTGTTTCACCGAAGGAAAATCCCGCCTTGACGCCCGCTCCCGCCATCCACATGGTAAAGCACCTGGGGTGATGGTCCCGGCCGTAGTCCAGCGGAGATAACTGCCCCTGCGAATAGACCGTGCGTCCGAATTCGCCGCCCCAGATCACCAGCGTATCGTCGAGAAGCCCGCGCCGCTTCAGGTCCATGATCAGGGCGCCGGTGGCCTGGTCGGTTTGCCTGCACTGCGTCCTGATCGTTTTGGGAAGCTGTCCGTGATTGTCCCAGCCCTGGTGGTAGAGCTGCACGAACTTTACATCTTTCTCGAGCAGCTTCCTGGCCAGGATACAATTGGCGGCGTAAGTGCCCGGATCGCGGCTGTCGGGGCCGTACAGGTCAAAAACTTCGTCCGGCTCGTCTTTGATATCGAGTACTTCGGGTACGGATGTCTGCATCCGGTAGGCCATTTCATATTGGGCTATGCGTGCCTCCACTTCCGGATCGCCGTAGGGCTCATTCTGGATACGGTTGAGCCGGTTCAGGTAGTCAAGCATTTCAGCCCGGTCTTCCCCGTCGTAGCCTTCCGGATTGTTGAGGAACAGCACCGGGTCTTTCCCTGACCTGAACTGCACCCCCTGGTACTTGGACGGGAGGAAGCCGTTGCCCCACAGCCGGGCATACAGCGGCTGGTCCCTGGAGGCGTTTTTGGATACCAGCACAATAAAGGCAGGCAGGTTGCTGTTCATAGAACCAAGTCCGTAGTTTACCCATGCCCCGATAGAAGGTCTTCCCGGCAGTTGGTTGCCCGTCTGCAGAAAAGTAATGGCCGGGTCGTGGTTGATGGCTTCCGAATAGAGGGATTTTATGATGCAAAGCTCGTCGACGACGCCGGCTGTGTAGGGGAGGAGCTCGCTTACCCAGGTCCCGGCGGCGCCATGCCGGCTGAACCTGAAGGCCGACGGCGCTACAGGCAGCGAGCTCTGGTTGGCGCTCATCCCGGTAAGCCGCTGGCCTTGACGCACAGAATCGGGAAGCTGCTGGCCGAAGAGATCAGCCAGCTTCGGCTTGTAATCAAAAGTCTCAAACTGCGACGGCCCGCCGCTCATAAAAAGATACACGACCCGCCTGGCTTTCGGGGCGAGATGCGGCAGCGCTCTGAGCACTTCCTCTTCAAAGCTCGCACCTTCTTCCGCGTTCTGAAAGGCGGATTTGCCCGTTGGCCGGTCGCAGCCAAGCAGGGAGCCCAGCGTAAACGCCCCCAGTCCCAGAGATGTTTTTACCAGGAAGTTCCGCCTGTCGAGCTTTTCGTGAAGAGCATTGAATTCCGGGGAATGAAGCCTGAAAGGCTCGTCGTGGTGGTGATGCATCTTATCGCTTGGTGAGGGTTGCGTCCGAATTGAGTATGGTGCTGGCCACGACCGAAAATGCCGCTACACGGGCAGGATCCGGCGTGTAGGCTGCCCTGTGCTGACCGGCGCGAAGCCAGCCGGCAGCTTTTCCGGGCGCTTTTTTCATCTTTGCATATTCGGCTTCGTAAAGACGGAGGAGCAGATCCAGCTCTTTGGGGGCCGGGGCTCTGCCGGTCGATCTGCGGTAAGCTTCTGTTACAGCCTGCCGGTCGTCGGGCGACTGCGCCATATGTTCGCCTATTTTTCCGGCAGCTTCGACGAACGTCGGGTCGTTGAGCGTAACGAGCGCCTGAAGCGGGGTGTTGGTCTGTTGGCGCCTTACAACACAGTAGCTCCGGTCGGTCGCGTCAAAAGAAGAAAGAGTAGGGTTCGGGACCGAGCGTTTGACCAGGATATACAGGCTTCGCCGGTAGACATTTTTTCCGCTGTCCTGCTGATAACGTGCGCTGTTGATTTCCCACAGTCCTTCCGGCTGGTAGGGTTTGATGCTGGGACCACCGATCTTTTCATTGAGCAGCCCGCTCGCCATCAGCGCGTTGTCCCTGATCATTTCTGCCGATAATCTCCCCGAAGGTCCCCTCGCCAGGAGCCGGTTATCCGGGTCTTTTTCCCGCAGCTCCTTCGTGGCGCGCGAATCCTGCCGGTAAGCGGCAGACACGACCATCAGCTTGTGGAGGCGTTCCACATCCCATCCGGACTTGCGGAACTCAAAGGCAAGCCAGTCCAGCAGCCCGGGATGACTGGGCATTTCTCCCTGGTTGCCAAAGTCCTCCGATGTTTTGACAAGTCCGGTGCCGAAAAATACCTGCCAGTACCGGTTGACCGCTACGCGAGCGGTCAGCGGATTTTTGGGCGAGGTAAGCCATTGGGCGAGCCCGAAACGGTTTTTGGGGAGGTCTTCAGGGTAGGGCAGGATCGACGCGGGCGTATTGGGATAGACCTTCTCTCCTTTATTGGCATATTCTCCTCGCTGGAGGATATAAGCCTGTTTCGGTTTGGGATATTCCTGCATAACCATCAGCTCTTTGACCTGCTGCATCGAATCGGCGAGCGCAGTACGCCAGCGTGTCAGCTCTTTCCTTATATCACGCATATTTCCGGATACGGCGCTCAGGTAGTAGTCTTTAAGCCGGGACAGTTGCTGCCCTGAAAGATTGGAGGCAGGAGTTTTCGCAATGCTTCCCCATCCGGCCTGCCCGCTGAGCACCTGTATTTCATAAGGGGTCAGCTCCCTGTTATAGACGGCGATGTCGTCGACCAGACCGTTTTTGAATCCCAGCCCACGACCCCAGCCGCCGATCTGCAATCCCGGCTGGACTTTCCTTTGGAAGATGATATCTTTTGTCAGCTGGTCGATCTCTGTGTTCATAGCCAGCGGGTCGCCATCCATATAGAGACGGAGCCCTTCAGCCCGTGAAGAGCCGTCGTAGGTCAACGTAAGGTGGATCCATTTTTCGGTCGGAGCTTTAATTTCGGATACGCGGGTAATGGCGTTGGAAGGTGCTACATAGGCAAGGTTGGTTTCCAGCCTTCCGTCTCTCAGGTAGAGGTGGTATCCCCTGAAGTTGTAGAGTCGCTCAAAATCGCTTTTATGAAAAATTACGCCTTCTTTCAGGTCTTTCGGTATCAGGATACGGATGCCTACCGAAAATGGCTGGGATTTCCGGAAGACGCCCAAGTCGCCGAAGTCCAGGTAGGTGTCGCCGTCCATACGAAGCGCCATGCCGTTCTTGCCCGGTAAGAAGTCGGGAAGGGTTTTCACGGGGCCCCCGTTGTATTTGAGTGTGCCTGAGGCCTTTTTCCCGATACTGCCGGCAAGGTGCTTCGAATCAAAGTCGAAAAAAGCCTGAAGGCCATTCAAAGGGACTTTTTCCCTGTCCAGCTGAATGTGGTGCTTTTCTTTAAGCCAGACGGAGAAAAGCTCGTCCTGCCTGCCGGTTTCTTCTTTAAGCCGGCTTTCCAGCCCGGCGATCCGGCTGCGGATCTCTTTCAGGGATACTTCCTGCGAGGCGGTAGGCAGCAGGAGCGTGGGTGCGGGGAGCGCGTCATCCCATGAGATCTGTCCGGCTTCCCTGACATTGTTGAAGAAGCTGTACAGCTCGAAATAGTTTTTCTGGGTAATCGGGTCGTATTTATGGTCGTGGCATTTAGCGCAGCTCAGCGAGATCCCGAGCATGGCGTCGCCGAAAGTATTGACCCTGTCGACGACATATTCCGTCTGGAACTCCTCCTCGATGATGCCGCCTTCCATATTCTGCTGATGGTTACGGTTAAAGGCGGTGGCAATGATCATATCCTTTGTCGGGTGAGGCATCAGGTCACCTGCCAGCTGTTCCTGCAGGAACCTGTCATAAGGCATATTCCGGTTAAAGGCCCCGATCACCCAGTCCCTGTAAGGCGACATGTCGCGGAGCCGGTCTACAGTGTAGCCGTGTGAATCCGCGAACCTGGCAAGATCCAGCCAGTCCGAAGCCATTTTTTCCCCGTAATGCGGTGATGCCAGCAACCGGTCTACCTGCTTTTCATATGCGTTTTCCGAGGTATCGGCAAGAAAGCTATCTATTTCCGGAATCGTAGGCGGGAGCCCGGTGAGATCGAGCGAAAGCCTGCGCAGCAGCATTTCCCGCGGCGCGGCGGGCGAAGGTTCAAGTCCCGCTTCGTCGAGCTTTTCCAATATAAAATGATCGATCGCGTTTACGGTAAGCGCTGCCTGGCGGGTAGCCGGCGGCCGGGGCTGCTGTATCTCTGTAAACGCCCAGTGAGGCTTGTATACTGCCC
Organism: Cytophagaceae bacterium SCN 52-12; assembly: GCA_001724175.1. Classification (GTDB taxonomy): domain Bacteria; phylum Bacteroidota; class Bacteroidia; order Cytophagales; family Spirosomataceae; genus Ravibacter. The sequence continues at coordinate 2,477 of MEDT01000255.1, read as the reverse complement.
CGTCTTCGATCCACCTGATCAGGACGGCCTTTTCGCGAGGCGACAGGGCCAGGTGTGAATCCGGCGTAGGCATTATATAGTCGGGATCAACCGACAGAATACGATGGAAGAATTCGCTTTTTGTGAGTTTCCCGGGCTTTATGGCATATTTGCCCGGGTTCTCGGGCAGCTCTGCATATGCGTTTTCAGCCAGGTCCAGCCGCAGCCCCGCTTTTTGTTTTGCCTTATCCGGTCCGTGGCAGGAAAAGCATTTGTCAGAGAGGATAGGCTTGACGTGGATGTTGTAATCTATTTTGTCGGGCAGCTGCTCATAAGCAGACAGAACGTCTTCGGGCATTTCCGGTCTGCATGAAAAGATCAGGCAGAGGAGAAATCCGCTACATACCCACCGTATCCGCCATATATTCATCATTGTATTCGCCAGACTTCAATTTGTTTGCCAACCTGCCCCGCCATAAAGATATAAAAATACGAAGAACTCTTATAAATAAAAGCGCCGGGCTCCAAGGCGTCAGCTGTGAGACTGATGCGGGCTTCATTCCGGGCTGTGAAGACACAGCCAGCGGCTTATCATTAAAACTTACGGAGCCCTCTGCACCCGTGAATCCTTTTCCGCTCTATTTTGTTCAGATAAATAGAACTCTGATTGCGCCTTTTTTGAAGCGATATGTATGGATAGCGCCTGAAAATGGCTACAGTCGGGTAGTTGTTTGTACATTTTTAATTTTTGTGCATTACTATGGATCCAAAGAAAATAGTGATCGTCGGCGGCGGCTTTGCCGGGATCAACCTGGCCAACAGGCTGGCCGACGATAATCGCTTTCATATAACACTCGTCGACAGGAATAACTATAACTTTTTCCCGCCGTTACTATACCAGGTGGCAACCGGGTTCCTGGAAGTCTCCAACATCAGCTATCCTTTCCGGAAATTGTTCAGGGGAAAACGCAACGTGTCATATCGTATGGCGGAATTCCTGCGGGTCGACGCCGGTGAAAACAGGGTGATACTTTCGAACGGGGAATTGACGTATGATTACCTGGTGTTCGCTACCGGTACCGAAACCAATTATTTCGGGATGGAGAATGTCCGGAAAAACGCGATCCCGATGAAGACCATCAACGATGCGGTCTCGATGCGGAACGTCCTGCTCCAGCGGATGGAAAGGGCCACAGTCATTGAAGATCCGGAGGAAAAACGCAGGCTGCTGACTATCGTCGTGGCCGGGGCCGGCCCTACCGGCGTGGAGCTTTCAGGGATGTTTGCGGAAATGCGGAAAAATGTAATTCTCAAGGAGTATCCAGAATTTGAAGGAGCCGGGGCAAAAATTTACCTTGTAGACGGAGGTTCAAAAGTGCTGGCGGCGATGAGTGAAAAGTCGCAGCAGGACAGCTACGAAGACCTGGTAAAGATAGGCGTGGAGGTGAAGCTCAATATGCAGGTAAAAGATTTTGACGGCAATATCGTCACTTTTGCCAATGGAGAAACGATAGAGACGAATACCGTGATCTGGGCGGCGGGAGTGACCGCCACGCGGTTCGAAGGCCTGCCGGCCGAAGCTTTCGGACGCGGAAACCGGCTGATGGTCGACCGCTACAACAAGCTGAGGGGCAGCGAAAATATTTATGCAATAGGCGATACCTGTATCTCGACCGAAGATCCCGGCTTTCCGCAGGGACATCCGCAGGTGGCGCAGGTTGCCATACAGCAGGGTCAGAACCTTGCCCGTAACTTTAAGAGCGCATTGTCCGGCCGCACCTTGTCGGAATTCCGGTACTTTGACAAGGGCTCCATGGCGATCATCAGCCGCAACAGGGCGGTGGCAGACATCTTTAAGCTGCATTTCAAAGGGTTTATTGCCTGGTTCATGTGGTTGTTCGTACATTTGATGAGTTTGATCAATTACAGGAACCGATTAGCAACCCTATACAACTGGGCATGGGCGTATTTTACCAAGGATCAATCCCTGAGGTTCATTATCCGTCCCGACCCCAAGCCTCACGATGAGCGAGTTATCACAGGCGCCGCTAAATGAAATGCTGGCCTGGCAGGGCGGCAAGCTCAGCGAGCTGATACATTATGTGTCCCGGAACTCCCGGTTCTACCGGGAGATGTTTGAAAGGAATGGCATTGTCGCCGGCGATATCAGGCAGGTTGCAGACCTGGCCAGGCTGCCTTTTACGACCAAAGACGACCTGGCGGCTCATAACGAGGACTTTCTGTGCGTTCCCAGGAGCAGGGTGGCAGATTACGTCACTACCTCGGGGACGCTGAGCGATCCCGTGGCCTTTTATCTGACAGATGCTGATATCGAGCGCCTGGCTGCTAACGAAGCTGCTTCCTTCAGGCTGGCCGGGGGCGGACCGGGAGATGTTTACCAGCTGATGACCACGATAGACAGGCGGTTTATGGCCGGGCTGGCCTATTGGATGGGAGCGCGCAAGCTCGGCGCCGGTATGATCAGGGTAGGCCCGGGG
>MEDT01000254.1 GCA_001724175.1 Cytophagaceae bacterium SCN 52-12 | reverse complement strand
GTACTGTGCGGGATAGCGTTTATTGCTGCACTCTTTAATTCGTTTGCCAACGCAGGTCTGGAAACGCAGATGGAATTCGGTAAGCACCCTGTAAGCTGGCAGGAGGCAAAGGGGAGATTCTGGTTTCACGCGCTTGAACAGGTTTTTGACGGAAGCCTGCTGATTTACATCCTGATCATCTCGTTGTTTCTGTTAAGCGGGTTCGCCGGGATTGCCGCCCGGCTCAAGTCTGAAAACGAAAGCTTTATTTAAGATGCAGATCGTAGTTAACCTCGATGTAATGATGGCGCGCCGGAAAATGTCATTGAACGAGCTGTCGCGAAGGGTAGGAATCTCGAATGTGAATTTGTCTGTGCTGAAAACCGGCAAAGCAAAAGGTGTCAGGTTCGATACGCTGGCGGCCATCTGCAAGGCGTTGGATTGCCAGCCGGGCGATATCCTGGAATATGTAGATACAGAGCAGAAATATGTGGAAAAGCTATTTTAACGCATTTATCCGGAATGTCGCCGCGAACAAGCTGATGACAGGGTTGTCCGTCGCCGGGTTTTCGGTCAGCATGGCGATCGGGATATCGCTGCTCTCAAATGTGAACAGCCATTTAAAGACGGATCATTTTCATCCTTTTATGGACCGGATCAGCCGGGTCGTCACCGAATCGGTCGATGATGAAGGGCGAAAATACTGGGCCACGTGCCCCCGGCAGCTGAAAGGCAGCCTCAGGCAGCTCAGCTTTGTAGAGCACTTATCGCTTGTTACCCTGAACCGGCAGGATAAACTGGTTGGGAAAAACGGGGACATCGACATGGATATCGCTTTTGGCGATGAGGAGTTCTTTAAAATTTTCGGGTTCGAGGTCTTTCCGCAACAGGCACGCCCTCTGCTGGACGATCCCGCCCACGTAATACTTACCGAAGATGCCGCCCGGAAGCTCTTCGGGCAAGAAAACCCAGTAGGAGAAACCCTTAACTTAAGGCATTCGGGAAGCTTTATCGTAGCCGGTATCATCAGGAAGCCCCCCGTAAGAACCCATCTGAAGTTTGAGGCGATATTGTCGGACAAGTCGGCGGCATTTACCAGGGAGAAGTCCCGCGAGCGTGAAAATGATCCCGATTTCAGGAGCGCATCGCTGTACGTGCTGACCCGTTCCCCCGGCAACCTCGCCTCTTTAAACGGGGTATTGGAGAAAATATCGATACAGGCCGGCGAGGAAGGGCGGGGTATGCTGAAGTTTTACGCTCAGAATATAGACGATATCTCGCCCTGGGATCCTAAAATAAGGAACGACCTGAACGCGGGGTATAATCGGGGCGGTCTCCGGAATCTCATCGTGCTTGCGGGCCTGTTTACCCTTCTCGCCGGTATGAATTACAGCTCCCTGTGCGCTTCAAAAGTAATTGAACGGGCGAAAGAAATCGGGATAAGGAAAATCGCAGGTGCGTCGGGCGCCGATATCTTAAAGCAGGTTCTTTTCGAGTCCGTCCTGCTTTCCCTGATCACGCTTTGCCTGGTATATCCTGTCATTTTAATCCTGAACCGGTTCGAAGCGACGTCATTTTTAGCGATATCCCCCTCGGGAACAGATCTCCTATTCATACTTGTGGCAGGGGCATATGCCGTGATCACAGGCCTGGTCGCCGGCCTGGTCCCTATAGCCAACCTGAAGCTGGTCAATGTGCTTAAGAACCCCGGGATAACGAAAAAGCGAAAAATACTGAGTGTGCAGGAAGGCCTCCTGGCCATCCAGTTTACGCTAGTAGTGGTCAGCATCATATTTGCGTTATCGATCAGAAGCGCTCAGGAGCGGGTGAGGGACGATTCGTTCAGGAAACTCCCGCCGGATATATACGTACTTGGTAGCATACGTGATGCCGGAGTCCCGGTGGAGAAGGTCGTAGCCAATCTTTCCGGTGTGCAGCGGATAAGCCCCGCAGATTATTTGCCGGCATATGCATCCACGCCCAACACAATGAAAGTGACGACGGGCGGCGATGCGAAAATAAGCCTTCCTTACGCGAGTATAGATGAAAATTTCCTCGATTTGTTCAGGCTGTCGCTGGTGGCCGGCACCAACCTGTCAAGGGACGGCGGGGCATACGGAGTGCTCCTGAATGAAGCCGCCTCAAAAAAGCTTTTTCCATCAATAATATCTGCCCGGGAAATTATCGGCGAAAGGTTTTCAAATGACACCGCCAGTTTCCAGGTAACCGGCATTGTTTCCGATAGGTCGTTCCATGTGCACAGAGTTTTCCCTATCATATTTCTTAATTCGGCGACGCCTGCCGGTTCCCTGGCGATACAGCTTCAGCCGGGAGCAGATTTGGAAAATACCGGTCAAATGATCAGGAGATCCTTTGCCGGGTACGAACCGGAGCTATACAATTACAGAGAGCGTGTATTGGACAGCTTCGATTCCGGCATCGCAAAATTCAACCGTGCGTTGACCTTCCTGATCTCTGTGCTGATATTGATCGCCTGCATAGGATTATTCGGTATTGCAGGCTTTCATTTTGAAAAGAATATAAAGGCTTTGAGTGTAAGGAAGATAGTAGGGGCAGGCAATATCCAGCTCATTTCCAGCGCCGCACGCCCGCTCCTGAAAATACTCCTCATCTCAATTGTATCGGGCGTGCCGCTTGCCTTCCTGGTCACAATGACTATTGGTAGATCTATTGATAAGGACCTTTCTGTCGGCCTGTTAAATGTTTTTGGCGGCGTGCTGGCGGTAGCTGTCATATCGGGCCTGGTCGTAATCAGTCAAACCTCGCGTGTCATTTACATCAGGCCGGCCGCGATATTGAAGGAAGGCTAGCTCATTAACTGAACCCTTGCAGGGCGGCATTGTCCGTCTGCCACCTGATCCGGGCTTCGCAGCAGCCGGTACTACCGGCGGTTATGCAGATATCGTCTTTCCGGGACTGGCATTTGTAATAAAATACGTCAGTTTTTAGGCGACAGCAGGTAATCGGCTTTTACCCGGATCACCTGCGCGATTTTGACGAAAACGAGCCTGGGAACTTCGATCCGGTGATCGCTGAGCGGAACCTCGAAATCGGCGGCTATCCTCACTTTTCCGTCTTTTACGGTGAGCGTCCCCTTGATCTCACGGGTTGTCGTAACCCCGTGTACGGTGAATTTCCCTTTTGCGCTTACCGGGTAGACGCCGTCCTGCGAGTAGTCGGGAGGAGCGCTGACCGTACCCACGAATGTGGCGACGGGAAATTTGTCCGATTCCATGTAGTTCTCGTTGAAATGCTCCTGCATCAGCTTATTAGGGAATACGAAATCACGTATATACATCCGCACTGCGATCCCGGCAGTGCCGGGATTGAGAACAACCTGCGATTTCTGATTGGCGGCGCTGATGTTTTCAACCGGGGTCTCCGAGAAAAACCCGGTCGATCCCGACGTGGTAACATACAAAGCGGGCTGTGCCTGTACCATCGACAGGCAGGAAACCTGTAAGGCCAACAGAAGGATGGAGTATTTTTTCATGGAAACCGGTGTGTTTTTTTCCTGTCGAAGCTGAACGTCCGGGACATATTAAAACCGTAGTGGATATCGCCTTTTCCCCATCTTCCGGACGTTTCGCTGATAAATTGCTTCTCGATCATCCCGAGCGAATTGGTAAAATGAAGCTGGAAAACATGCCCGCCGGTCTCAATGTCCACTCCCCATGACATGGAGTCGTAGTAGGGGACAGGCAGCGATTTCCTGTCGTTTGCCGCCAGGAAATACTCGCCGTTGACCGAGACTCTTTTCGTAAGCTTGAACCTTCCTCCCACACCGAGCGAAAGCGTGGTTTTCTCATCGCCGGGGAGTACAGAATTCCTGTGGATCCAGGTGGGCAGGAGCTGGAGAGAAAGCTTTTCGCCGAATTTACGCGCGACGAGAAGCTGTGCCGCATACGAAAGCTTGTCAGTTGCCGGGGCTTCCCGGTCGACCGTCGCAAAGGCCGCGCTTGCCAGCAGCGTGACCGAAACGGGAACAGCCCCGGGCCCTGTGCTCTGCCGTAAGATCCTGTATTTCCCGAAAGTGTCATAGACCTTCTCGGAGGTGCTGCGGCCCACCCCGATCATCAGGCGATCGGTGATGCCGTATTCAAAGCCCATTCGCATGGTGGCCTGATCCAGGCCGAAAAGCTGGTAGGCTCCCAGGTTCAGTCTGCCAAAACGATGGGATATGCGGAAATCAAGATGCTTTTTACGCATCGTTTCTACCGAGTGACCGTTCACAATCCTGGTAGATTTGAAGGTGGCCTGTACCGGAACCCTCCGGGCGGAGTCCAGCGACCCGAGCTCATCCAGCAGGTTATCCTGTGCATTTGCGAAGACAGGCAGCAATAGTAAGGATAGAAAACGCGCGTAGTACATATGGGTAGCAGGAATTAAGTGGTGACTGTAAGGGTGTTGCCGTCGGATGACAGCGAGATCTTATACACCTTCAGCGCCGATATATTATCGCCGGTATCCGGACGCTTCTGCACGGCGCCGGCTATCGTAAACTCCGACCCGTGATTGGAGCAAAAAATATCGTTGCTGGAATCGCGGTAACGGAGTGTAAAGCCTTCGTGCGTACATGCTTTGGACAGCGCGACATAGGTGCTGTTGGTAGTGAAGGCCACCAGTACATCGCCGATGACCCTGTAGGCTCCTGCCGTTTTCAGGGGTGAATAGGTACCATTCGTGAGATCTATGGTGAAGTTGACGGCATTTCCGGTAGTGGTGCCGCTGATCCCGTCGCCGTTACCATTGCCGCCGGGCGACGGATCGTCACTTTTGCTCCCGCATGAGCTCATCGTAGTTCCCAGGCAATAGTAGGCCATGAGCGCAGAAGTGCTGAGTCCCAGGCTTCTCAGAAAAGCGCCTCTTTTCAATGTTTCTTGTTTTTCGGGTTTCATGCGGTTTAAGATGATGGTTGAACAATCAGTGAGCTTTCAGGTACGTCAGGCCGGTATGGACATGCGTTGCCATCTCGGGCGTTTAGCTGAGATTACGTAGAGAGCGCTCAAAGGGTTGCATGGCTACCCTTGCGCATGGTAAAAAGAGGAGCAGGATGATTGCTTAAGGGAAGTGCAATCAGGCTTAATCGGGAGCAGGGCTTTTGTATAGGATGCAGGGCTGTAAAACACCGGCAGGAGCGGGTAAGTACCCGCTNGGAGCGGGTAAGTACCCGCTCCTGCCGGTCGGAGATGCTATCGCACAGATAAACCTAAAGATGCTATTAAACGGATAAACAGGACTACGGAGCGATCAGGCTGACGGTATCCCCGTTGCGATCGGCCGCTCCTCCCTGTCCCCCGGGAGCACCCGCTTTGTTCGTCACATAGGCCGTGCCGGTCTCGTTGTCAAGCACGACGGTATTGGGATGCGTGCCGGTCTTCAGGTCGGCAAGCACCCGGTAAGTCTCCGAGTCGAAAACGGTTACCGTTCCGGCGCCCCGGTTGGCGACAAATCCTCTTTTTCTTTCGGGATCAAAACGGATGCCGAGCGCACCTTTTCCGGTCGCTATTTTCGTGATCAGCTTACCTTCGGGAACCGAGAGGACGGTCACATCGCCACTTTCCTGGTTGGTCACAAAGAGGCGTTTCCCTTTTGCGTCGTATGCGAGATTGGTGGGTTGTTTTCCGCCGGCATCGAATGTTTTTACCTCCTTGTCCTGGGCGAGATCGATAATGCCGATCTGATGGCTGCCCCAGTTGCTGATGTAAAGCCGGTTGTTTTCCTTGTCGAGCGCCAGGCCGGTGGTGACCGAGCCGCCGGTTTCGATCATTTTCTTCAGCGTATTGGTGTTCCCGTCAATAACCCAGATCCGTCCCGGATCCTCGCGGCCGACCACGTCAGAAACGTAAATGATATTAGCGTCCTCATCGACGACCAGCTCCCTGGTGTGAGAAGATTCTTTTCCGCTGGGGATGAGCGTCTGCCTGCCGGATTTTAAATCAACGGCCAGCACCGAGTTGGTGACCGTATTGCTGGCGTATAGCGTCTGGGTACGATTGTTAATGGCAAGCCCGAAAGCGGGTCCGTGCTCCATGCCGATGCTGTCGAGCACCTTCAGCGTCTTTGCTTCGAGCTTGATAATGTGAGGCCGGAGAGCGGGGTTATCCTTGACTCCCACCGAGGCGACATAAATGACCTTATGCTGCTGGTCAAAGGCCAGCTCATAAATATTTTTTCCTGCCGGCGTTGTTTTCGACAGCTTTTGCGCGCCGGTTTCCGGCGCGCTGATGAGCGCTGCGGCAACCAGCGTTCCTTTTATAAAGGATGAAACGATTCTCATGTTCTTTATCGATTTGATTTAAACGTATTGTTGTTATTGTAAGAAAGATCTACCCGGGCGATCCTGTCCGCTTTTTTCCCGGCAGGCCGGGCCTGAATCCCGGAGCGGCGCGGGGCGCCGGTCTGCCTGTACCCGGTATGGCGTTTTCGGGTACGGCCCTGACAGGGAGCTCTTCCCGTTTTTTTCCTTTTTTCTTTTTTCCGAGCCAGATAATGAAACCGGTTACCGGGAGACTGGTACAGATGAGACAAACAATGAATGTCAGGATTTTGGCCGGCAGCCCGTACCACGTACCTATATGCAGCGCAATGTTCATATTCATATAGCGCGCATTTTTAACGGCCTCTTCGGGGAGGTCTATGGCTTTGCCGGTATAGGCATCGAGATAGAAAATTTTCCCGCGATAAGTTACCATACTGGTTTCGTGCGCGACCTTGACAGTTACCGCGCCGCTGCGCGGGCCGGGTACGCTGCTGCTGATCAGCCGGTAATCCGGGTATCGCCCCGAATATTTATTGACAAAATATTCAAGCGGTAGCGGTGTTTTCAGGCTATCCGCTTTAGGGAGCATCTGGTAAACCGGTTTTTGGTCAGCGTTTCCTCCGAAAGCGATAAAAAAGATCTTTTTGACAGGCTCATAAGAGAGGATCAGCCCCGTAACGGTCAGGACGATCGCCAGTACCAGCGAATAGAAGCCGAGCACATTATGGAGGTCGATGTTGACGCGCCGCCATTTGGCGTTCCATTTTATTTTAAAGCTTTTTTCGCGGGCCGCCTTCGTCCACTTTTTAGGCCACCACCAGATAAGCCCGGTAATCAGCTCGATCAGGAAAATCACCGTTGCGATCTCTACCATATGGGTCCCGGTCTTGTCCAGGAGCAGGTTGGTATGAATGGCTGCCAGCCACCTGAATATGCCATACGTATAGTCTACTTTGATGATCTGTCCTGTGTACGGGTTTGCGTAAGCGCTTCCCATTCCCCGGTAGGGCCTTTTGTCATCCCGGTTGAAGCACATCATGTGTATCGACCGGGACGGATCCCTGAATACCGTATATCCCGAAACTGCGACACCGGGATAGGCCTGTCTCATATTGGCGATGATGCTGTCGGCAGGAACCCTTACGGCATTCTGCGGAACGTCGACGGTAAGCGCCCTGCGATTGACAAACTCGTTTACCTCATCGTGGAACACAAACAGGGTCCCTGTCAGGCAGACTACAAAGACAATGATACCGGATATCAGGCCCAGCCATAAATGGAGCCACTGGTTCAACCTGTTGAACGTCGATTTCCCGGAAGATTTCTTTTTTTCCGCCATTCTTTTGTCGGGGCTTTTCAGCATGCTGCCGTTATTCTCCACTGAGACGTGAGAAACCTTTGGCCTGGCCGCCGCGGCTTATGGCAAAAGCGGGGCTGGCGCTTGTGCCGTTGGAGTTGAGCTTGTAGTAGCTGTTTACGCCGGAGTCGGCGTTGATGACCCGGATAAAAAGCTCGTTGTCTACCAGCTCAAGGTTCCCGGTGGAATGTCCGAATATGGTGGAAGGCATACCCGACACCTTCGTGAAATTTTTTGTGCCGGGGTCGATGGCGTAGACATCGTAAAAAGGAGTGCTCAGGTTGCCGAATCCGGGCAGCTCTATCGCCTGCTGCGGCAGGTCTGCATAGAGTTTTCCATTCAGTACTTTTATGCTCCAGAACAGGCCTCCCGCAGGCAATCCAAGGTCTTCGGGAACAAGCGACCAGGCTTCGTCAAAAGCGGTTTCGCCGGCTTTGATCCGGAAAATGCGGGATTTCTGCGGGACCATGACATTCTGCGTGTCATAATCCCACCCGGTGGTTACGAAATAGAGCGACCCGTCCGAGCCGAGCGTCCACGCCGGGTATTCGGAAGGAGAATGCCCCTGGTTTTTGACAACGCTGTGAGCGATTGTCTTTTCCGGCTTCTCCGTCGCTATGTCGATCACAGCAAGCGTATATTTCCGGGTGTTGTCGTTGTGTCCGCTGCCCCCTTCCCGGGAGTAGGTGATATTTACGAAAAGCTTCCCGTCTTTGGCCGCGATCGTCTGGTTGCCTGTAAAGACGTTGGTGCTGATGCCGTTTCCTTTTTCGACCAGCGAACTCAGATCGATCTCGCCCGTGCGCTGCATGGTAGTGGGGTTGAACTTCTGAATTTTTGTTTTTCCCCTGTCGGCATCAAAATAGAACCCGGTGGTTTCGTTGACGACGAGGTGCTGGGCGGAAGTCCCGCATTTGATAAACCCGCTCTGCTCCAGGACGCCCGCAGCATTGAGACTATACCGCACCACGCCGGTTTCGCCCGCGAGCGTGGCCCGGTTGAATATCCAGTTTTTATAATGTCTGAATCCGCCGTAAGCCCGCGCCTGCAGCGAAAATCCTCCGATGTTATCTACATTCCCCGAGGGAAGATTGTCGTAGGCTGCGTAGTACCCGGCCGCGCCCTGCCCGCTTTCTGCGGTAAGGACGATGTATTTCCCCTTGTCTGCCGGGACGGGCTCCGGGTCGGGATCGTTGTTCTTATTGCAGGAAAGGAAAGCGGCAAACCCGGCCACAACGGCTATTTTCCAGGTTGATCTTAAGCGAATCATCGATTTATACACTAAAAGTTGTTATTGATTTTGTTTTTGTTTCCAGATATAATTCAGCTTAATATGAAAGCTGCGCCCGGCGTTCTGCACGCGGAAATTGTCGTAGATGGCTTTGTCGAATATGTTTTTGCATTCGGCGGCAACGGAAAAACGTTCCAGGAAGCGGGGGTGCCAGACGATGCCCGCGGAATTGATCGTTTGCCCGGGAATGATATTGGGCGCGTTGATCCTGGCCTTTCCCCAAAGCCCCAGGAAACCGTCGGGTTCGGTGTCTCTGGGGATATAGTCGAGGTAGTATTCATGTACATAGCTGAGATACCAGAACGCGCGGATGCCCAGCTTGCCGGAAGTGGCTCTTCCGAGGTCGGCGTTTACACCGAGATTGGCGAAAAAATAGGGCATATTACGAAGCCTGGCGCCTTCGAGGTACCTGATGGTGTATTCCCTGATATTATAAAGCCTGAAATCCTGGTAGGTAAAATTCCCGTTGAGGGCCAGCCACGGGCGGGCGAATACGGTCAGGTCTGTTTCCAGGCCTATTCCCCGGATCTGTTCCACATTGATGCTTTGAGAATATTGCAGCCCGACCGGCACGGAGATGATCATATCGCGCGTGATGCGATAAAACCCGTTGAGCTCTACTGAGTACTGCCCGGGCCGGCCGGTATGGAAGCCGACGTTCCCGTTGACGCTTTTTTCCGGTTTTATCGAAAAGTTCGATAGTGCGAAGGCGCCGTTCCCGAGAATTTCCTGCTGCTCGGGAAGCCGGGTGGCCAATTCGCCCGAGATCCTGAAGTAGGAATGATCGCCGAGGTTGTATTTTATTGCTTCGGCTACGCCGAAGTTCCGGTTGCTGCCGGTCGAAGTTTCCTCGCGGAGAAGCCCGGTAGACGTATTTACTTCCTGCCCGACGGCGTGGCTGGCATAGAATTTAACCTGGAACACGTTTTCCAGCCGCTCCTTCAGCAGGCGGGACGCAAGCCCGAGCGTAGCGACTGTCTTGGTATAGTCGGCCGGCAGGCTCAACAGGTCCACGGGGTTGGAGCCCGGGCTGACGGAGCCGTAGGGGTCTCTTCCGCTGCGGCTGTAATCGTTAAACACCACGCCCAGAGCGAGCGTGTGCTGCTTGTTCAGCGTAAAATCAATCCCGGTCCGCGAGGTCAGGTTGGTAAAATCGATCTGCGCAAGGGTAGGCGCATTGCCTTCTCCTCTCTGGTTGGGGTTGACGGCCTCGTTGAAGTTCCCGAACCAGTCGTAAGAACCGGCGAGCGTATCGGCCTGCAGGCTGCGTATGGCGCTGTAGACCAGAAACTGGTCCAGGCGGATGCGCTCCCGGGCGAACGATTTTTTGTAACGCAGGGAAGGAATGGCGCGGGCATGCTGGGTGGAATAGGAAGCGCCGTACGGCGTCGCCATCAGTGAGGCGAACTGGTTTTCGCGCGCTATGTCAAATGCGGTGACGGCAATTCTCAGCTCATCTGCCCAGGGCACTCCTTTTACGCCGCCGTAAATTTCGCCGTACAGCTGCCGGAAGTTGTTGTGAAACAGCCTGACCCTTGTAGGGATGATGTTGGCCGTGACCGGGTCGGGCACGTTGGCCGTTACGTGGTAATTGTTATCGGAGTAGTTGTAAAACGCATCGAGCCCCGCAAAATAGCGGTCGCCACCGTAATGAAGGTTGACTGATGCCCGGTGTGTATTGAAAGAGGCGGCCTCATAGGATATCGCCGCGAATTTCTGACCGTCTTTCCTGGATACCATGTTGACTGCCCCTCCGAGCGCATCGGCGCCGAGGGAAGTCGGCAGCACACCTTTATAGACTTCTACCCGCTCGAGCATGTTGACAGGGATGGTCCCGAGGCCGAACGAAGCGCCCAGGTAATCGGTAGGGATACCGTCCTTAAAAGTTTTGATGGACCGGCCCTGGAACCCGTTCAGCATGATGTTGATCCCCGAGCCCAGCCCGCCGGATTGCCGGATCCGTATCCCTGCCGAACGGTTCATGAGCTCAACCACCGTGGCAGATTGCGCCTGGCTGATCTTTGTATTGATAACCTCGGCTTTGATGGTCTGCTCCTTTACCTGCTGGGTTTCCGACTTTCCGTAGACCCGCACTTCGGCCAGCTCATTGGAAACGGGAACCAGGGTGATCTTTAACGGCGTGCTGCCCGTTGCAGCTGCTTCTGCAGGCACGAGCCGTTCTTCGAATCCCACATAGCTTACCCTGAGGGTGTAAGCCTTTCCACAGGCTACCTTCAATTGAAAATAACCTGTTGAATCTGTCCTTTCCGCCATGTTGCCAGCCAGCAACTGTACGGTCGCAAATGCGGCCGGTTTACCGTTCGGAAGCATGATAGTGCCTGATATTGAACATGTTGCCTGCTGGCCGGGAGCCTGGCTACAGATGTTGAGTATAAGGGAGAAAATAAATAGGATGGTGCAATGAAGGTTTTTCCGGCAATAGGACATTACTTTGTATTATTATTAAGACTAATTACAAATTAAGAAACCGGACTTCGGAATCCGGATATGTATTTTGCAGGATTATGTACGTTTTTGGCAGCGAGCGCTTTTAGACAGATGAAGATAACATTGGTTTATGAAAATCCGGAGCAATGGGTGGTAGAGAGAGAATTCATGGAAGGCTACGCCGTACCTGATCATAAGCCTATTATGGAATGGCAGGAGAGGGTCACCAACTCCTTTTTTGAAAAGGACGTAAGGCGGATCCACATAGATGGCGTATGCCTGGGGTTTTTCAGAAAAAACATTTTCAGCGACGAGGTAAAGATGGTGCGGTGTGACTTCCCTTATCTCCAGATGCATTTTGAATTGTATGGCGGCGGCGCATTTTACACACCCAAACTGGGAACGGATATCTGCCTGCCCACGCCTGCCGGGATGCATACGCTTTTTTATGTCCCGGAGCTAAACGGGCAATTGGTCTATCCGGCGGGGACCGATATTTTCAGCCTCGAGATCGAGATATCGCTCGACTGGCTCAAACACCAACTGGGAGAGGAAATGGAATTGCTGGGAGGTTTTTCGATCTCGGTAGCACACGAACGGCCGGTGATGCTGGGAGGCAGGGAGTTCCCGATTACCCCGGCCATGTACCGGGTGATTTTCGATTTGTACCATTGCGCGTTTTCGGGATACCTGAAAAAGCTTTATGTCGAATCCAAGATCGTCGAATTGCTCACTTTACAGATCGATCAGATGGTTCCTGCGGACTGCTGCCGCAGGCAGGAGAAAATTCCGGGAAACGAGGTCGGGCGGCTGGTGCAGGTCAGGGATGCAATCGGCGAGAACCTGTCGTATCCTTATACAATTGAAGAGCTGGCGGGCATTGCCCTCATGAACCGTACCAAGCTTCAGAGTCTTTTCAAGCAGTTGTTCGGACAGACGATTCACGAGTTTGTCCTTAGCCGGCGAATGGAAGCCGCCCGGCGCCTGCTTGAAAAATACCCGGGAGAGATCAGCATTGCGGAGATTTCCGAACGTGTCGGCTATAAAAATTACAATCATTTTTCGGCGGCGTTCCGGAAGCAATACGGGTATCCCCCAAGTCATGTTCAGCCTCGTCAATGAAAGTTGAAGCGCCTCCCGCTCTTTTAAAAAGCGAGCGTAAAAGTGCTTCCCATATTTTCGGTGCTTTCAACCCGGATGTTCCCCCCGTGCAGGAGCATGATTTTTTTTCCGAGCGTGAGGCCGACGCCGCTTCCTGTCTTGCGGGTCGTGAAAAACGGGATGAAGATATTTTCCAGCAGATCGGCAGGGATGCCTTTGCCGTTATCTGCTATTTTAATCTGAAGGCGGTTGTCTGCGATGAGGGCGGTCAGGCTGATATAGGGTGCAGCGCTATCTTTTACAGCGTCGATGGCATTGAGGGTAAGGTTGATCAGCACCTGCTCGATGAGTCCGCCGTCGAGCTCGTACCTCAGGCCGGGGTCTTTCATGATGATGTCCATTTCAATGCCTTTCTGGATCAATGTAGGCTCAAATAGCTGGTAAAGGTTTTCAAAAAGCCCGGAGATCTTTACTTCCCTGAGGTTGAGCTTTGTCACATTGTTCAGCGAGCGGTAAGTCTGTGCGAATTTCAGGAGCCCGTCGCTTCTCCTCCGGATGGTATCGACGCCCAGGCGTATGTCTTCCGTACCGGGGCCGGCGCCCAGCTGCTGAAGGCGCCCTGCGAGCGTTCCGGCCAGCGAAGATATCGGCGCGATGGAATTCATGATCTCGTGGGTAAGGACACTCAGCAGCTTTTGCCATGCCTGGGACTCGGTCTTATCGATCGCTTCGTTGACATTCTGGTAGGAAATCATCCGGAAATGGCCCCCGGCGGTCCGGAAATCCCGGACGTTCAGGATCAGCTTAAGCGGGCCGTTCGGCGACTGCACGGTGAGCAGCGTAGCCGTTCCGGGTTTTGTCTGGAGGGTTTTCGTATAAACATCCTGGTTTTTTCTTTTCAGGGCTTCGAAGCTATGCAGATAGGGGATCCCGAACAATTTCCTGAACGACTCGTTGGTCCAGATCACCCTGTCGGTGTCGGTATCATACGAAATAATCCCGGTATCGGTAATATCGAGGAGGCTTTGCAGGTATTGATACTGGATTTCCTTTTCGCCGCTGATCTCCTTGAAAACCGAATTGATGCCGTTGAAAGCGTCGCGGAGGAATGCCGTTTCGGGATTTGCCGTGCGGATCGGATAGGAGCGGGTGAAATCGTGGTATTTTACGGCTTCGCAGAAGTCTTGCAGCTCGGTATAGACCTGCAGGCGGATGGTGCTCAGCCGGAAGGCCAGGAACAGCACCGCCGGTACGATAACGAGCAGGTAGACGTGCTGTCTGGAAAAGAAAAAGTAGCCTCCGGCGGCAGCCAGGATCGCCAGGAGCAGCAGCCATCCAAAGAAACCGTACCGGAGGCGTTTCAGGGGCATTATATATCGTATTTATTTAATCGCCTGTAAAGGGCGGTCCGGGTGATACCCAACTCGCGGGCCGCTTTGCTGATATTGCCGTTGTGCTTGTCTACCACACTTTTAATGGTGTTTCTTTCAAGATCTACCAGGTTGTTGCCTGCGGCCGGCGTGGCTGCCTGCGGCGCTTCGGCGCGCTCGATCGGGGAGAATACGATGTCGGAATCCGTAACGACTTCGCCCTCCGCCATGATCACCGCTCTTTCGATACAATATTGCAGCTCCCTGACATTGCCCGGGTAGTGATAGGAACGTAGTTTCTGCAACGCAGAGCTGTCGAAGACCTCGAAATCCTTGTTGTACTTCCGGGAGTAAACGCCGAGGAAATGCGCTGCGAGAAGGAGGATATCTTTTCCTCTTTCTCGAAGCGGGGGCACCTGTACCTCGACCGTATTGATGCGGTAAATGAGATCTTTTCTGAAACGCTGCTCGTCGGCGAGGATGGCCAGGGGTACGTTGGTGGCGCACAGCAGGCGAATGTCTACCGGAACAGGATGATTGCTCCCGAGCGGAACTACCTGCCGGTTCTGAAGAACGCTCAGCAGCTTGGCCTGCTGCTGAAGGGTAATATTCCCGATTTCATCCAGGAACAATGTGCCGCCGTTCGCTGCTTCAAACCTGCCCGAGCGGTCTTCCCGGGCGTCGGTAAACGCTCCTTTCCTGTGCCCGAACAGCTCACTCTCGAACAAGGTGTCGGTCAGGGCGCCTACGTCGACCTTCACGAAGGGTTTCCGGTTCCTGGGCGACAGGTAATGAAGGGTGGAAGCGATAATATCCTTACCGGTGCCGTTTTCACCGAGAATGAGGATGTTAGCATCTGTCGGTGCAATTTTATTGATCTTGACCAGCAGTTCCTTCATGACGTCTGACTCCCCGATCAGCTCCGGAACGCCCGCGGCTACGGCATTGCCTGATTTCAGCCTGGGCTTTCTCAACGCAAGGGCGTCTTCCAGGGTGGCCTCCAGCTTGTCGTTCTGCCAGGGCTTGACCATAAAATCGGTAGCCCCTCTTTTCAGCGCATCCACAGCGAGATCTATAGCGCCGTAGGCCGTAATCATGACCACCGGCAGCTCCGGCTTCAGCTGCTTTATCCTGGCAAGCCAGAACAGGCCCTCGTTACCGGTGTTGACGGCGCTTTTAAAATTCATGTCGAGCAGCACCAGGTGTATCTCTTCCCGGCTCAGGATAGAAGGGATATGATCGGGGTTGGGCTCCTTGATGACCCTGCTGACTTTTGGTTTCAGCAGGAGACTGACGGCTGTCAGCAGATCGGGGTCATCGTCAACCACTAATATTGTTGCATTTCGTAGCTTCATTTTTCAAATCTACATTTTAGATGTCAGAAATCAGCAGCCGGCTTTTGGAAATCAGCTTTTGGAAATCAGCCATTTGGAAATCAGGCATTTGCCCGGAGCAAACGGCTGACAACCGACAGCTGATAGCCGACAGCTCATTGCAGGGATAACTTTCCGTTAAAGTAATCGGCAAAGTATTGCTGCAATGTCCACTGGTAGCGCCCGATGATTTTATCGGCCATTGCCTGCTCCAGGTTGTTTTTAGCAGTGAGGAACAGAACGGAGTTGATATCTCCCGCCTGAAACCTCGCGGTTGCGATCCGGAACGATTCCTGTAAATTTTCCTCCCGCTCGGTGAGGTTATGATAGTTTTCCTTCGCCAGCTCAAGATTAAAGAGGGTCTGTGTAATGGTGCTCTGCCATTCCAGCTCCGTATTTCGCGCCCGGTACCCGGCA
The DNA here is from genome assembly GCA_001724175.1 of Cytophagaceae bacterium SCN 52-12. Classification (GTDB taxonomy): domain Bacteria; phylum Bacteroidota; class Bacteroidia; order Cytophagales; family Spirosomataceae; genus Ravibacter. The sequence continues at coordinate 12,593 of MEDT01000254.1, read as the reverse complement.
TCCTCCAGGTTGATCCTGGCGCGGGCGACGTTGTTCCTGATCAGGATATGATCTGTCAGCGGGATCGTGAGGCCAAACGAAAGATAGCGGCCCAGGTTGTTTTTGGCCTGCTCGAAGTAGCCGAGCGACGAGTTGCTGGAGTAGGTGCTTTGGAACCCGCCGCCCATGGTAAGCCTGGGAGAATGGCCTGCGCGTGCCACCCGGATGCCATCCTGGGCCTGGGCGATGCGCCATTCGGCTGCCTTCAGAGAAGGCAGCCACAGCGCGGCATTTTCCTGCACTTCCGATGGCGCCAACGCTGCGGCAGCAGACCTCGGGACCTCCAGGCTGATGGATGCTACCGGGCCAGCCTGCTCATACGGGATGTTCATCAGCCTGGCCAGGTTGATCCGGGCTTCCATATGCGCTTTGCGGATTTCATTCAGCGCGTTGAGGTCTCCCGCCAGCTGCCCCTTCAGATCATAGAAATCGGAGGGCGGGATGACCCCGCTGGAATGCAGGTCGGTCGCACGCTTTACCTGCTGTTTGGTAAGCTCGATCCGTTTTTCGGTCTGAGCCCACATATCCCTCGCCGTCAGCACCTGCATATAAGCAAGGATCACATCCAGCATCAGCTGATCTTTCACCGCCTGTTCTTCAAAAGCCGCCGCTTTTCCCGCTGCCGCCTGCTGCCTGATGCGGTTGAGGGCTTCAAGCCCGCGGAAAAGCGTCACCGATCCGCTGATGTATTGATTGCCGGACGAGAAGTTCTGGTTGATGTATTGGTTGGTAACCAGGTCGATGCTTCTTCCCTGGCTGAGGTTATGGCCCACACCCATGCTCACGCCCGGGATCAGGCTTTGCCTGGATTCCTGGTGATCTATCCGGGCCAGCCTGGTGCCGAGATTTGCACTCTGAGCGATATAGCTATTTTTCAGCGCGAGCCGGATACAGTCGGACAGCGAGAGGGAGTCGCCCGTCAGCTCCTGCCCGCGTGCGCCTGCCGCTGCCATACAATAACATAGGGCCAGGACTATTTTCAGGATCGGATATTTGTACATAGATTATCAAGCAGTTATTCCCCGGACATCTCAATAGTTTGTGCCAATTGAATAAGTATTTCAATATCAGGAGTTTATATAAAGAATGGCTCGAAAGGAGCGTGCGGAAACGGACAATGGCTGTCCGGAAGCGGGCACTGTCCGCTCATGGACAAAAATTGTACGGTATCGTACACTGTCTTTTCAGGCTAAATATATAATCATCTGTTTATCAGTAGTATATTTTGCTGGCACGCTGTTGATGCGGCTCTCAGGCAGATATATTACAAACAAAATGGACAGAGTCTTACCAAAGAGAACCTGGAATAGCACAAGAATAGCGATAGCAGCCGGGACGGTGGGCATTGTGGCGCTGATCGGGGCGAGCTGGTACCTTACCTCCGGGAACAGCCGGCTCAATGTAGACCGGGAGAGGCTGACGATTTCGGAAGTGAAAGAGGGCGCATTCAGGGAGTTCATACCAGTGAACGGTACAGTCCTGCCTATCAGCAGCATATTCCTGGATGCCTCGGTAGGCGGAAGGATAGAAGAGAAGTTCGTGGAAGACGGCGCCCACCTGAAAAAGGGAGATGCGATCATGCGCCTTTCGAATACCGACCTTGAGCTGAGCCTTGTCAACCAGGAGACCCAGGTGCTCAACCTGCTGACGCAGTCGCAGATCGCCCAGACCAATGCGCAGCAGGTGTCGATCAACAACCGGAACCAGATGGCGGATGTGGAGAACGGCCTCAGGGAAGCGGAGCGGCTCTACAATCTGAACAAGAAGCTCTACGAGGACAAAGCCATCGGCTCCCAGGAATTCCTGAAAGCCAAAAACGACTATGACTACCAGCTGAAAAGAAAAGACCTGACGGAGCAGATACTCAGGCAGGATTCGCTGTCGACATCCCAGTCACTCAACCAGAGCAAGCAGACCTATGAAAGAACACGCAGCGCGCTGGCCCTTATGCGCAGGAAGGTGGATGACCTGGTGGTAAAGGCGCCTGTCGACGGCCAGCTTACCTCTTTCGACGCCGAGATCGGACAGAATAAAAACGCGGGGGAAAGGCTTGGGCAGATAGATGTGCTGACCGGGTTTAAAGTCAGGGCGGATATCGACGAGCATTATATCACCCGGATCTATCCCGGCCTGGAGGGCGAGTTTACGCTTGCCGGTACTCCTTATACGCTTCGGATCAAAAAAGTATATACCCAGGTATTGAACGGCCGTTTCCAGGTAGATATGGAGTTTGTGGGGAAAATACCCGAAGGTATCCGGCGCGGGCAGACCCTGCAGATCCGGCTGGCGCTTAGCGATGAAACCACCGCTCTTTTGCTGGCGCGCGGCGGGTTCAGCCAGCAATCGGGAGGTAACTGGGTATTTAAGCTCAATGAAGACGAAAGCATTGCCTACAAGGTCGATATTCAGCTCGGACGGCAGAATCCGAATTACTACGAGGTAATACAGGGCCTGAAACCCGGCGACAAGGTGATCACGTCGAGCTATGAGAATTATGATAAGGTACAGGAGCTGGTGGTGAAGTAGCTGATAGGTGTTAGGTGTTAGGTTTTAGCCCGTCATTTAATGGATTTGGTAAAGACGAAGAGCATTTTCCTCAATTCGGTGATATTAACTTGTAATTTTTCGTATGTGGATTCAGAAATAAAGCCGAGATCTCTTGATAATCTGATGTGGCAATCGAGTTCAGATGCCGAACCCGAGGCCATAGCGAGAAAGCGCATAAATTGGAGATTGCTTTCGTAGCCGCAACCTTCAGCAATATTAGCTGCTACGGATGTACTCGATCGGCGAATCTGAGACGTCAACCCGAAGATTTCTTCTTTCGGAAAAGAGGAAGTAGCTTCATAAACCTGGAGGGTAAGCGCATAACTTTTTTGCCAAATAGTGAGTTCCTTAAAGTTGCGCATGATAATAAAGTGATTTAAAGTATAGTGATGAAACAATAACGAGACAAATATAATAGATTAATAATAATGGAGAAAGGTGTTATAGCAGAACTACTAACACCTAACACCTTAAAGCTAATACCTAAAATGATCAAGATAACTGACCTCCGCAAGCTCTACCGCACCGAAGAAGTAGAGACCATCGCGCTTAATAACCTGAGCATTCATGTTAAAGAAGGCGAGTTTGTAGCTGTGATGGGGCCATCAGGCTGCGGTAAATCCACGCTGCTGAATATCATCGGGCTGCTCGATGACATGGAAGGAGGCAGCTATCTCTTCAACGGGGTGGAGGTAGCAAAGTTCAATGAGAGGAAGCGGTCGCAACTGAGGAAGCACAACATCGGATTCGTTTTCCAGAGCTTCAACCTCATCGACGAGCTGACGGTGTACGAGAACGTCGAGCTGCCCCTGATCTATACCAAAGTTCCGGCCAGGGAGCGGAAGGAACGCGTCGAGGAGGTGCTGGAAAAGGTGCAGATCATGCACCGTCGCAATCACTTCCCGCAGCAGCTCTCAGGGGGGCAGCAGCAGCGTACGGCAGTGGCCAGGGCGGTAGTGAACCGGCCGAAGCTTATCCTGGCCGACGAACCCACCGGTAACCTCGACTCCAAAAACGGGAACGAGGTGATGCAGTTGCTGACCGAGCTTAACGAAGCGGGCACGACCATCATCATGGTGACGCACAGCGAGCACGATTCGAAATATGCCGACCGCGTGATCCGGATGTTGGACGGGCAGGTGATCATGGAAACGGTGGGGTAGGAGTGTTGTAACATCTATTAGCCATGACCAGGACTTTCTTTTCACAACTGTTCCGCCAGCTCTGGGTAAACAGGCTTTTTACAGGACTTAACATCCTGGGATAAAACATGATCCGCAACTATTTTAAAACCGCCTGGCGGAACCTGGCAAGCAACCGGTTCTACAGCCTGATCAACATTGCCGGACTTGGTGTGGCGATGGCAGCCTGCTTTATATTGCTCCTGTATGTATATTTTGAGGTAGGCTACGATCGTCAGAACGAAAAGCTCGACCGGATTTACAAGGTATACACCAACTTCCGGAACAACGACGAATGGTCGACAGGCCGGTATACTCCCGTGCAGGTGGCCGACGTGCTGAAAAAAGACTTTCCGGCCGTGGAGGAAGCTGCCGTAGCTGCCGGACCGGCGAAAATGCTGTTCAGCGTTGACGACCGGCAGGTCAGGCTTGAAACGCTGGCGGCATCCGCTTCCCTGTCCGGGATCTTCACTTTCCGGTTTTTGCCGGGCAGCCCGCAGCACATACCCGCCGACGCTTCGTCGGTGGTCATTTCCCGGTCTGCCGCTAAAAGGCTGTTCGGGAACGAAAATGTGGTTGGGCGAACCCTTAAGCATCATAACAAGCACCTGCTGAAAGTGGCGGCGGTGGTAGAAGACCTGCCGGCCAATTCATCCCTTCAATTTGAGGCCCTTATCCCGTGGGAAGTGTTAGTGGCCGAGGAGCCTTCGATAAAAGAACAGGGTTGGTACAATTACAGCTTCATCACCTATCTGCTTACAAATGAAAACGCGGACATAGCAGCGCTTAATAAAGAAGTCGGGGGGATTTTGCTGAAATATGACAACAATAAAAACAATAAGCTGTTCATTTATCCCTATGCAGACATCCATCTGTACGATGAGTTTAAGAACGGACTTCCCGAAGGGGGACGTATCCGCCTGGTGAGGCTCATGCTGATCATGGCCGGCGGCATTTTGCTGATCGGCTGTATCAATTTCATGAATATGAGCACGGCCCGTTCCCTGAAGCGCGCCAGGGAAGTGGGCGTTCGTAAAGCTGTCGGCGCGCCGCGAAAGCTACTGATCGCGCAATTCATGGCCGAATCCATACTGATGACTGCTATTGCGTTCGTATTTGCACTTTTGCTGACCACCGCATTGCTCCCGGCCTTTAACAACCTGCTGCAACTGGACCTGTCCGTTCCCTATGACAGCCCTGCAGCCTGGCTCATCGTAACCGGGGTGATCGTATTTACAGGCTTCATAGCCGGCAGCTATCCGGCATTTTTTCTTTCCTCTTTCCGGCCGGTCAAAGTGCTCAAGGGAAGCATAGCCGGAGCGGGAAGAGCTTCCGTACGGCCGCGACAGGTACTGGTAGTTGTACAGTTTTCCTTCGCAATATGCCTGATCCTTTCCAGTATAATAGTCTACCGGCAGGTGCAGTATGTAAAAGACCGGCCGCTGGGATATGATAACAAAGGCCTGATCGAGTTTTCACCGGAGGGAAACCTGTACGAGAACTTTGAAGCGTTTCGCCGGGAAGCGATCAACGCTAACGCCATTGTTGACGGAACCCTTTCCGCAAGCGGTATCAACGAATCATTCGGCTCGACCTGGGGAGTTACCTGGCCGGGCCAGCTGCCGGGGGAAGAGAAGCTTATGATCAGCCAGATGGCAGCTACTTACCATTTTATTTCTACGATGGGATTGACCCTTGCGCAGGGCCGTGATTTTTCAGAAGCTTATCCGTCCGACTCCGCTGCCGTAATTTTAAACGAGGCTGCCGTTAAAATGATGCGGCTGGAGCAGCCGCTGGGACAGACCCTGAAATGGCAGGGGGCCGACCGGCATGTGGTCGGTGTAGTAAAAGATTTTAGCTATAACAGCCCTTTTGATCTTTCAAAACCGATCGTTATCGGCTTCAGGAAGGACTGGGTCGAGAATGTTACGCTGAAGCTAAACCCCGGGCTCCCGGTTTCGGAGAGCCTTGCAAAAGTGGATCACCTTCTTAAAAAAATGAACCCGGGTTACCCTTTTGATTACCGTTTTACAGACGCGATTTTTGCTGAAAAGTTTCACGCCGAGCAGATGCTGGGGAGCCTGGCATTTTCGTTTACCGTTCTTTCAGTCCTGATTTCCTGCCTGGGCCTGTTTGGCCTGGCTACCTTCTCCGCCGAGCAGCGGCAGAAGGAGATCGGCATCCGCAAGGTACTGGGTGCAAGCATCAGCAGCATCTGGCTAAGCCTTTCCGGCGAGTTTGCAGGTCTGGTAGGAGTAGCCTTTGTCATCGGGGCTGCGGCAAGCGGGTACATGATGAAGCAGTGGCTGATGAAATACGAATACCACACGAATGTAAGCCCGCTGGTTTTGACAGCCACTCTCGTGCTTGTCCTGCTGATCTGTATGCTTACGGTAAGCTTCCAGGCAGTTAAGGCCGCGCTGGCGAATCCGGTGAGGAGCCTGAGGGCGGAGTAGCAGCGCACGGACGGGCGTTTCTGCTAAACAACCCCCGACACGTCATGCCAGCCCAGCAGCTCCACACCGCTTTCAGGAATGTCTCTGCCTGTACCTTCATATATGAGCAGACCCTCATCGTCCCGGGTCAGTTTTTTCCAGTAGCGTATCCCGGACAGCATTCCTGAGTCGAAACGGCGGGCGGATTTTATTTCTACAGGAATCGTTTTCCCGTTTTTTTCAAGCAGCAGATCGACTTCGTTGCCGGCACTATCCCTGAAGAAGTACAGGCCCCCTGAAACTCCCTGGTTAAGCCTGTTTTTGGTGATTTCGCTGATTACCCAGTTTTCAAAGATACTTCCATAGTGAGGATGGCTGCGCAGGCTATCCTTGTTTTGAAGTCCCAGCAGGAAACACAATAATCCTGTGTCGTAAAAGTATAATTTGGGGCTTTTGATGATGCGTTTATTGAGATTGTTAAACCATGGTTGCAGCAATTGAACAACATAGCTGCTTTCTAGCACGCTGAACCACGCCTGTATTGTCTTCGTGTCCACACCGATGCTTCGGGCCATATCTTCTCTGTTGACAAGCTGACCGACGCGATCGGCACATAGAAAAAGGAAGCGGTTAAAATCTGCCAGGTTGGTGATGTTCCGCAACAATCTCACATCACGCTGTACGTAGGTCTGTACATAGGCCGACATCCACTTGGGTGCTATAAGCTTCTGATTCCAGATTTCGGGGTAACCCCCTTTGAGGATATGCTGGTCGAGTTCCTCTGCTAATCCGGCGTCCTGTAGTTCAGAGAGCGAGAGCGGCAGTAGCTGTAAGTAACCGACACGCCCGGCCAACGACTGAGATATCTGTTCCTGGAGCAAAAAATTATTCGATCCTGTCAGGATGTATTGACCCCGCGCATTGCTTTTATCCAATACTCCCTGCAGACACCTGAAAATGTCGGGTACCCGTTGCACCTCGTCCAGTATGGCGCCGTCAGAGAATTGGGCAAGAAACCCTGCAGGATCAGCGCTAGCTTCTGCCTGGATAGCGGGGTTTTCGAAACTGAGATAGGGCTTGGAAGGGAAAAGCAGCTTACTCAGGGTAGTTTTGCCGCTCTGCCTGGGCCCAACAATGCACAATGCCCTGAACTGACTGATCAGCAGCTTTGCCTCATCTAACACGGCCCGGGCAATTATTTTTGCGTTCGATTCCATTTTTGCAAAAATATGTAAAAATGGAACCCAATTCCATTTTTGCAAAAATATGTAAAAATGGAATTGGGTTCCGTTCAACTGTCTGATAGCGGACAAATCATGTCCGATAGCGCACACTTTTACAGCCGGGAAATCTGCTATTGTGACTGATAGACAATTGTTTATGAATCTGGAATGGGTTTGGAATAAGAGTTTTTCAAAAGAGAATCATCGCGTTTCAGATAATGTTAAAGAACTATTTGAAAACCGCCTGGCGGAATCTCAGCAATAACAGGTTCTACAGCCTGATCAATATACTGGGACTGGCCTGCGGCCTTGCCACAGCTTTGCTTTTGCTTCTCTGGGTACGGCATGAGCAGAGCTATGACCGCTTTCATGGCAACTATGAAAACATATTCCGGATCTCGGCCCATATCGATGCCGATGGCGAAGAGGTGGCCTACGATATTGTTCCAGGCCCGTTGTCGGTTTTCGCTCAGTCTGTTCCCCGGATTATGCGGATGGTGCGAATTAATAACGACGACGACCAGGTGCTCGCCACTGCCGATCGCAGCCAGGTGATTGACGGGTTTCATACTGCTTATGTAGATAGTACCTTTTTTGATGTGTTTGATTTCAGGCTGCTGAGCGGAGATAAGAGAAAGCCTTTACCCGACAACAACAGTGTGGTCCTTACACAAACGACCGCCCGCAAGCTGTTCGGAAATACCGAACCCATGGGCGCTGTCATCCGGTTTAGCAACAACAATTTTACGGTGACAGGTATCCTGGAAGATTTCCCCCATAATTCTACTCTTCGCTATGATGCCCTTTTCCCGATGGGCTACTACGGTCAATCGTTTACGGCGCGCGGTGGAAACGGGGAATGGAAAACCATCGACCAGGATCTGGGCAATTATGCTTTTAAGACATTTGTCAGGCTGCAGGAAGGCGCTGAGCCGGCAGCGGTGGGTAAAGAATTCTCCCGATTGCTTAAAGCCGCTTTTAAGAACGAGTCGCTCAACATCGATGTAAAGATAGATTTCCGGCTGCAGGCGTTAAAAAACATGCACCTGGTGAGCTTCGACGGGAACGATGCTCCTGCCCGCATGGTGCGGATCTTTTTCATCGTAGCCATTCTGATCCTGGCAATAGCTTCGATCAATTATATCAACCTCACCACAGCAAGAGCGCTGGCCCGGCTCCGTGAAGTTAGCATCCGCAAAACTGTCGGGGCAGGCAGACTACAACTGTTTTTCCAGTTTATCTCTGAAACCGCTGTCCTGTTTTTCCTGGCATTGCTGGCAGCGCTGGCGCTGATAGCCGCGTTGCTGCCGGTTTATCGCCTCCTTACCGGCACGGCCCTGCATTTGTGGTCTGACCTGCAGCATATCCTGCCGTTGATCGGTTACATAGCCCTGGGGACTTTACTGGCGGTATCGATCTATCCGGCGCTTCTCCTTTCGGGGTTCAGGCCACTGGAGTCGATGAAGAGAACGAATGCTTCCGGGACGGGCAGTGCGTTGTTCCGGAAGGCCTTGGTAGTGATACAGTTTACGATCTCAACGGGATTGATCGTCGCTACTCTTGTGATAGGCAGGCAAATGGAGTTTATCCGGAAAATGGATCTCGGGTACGATAAGGATCATGTGTTCCGCGTACCGCTTGCTTCGGGTGTGGTCGAACATATTGATGCGGTGAAAAATGAGCTGAAGGGGAAAGAGGGCGTAGTCAGCATTGCAACGACGGATATTTACGATATCGGTGACCATCAGTGGAGTACAGGCGACATAGAATGGCCCGGTAAGCCTGCCGGCAGCCACCTGATAATAGGCCAGGCGGTGATGGACAAGGATTTTATCGAAACCATGAAAATGGAACTGATAGAAGGGCAGAGCTTTTCGGGGACACCCGCCGACAGCAACCGCTATATTATCAATGAGGCTGCAGCGCTGAAAATGGGGTTGAAGCCGCCATACGTCGGTACGCCTGTCACCTTTCACGACCGTAAGGGAACCATCATCGGTGTTGTGCGGGATTTTAACTTCAAGCCGCTGAAGGAAAAAATAACGCCGCTTCTGTTTTCGCGTTGGTGGAGCGGCAATATCCTGTATGTGCGTACGGCAGCAGGAGAAGCGGAGCAGGCGATTGCCGCAGTTGAAAAACAGTACAAAAAATATGCGGGAGATATCCCGTTCAGCTATAGTTTTATCGACGAACAGCTACAGGCAAAATATGTTTCCGACCAGAGAGCAGGGCTGTTGTTTAACATTTTTGCAGGAATCGCCATATTCATTTCATGCCTCGGGCTTTTGGGGCTTTCGATATACACAGCACGGCAGCGGGTGAAGGAGATCGGTATCCGCAAAGTGCTGGGTGCAGGAGCCTTCAGCATAGCGCGGCTGTTGTCAAAAGCTTCCGTTTTATCGGTGATCATTTCATTTTTTATCGCCTCGCCGCTCACCTGGTGGCTGATGAACAGGTGGCTGGCCGACTACGCTTACCGCATCGAGATAAAGTGGTGGATGTTTGCTTTGGCTGGGGTATCGTCTATGGCAATTGCGCTGTTAACCGTAGGTGTTCAAACGGTCAGGGCGGCGCTGGCCAACCCGGTGGAGTCACTGAGGAGTGAATGATTCATCCGGAAATAAAAAAACCAGACCAATCATATGCATTAAAGTTTGGATCATGATACGGAATTACCTGAAAATTGCCTGGAGGAACCTCCTTAAAAACAAACAGTCTTCATCCATTAACATCGGCGGGCTTGCAATAGGTATGGCGGTAGCCATGCTGATCGGGTTCTGGCTGTGGGATGAGCTGACCTATAATCAATATCATGAAAACTATGACCGGGTGGCCCGGATCATGCAGCATCAGACATCCAACGGACAGGTTTATACCGGCGAGGCGCTGCCTTTCCCGTTAGGAGAAGAGCTGAAAACCAATTACGGTGATAATTTCAAATACCTGGCCATGGCCTCGTGGGAGGGCGAGTATATTCTGAGCCGGGGAAATGATCATCAGAAAAAGAACGGGATTTATATCGATAAAGACGGCCCTGAGATCCTTTCGCTGAAAATGATACAGGGCGCCCTCAACGGCCTGGCTGACCCGCACAATATCCTGCTGTCGGAAAAAACGGCCAGGGCCTTCTTTGCAGACCAGGATCCCATCGGGCAGATGCTGAAAATCGGCAATTCACAGGAAGTAAAAGTGACCAGGGTTTTTGCACGGATGGCTGCAGGGATATGCCTACCGGATCAGCATCGGATGGGGAGTGTTTGCGTGGTCTGCAACCGGGGCTATGCTGGTCACGCTGCTTACGGTGAGCTTGCAGACCATACGGGCGGCATCGGCGAATCCGGTGAAAAGTTTGAGGACGGAGTAGGTACGCAGCATTTATTCTTTAACCATGATCACAAATTTTCTAAAGATAGCCCTGAGACAGATCAGGAAGCAGAAAATGTACGCCTTCGTAAAGGTGGGCGGTTTTGCGTTGGGTATAGCCGCCTGCCTGCTGATCGCGCTTTTTGTACGCGATGAGCTGAGCTACGACAAAAGCTGGAGCAATTCAAAGCGCCTTTACAGGGTTTATGTGGATTTTTTCAAAGAAGGGAAATGGCAAAAAGCGGTCTATTGGCCTGCTCCCATGTACAAGGCGCTTCAGAACAACTTCGCCGGGGTAGAAAGCGCGGGGCGGATCATGTCGGCGCCTTCCTTCGAAGGGGCGGGAAGCAACCAGGTGAAATCGCCGGAAACGGGGGAAAATATATACGAGGAAGGATTCGCCTACATCGACCAGGAGCTGATCGATATGCTCGGGTGGCCCATGGCCTACGGAGATAGAAAGACAGCCCTTTCGGAGCCGCGCAGCCTGATCCTTTCCGAAGAAAAAGCCGAAAAGTATTTTCCGGGGCAGGATCCGGTCGGGAAAACGCTGATCCTGAATAATAACACAGGCAAGCCGTATAAAATAGGCGGCGTGATGAAAAAGCTGCCGGGAAATTCGCATATCCAACACGATTTTTTCCTGTCGCTTACCGGGCACCAGCTTTGGGAAGGGGAGCAGACGGACTGGGGTTCCAGCAACTATTATACCTATGTCTTGCTGGATGAAAAGGCTGATCCGGAAGAGCTGACGGCGAAGCTTCCGCAGATCATCACCCAATACTACATCCCTCATATGAAGGCGAGCGGAGTTGTGGATGCCGATGAGCTGGTCAACAAAGCAAGGATAGCGCTGCAGCCTATCGAGGATGTACATCTTTATTCTTACGATATCGATGACAATCTCGAAAAAGGAGATATACGGATCGTTTGGTTGTTTAGCGGGATTGCGGTTTTTATACTGCTGCTGGCCAGTATCAATTTCATCAACCTGTCGACAGCGAAGTCGGCCGGCAGGGCCAGGGAAGTCGGGCTTCGTAAAGTAGTCGGTTCCCTGAGGAGCGCGCTGATAGGCCAGTTTCTTACGGAGTCGATTCTTTATACGGCATTTTCATTTTTACTGGGATTGGGGCTGGCTGCCGTGCTGCTGCCGTTTTTTAACGAGCTGGCAGGAAAGGAAATGAAAATGCCCTGGCTGGAATGGTGGCTGTGGCTGGCTATAGGATTCTCTTCTATCCTGGTAGGTGCGCTATCCGGGCTTTATCCCTCATTTTACCTTTCGCAATTCAGGCCGGCCCAGGTTCTGAAAGGCGCGATGCGCCAGGAACACCGTTTTCAGAAACGGGTTGGTCGTGTTCCAGTTTGCCACCTCCATTGTGCTGATTATAGGAACGATCGTTATTTTCTCACAAATGCAGCTATTCCTGAATGCAAAGGTAGGGTACGACAAAGAGCAGGTGCTTCTCGTGCAGGGCGCCAATACCCTGGAAGACAACCTGAAGCCGTTTGCAGAGGAGCTCCGTAAACTGGCGGAAGTAAGAGAGGTGAGCGCGAGCGATTACCTGCCTGGCACCGGGTCGAAGCGTGATGGAAATCCTTTCTGGAAGAACGGCAAAACAAAGGAAGAAGCAGCCGCAGGCGGGCAAAAGTGGCCGGTAGACTATGACTATATCCGGACATTGGGCATCTCGATTTTGGAAGGACGGGATTTCTCGCGTGATATAGCTTCCGATTCAGCCGCGGCGATCATTAACCGGTCAATGGCCAGGGCGCTCGGGCTCGAAGCCAAGCCCTGGGTCAAGACC
>MEDT01000253.1 GCA_001724175.1 Cytophagaceae bacterium SCN 52-12 | reverse complement strand
TAAAAATAATGGTCGGGGGATTTACCTGCCGGCGGGCGCAGCTGAGCGCCAGATCCCTTACCACCTGCTTTGCATAACCGAGATTGAAAATGCACTGGGAAATAAAAAATGAGACCCCGCTGCTCATTTTATCCAGTATCCTGGCGTCTTCATCCTTTAGTACGTGATGCCGTTCCGGTATCGTTACTGCGCCGGCTACAGAGCTTTCCGCATGCCGGCTCCATATCCTGTAGGCTTCCGCCAGGCTCGTCTTTACCGGGAAGTCGGGGGCCGGTACACCTACAAAAACAGGATAAAAACCGCGCGCATGCAGATCGTCCAGCCAGCCGGAGAGCTCTTCGCCCGAGAATTTGCCGGCAGGGCGGTAAATGATCTTCGGGACAGGAATGCTATCCAGGTAACCGGCGGCGAAGGCGAACGGGTCAAGCGCATTCATAAACGGGAAAGGCCTTTCTTCTCCCGTCCTGGCCGATTCATCCTGTACATCATAAACTACCAGCGCGTCGATGTCCAGGCCTGACAGCCTGGCAACGGTTTTCCCGGCAATTTCGGCAAGGCGTTCAGGAGCGGTACCTTCCTTGGGAGGCGTAATACCGTAAAGCAATATACCGGATTCCCCGGATCTGATCTTATCTGGAAACATAACGGCACCTGAACTAACGCTGCAGGCTTATTTCTGGTTGTTTATACTATTTGATTTTAAAACTCCTTAAGGCGCCCTTCCGCGACGCTTCCCGGAACGGGATCACGCTTCGGAATATCCGGCAAAATAATCATAAATCCGCCTCCGTGCGAAGTTCCCGGGGTATTTCAGGACGATTGTGAAACCGAAGGTCCTTTTCAAAGAACTGAAAAAAGGCGGACGATGCCGCCCGCCTTGTCTTGTCATCAGATTGTGCTTTCCGTACTGATCTGCTCCCTGGCCTGCCTGGCGGCCGCCACCATGTTCTCCAGGGCGGCTTTCGTTTCCGGCCATTTCCGGGTTTTCAGACCGCAGTCGGGATTCACCCAAAGATTTCGCGCCGGCAGCAGGCTCGCAGCCTTGGCCAGCAGCGAGGTCATTTCCTCTGTGCCGGGTACACGGGGCGAATGAATGTCATAAACGCCCGGACCGATCTCGTTCGGGTATTCAAAATGTGCAAACGCCTGCAGCAGCTCCATCTGCGACCGTGATGTCTCGATCGTGATCACGTCGGCATCCATGGCAGCGATGTGCTCGATGATGTCGTTAAATTCGCTGTAGCACATGTGGGTATGGATCTGCGTACGGTCCTGCACGCCGCTCGCAGTGATCCTGAAAGCGCGGACGGCCCAATCCAGGTAGTGCGGGCGCTTCGACTTCCGCAACGGTAAACCTTCGCGGATAGCCGCCTCATCGATCTGGATAATACCGATACCGGCCGCTTCCAGCGCCAGTACCTCGTCGTGGATCGCAAAAGCGATCTGGTTGGTGGTTACGTCACGGGGCTGGTCGTCACGCACAAATGACCATTGCAGGATCGTAACCGGCCCGGTCAGCATGCCCTTCATAGGCTGGTCGGTCTGTGCCGCCGCAAATTTACTCCAGCGTACCGTCATGTCTTTCGGCCGGCTCACATCACCATAGATGACGGGCGGTTTCACACACCGGCTGCCGTAGCTCTGTACCCAGCCGTTTTTGGTAAACAGGAAGCCTTCAAGCTGCTCGCCGAAGTATTCCACCATATCGTTCCGCTCGAATTCGCCGTGCACCAGCACGTCGAGCCCTATCTCTTCCTGCCAGCGGATAGCATCGATAGTGGCCTGCTCGATCGACTTTTCGTACTGCTCTGCCGTCAGGTCACCTTTTTTGAACCTGGCACGCAACTGGCGGATATCATCCGTCTGGGGGAATGAGCCGATCGTAGTAGTGGGGAAAGAAGGCAGGTTGAAACGCCCGCGCTGTATTTGCTGACGGACCGGGAAAGCGGTGGTACGGGATGTATCGGCTTCCGTAATAGCAGCAATACGGTCTTTTACAGCCTGTTTATGTACTTTTTGTGAGGACCTCCTGCTTTCGATCGCCTTTTTATTGGCTTCCAGCAGATCATGATTTCCTTCGCCAATCAGCTTAAGCTCCCGTACCTCGTTCAGCTTTTGTCTGGCAAATGCCATCCAGTTTCTGATTTCCGGATCCAGCGTGGTTTCCAGGTCGAGGTCGATCGGGCTGTGCAGCAGCGAGCAGGAAGGAGCAATAACCACACGATCAGTCCCCAGCTTCTCAACCGCCTTGCTGATCAGGCCGAGTGATTTTTCATAGTCGTTTTTCCAGACATTACGCCCGTCGATCACACCCACCGAAAGCTGAAGCGTATCCGGGATCAGGGCAAGCACTTCTTCCAATTGCTCCGGAGCGCGTACAAGGTCGATATGAAGAGCTTGAACGGGAAGATTGACAGCCAGCGCCGTATTGTCCAGCAATCCTTCAAAATAGGTAGCGACAAGCAGCTCAACCCCCTTTACCTGGCCGGCAATGCTGTTATAGGCAAATTCAAAGGCTTCTTTCTCTTTTTTGGAAAGATCAAGGGCCAGGTAAGGCTCGTCGAGCTGGATCCACTCTGCCCCGGCGTCTCCGAGACGGTTGATAATATCAACGTAAACGGGAACAAGCTTTTTGATCAGGTCGATCCTTTCGAAGCCCTCCTCCTTTTCTTTGCCCGACAGCAGGTAACTTACCGGTCCCACAAGGACAGGCTTGGCTTTATGTCCAAGTATCTGCCTGGCATCGCTGTATTCGGCAAATGTTTTTTCATTGGAAATACGGAATTCCTGGCCGGCTGTAAATTCGGGAACGAGGTAGTGGTAGTTGGTATCCAGCCACTTCGTCATTTCCATGGCTGTGATATCCAGTCCGTCTTTCTGATAGCCGCGGGCCATCGCGAAATAAAGGTCAAGCTCGTCTTTCCCCTTGGAAAGCAGGGAGGAATAACGCTGCGGTATGGCGCCCAACAAGAGACTCATATCCAGCGTCTGATCATAGAAGCTAAAATCGTTACAGGGGATAAGATCAAGACCGGCATCCAGTTGGATCTGCCAGTTTTCCTTTTTGATCTTCTGAGCAACCTGGTTCAATTCCTCCAGGCCGATCTTGCCTGCCCAATACTGTTCGCAGGCTTTTTTTAGTTGTCTTTGGCTGCCGATCCGCGGGTAGCCCAGGTTTTGCGTTAGCATTTGTGTTGTTTATTAAATGAAAATCACTTTAATACTACTTCGCTTGACAACGCTTCGGGGAAAGAGCACACAGAGGCCAAAACAACCAATAACCAGTTGTAAAAGACTTGAAGGTCAGACTCGTGTTTTATTCCGCGAAAACATTGTCCATCCGGTAAAAGGCAGGTATCCTGGCTTGTAACATTTCGGCCGTCCTTCCCATCCGTTTTCACAGACAGTGGACATGGTTGGCGGAAACTTTTTGAGCGTTACTTACAGTTGCGCGACAGCTCGTGATTTAACCGCATCGGCGGTCTTAACGATTCCCTTTTAATCCGATGCATATCGGAAACCTGGTCCGGCTATTAAATAAAGAACAGGTATTTCAATTTCGCCTAAGCAAAAATCAAAACACTTTGCAAATATAAAATCAAAGATTTATTATAGTAACATACAATATTTTTTCAGATTAAAAATCTATTACAAATGTTTTAATTGAAAAAAATATCTTCCCTAAGCTTGTTTTTAACAGCTCATAAGAGATTATATCAGAAGTAAGTGAGACAGGTTACCCTGCGAAGCTGATTTCCAAAGAAGAACCTTCTTTGCCGGAGCTGATTTCCATTCGTCCGTTCAGCCGGGCCGCCCGCTCGGAAATGGACTTCAGTCCCAGGCCCGACCGGGCTTTTACCTTTTCCGGGTCGAACCCTTTCCCGTTGTCGCTGATATGCAAAACGGTCTCGCCGCCCTTTTTGTAGAGGAAGATATTTACCACGCTGGCCCTGGCATGCTTCAGGATATTGGTGACGGCCTCCTGGACGATCCGCAGGATCTCTACCCGCTGGTTCAGACCGAGGCTTCTTACTGCTTCGCTGTCGATCTCTATCTCCTTGGCATAACGCGCATCAGGCAGTGTCTGGGTCAGCTTTTCCACCTGTTGCTGAAAATATACCCCGTCCCCATCCCCGGAGCTGTCGTGCCAGTAGTGGCTTTTACTGCGCACAGCCTGGTATACCTGCTCCATCTGTCGCTGCACCTCGATCAGTTTCCGGCTGGCCTCCGGTATCTCCGCAGCGACATCTCCGACCTGGTAGAGCAGCGCCGCCATCGACGCCGACAGCCCGTCGTGCAACTCCATGCCTATACGTTCCTGCTCTTTCCGGCTGGCCTGCCGCTTCTCCTCTTCCAGGATGGCGATCTGCAGATTAGCTTCCTGGTTCAGCCGGGCAACGATTTCCGCGGACTTGCGTTTTTCCCGCTGCATCCGCAGATAGGCGGCTGCGAGCGCTCCCACCGCCAGCACGGAAATAATGACGATCCAGGTCGTCTGGCGCTTTTTTTCCGTTTCTGCCTGCTGCAGCGCGATCTGGCTCATTTCGGATGCCGTATGCGAATACAGCAGGTCGTCGAGCTCGTTCATCATCCGGGCATACAGCTCATCCTTGTCTTTCCCGGCAGTGACCATAATATCGTAAGCCTCCCTGTAATAGCCTTCGTTTGCCTTCAGGCGCGCCCTGAACGTGTTGAGCGTGCTGCTGTAATCCTCGGAAATGGGCGGCGTGGCTGCATATCGTTCCAGGTAAGCGGCGGCGTTCGCATTGTCTTTCGTTTCAAGGTAATACGATATCCACCACTCCAGCAGGTTGTACTCGGCTGCTACCGAAACGTATTCGGCCAGGCCTTTTTCCCCGTCCAGCAGCTCCCGGGTTGCCAGTAGCTCGGCCTTTGCGCCGGGATAATCCCTGAGAAATATTTTACTGGAGTAGCGCATGCTGTTCAGCAGGATCTGGGTCATGACGACTTTCTCCTTATCGTCGCTTACCAGCGGCTTCAGCTCGCGCGAAAGCCGCTCAGCCGTATTTACCGTATTCAGCACTTCGGTCGTATCGTTCAGCTCTATATAAGGCGTTATGATGATCGACAGCAGGTGCATGGCCTTGAGCGCCTCATCTGCCGACACCTTCCCGGCTTTCAGCGACTCCGGATAAGCCCGTATCAGGTCCGCTTCCTCTTTGTAAAAAGTTGCCGCCTTGGCGTGATTCTTATTCTTTATGTAGAATATGCACTTGGTGAAAAGCTCGACCAGCGATTTCCGGTGAGGGTCGCCGGTGATCTCCCGGGATACCTTCTCTGAGAAATAGATCGCCTCTCCGCCTTTGCTCTGCATCAGCGCGTTGTTCATGAAATGCTCGAAATAGTTGATACGCTGCATGCCGAACTCCTCTTCGCTCCAGGCGATGTCCTTAAAAAGCGACAGGTGCCCTTCCAGCTCGCTCCGCTCGAAATAGGTGCCGCCGGTAAAAAAGCTGATCAGCAAAGAATCGGCAAGGTGCAGGTAGCGCGCTTTCGAAAGCGCTCCCTTTTCATATTGTGTTTTCAGCGCTCCGAACTGGGTTTCAACCTGTGGTGCGGCAGTTTCCTGACCGTATCCGCTAAAAAAAAAGAACAGCATCACTAAGGTTACTGCGACCTTTCGCATCATCATATACATATCTTCTTTGTAGAATTCTTTCGATCGATCACATCCTTAAGCCCGTGCAGGAACTCTCCCGCACGCAGAGGCCCGTTATCCCTGCCCGGATTTCCCGGGAAGGGTCTCCGCCTAAATCCATTTCCATTTGCGTGCCAGTACCACCAGCTCGGCAACACTATTGCAGTTGGCTTTGGCCAGGATTTTCCGCCGGTGGGCCGCTACGGTATGCCTGCTGATGTTCAGCCTCTCGGCCGTAATGTCTACCGTAAGCCCCTGGGATGCCATCTGCAGGATCTCGAGCTCCCTGTCCGTAAACGGCATCTGCTCCAACCCAGCGTTTTGCGCAAGAATGCCCTGCAGGTACCCGGCCAGATACTTCCCTCCGCCGGCTACTTCCCTGATACAATCTATCACCTCGGGCGATCCGGAATATTTGGAGATAATTCCGTCGACCTTCGGATGCGCGGCCAGGCTCCGGATCAGGGCCGGGCTCGTGACTACGCTTACAATGATGATCCGCGACGACCTGCACATCCTTTTCACGTCGGCAATCAATGTCAGCGCAGTCTTTTCTTCAAGATAGTAGTCCAGGAAAAAGTAGCCGGTGGTGTCGGAGGGGAAGTTGATCAGATAGTGGATCAGGTCAGTTTCATTGCTGAACGAATGCACGTCCCGGAAAATCCGGAGGTTTTCAATCATTTTCCCGAAGGAATCCGCAAAAAGCTGGTGATTGTCAAAAACAACAGCTATCGAATTTTTTATTTTTTTAAAAAAATCGGGCATGTGTATTCGTCATTCTTATAAACAAAAGGGTTATGCATAGACAGGTCATACCGACAAAAGTAGACGGTAATGTAATCCGAAATGAGATATTGGTACAAAAAAACGGACGCAATAGTCCATAATAAACTATTTTTAAGACAATTATAATTGTATAACAGGTATAGAAAACGATCCGGGTCAAAAAATCCCGGCGGGCGCCTGCCTGTTATGAATACACGCCGGCGAACACCCGTCGGGAACGTACAGACCGGTAACCGTTCCTGCGCCGCAAAAATGGAGGCATCCCGGAAATAAGCGGGGCTGCCTGAATAAGGCAGCCCCGCTTAATATTTGAAAAACTATTTCGCACCGGAAAATAAACCGGTCAGGAGGCGTTTTCCTTCATCGATTCCATTACAGTTCTTAATTCGATAATGTTGTCTACCCCTACCTTTGCCATCAGTTTTCTTTTTAAAGTGCTGATCGTCGATATTTTCTTATCCATGTCCTTTGCAATATCCGAAATCCTTTTCCCGCCTATCAGCGCCTTTGCCACACAAAGCTCGGACGATGTAAAGGGTTTGAATTTCCTGCCTACATTGAAAATACTTTTGTGGTTATCCAGTATCCACTCCACGCCTTCATAAGGAATGAATTTTTTTCCTTCACTTAAGCTGCTCAGGCATTCTTTCACATTATCGACTGAATCTGAGAGGGAAAGATACCCGTCCCCTCCCTCGCGAAAGTATAAAGGCATCGCCCTGTAGTTGGAATTACCCATATCAAAAACCAACAGCCTGGATTCCGGATACAAAGCCGATAATTCTTTAATAAGGTTCAGGTTGAAACCCAGCGTATCTTCCCGGGATATTGTTAAAACGACGACTTTATACAGCTTTTGTGACCTTTTATCTTTCAACGGATAGCTGGTAGTAAAAACTTTGTTTTGAGGTAGCTCTTCTTCTATAAGTTTCCTGATAAAACTGCTGAGCATCTGGTATCGGTCGTATATAAGAATTCCCACTGCTATATTTTTAGGTAAAACTATTTATAGAAAAATTTCAACCTTTAAAGTAAAAATAGTTCTCCATTGGTACGTGCTACGCACCTGGGCAAATCCCATAAAATAGTCCATAATAGTCTATATAATAAGTCAAAATAGTTCATATACATCGACCGGTCCGCCCGGGTACAGACCCGTCCTTTCAAACACCTTCCCGCTGCTGCCGGCTTACCGGTTTTCAATAAAAATACAGCACCCTTCTCATGCTTTTTTTATATTTGAACCCAGGTTCTATTGAAATCACGTGAAGGAAAACAAAGAAATCCCGCTGGCCGGTGTCAAAGAGATCGCCAGGCGGGCCGATGTGTCCCGGGCCACCGTCGACCGGGTGATCCATAACAGGACCGGCGTATCGGAAAAAACCAGGAAGCGCATCCTTGCCATCATTGAAGAGCTGGATTACCAGCCTAACGTGCTCGCCAGGCGCCTGGCCCTGGCATCGAGAGGAACCGTCCGGCTGGGCGTACTGCTGCCGTCGGCTTCGGAAGAGACTGAATACTGGAAGGCGCCCCTGGAAGGGATGAACCGCGCCGAAGCCGAAATCCGGCAGTACGGCGTGCTGGTATCCTATTATTTTTTTGACCAGAACCTGCAATCGACTTTTACGGCACAGGTAAACCGCATTATAAACGATGCGCTGGATGGCGTCCTGATCGCGCCGATCTTCGAAAAGGAGTCGATACAGCTGCTCAATCACTGCAAGGAGAAAGGAATCCCCTGTGTGCTGATGAACTCCGACATTCCCGGCATGGAAAGGCTCTGCTACATCGGTCCGGAGCTCTTCGACAGCGGCTACCTCTCGGCGCAACTGGCGCACTACTGCCTCCAGCCCGGCCGGAAAGCAGTCGTCGTCAATATCGCCCGCAAGATCAAGCGGAACGTCGCCATCCTGGAAAAAGTGGAGGGATTTCAGGCTTACTTCCGGGAAAAGGATTCCGAAGAGCTTCTTCTGTCTTTTCACACCACCGATACGGACTATGATTCGGTGGCCTCGGGACTATCGGCCCTGCTCGAAAAGGAACCGCAGATAGGGGTCCTGTATGTGACCAACTCCAGGGTGGTGCTCGTAGCCGAATGGCTTGAAAATATCGGGCGCAAGGATATCATTCTCATAGGCTATGATTTCCTCAGCGGGAACATCCGGTTCCTCGAAAAAGGATACATCGATTTCCTGATCTGCGAAAAACCCCAGGAGCAGGGCTACCGGGGCATCATGACCCTTTTCAGGCACCTGGTGTTCTCGGTCACGGCTCATGAAGATTACCTGACGCCGATCGATATCGTCACCAGCGCCAACTATAAATTCTACAGGAACTGACCGTTTTTTATTGCACGGCTTACGGGCACGCGCCCGAAAACATCTTTCACCCTTATAAACGATGAACTCTATGAAAGTAATCGCTTTTTTTATCCTATGCTGGCTGGCCATCGCAGCCCACGGACAACCCCTGGCCCCGAAAAAAGCCTATGCCTCCACCCTACTGGAGCTTACGGATAAGCTGCTTGCCCTGCAAAAAGGCCGGGAAACGGGGGCTGACTGCGGCGCGCTGACCTGCACACATTGCCATGTGCTGCATACCCGCGCGGCGGAAGCCGTGTATCCTTTTGCCGTAGCTTACCGGGTCACCGGCCGGCCGCAATACCTGCTGGGAGCGAAGCACGCCGCGGAATGGCTCATCCGGCAGCAGGAAAAAGACGGGAGCTGGAAGGAAACCCCGGAAGAATGGACCGGCACCACTACTGATCAGTTGCTGATGCTCCTGCTGGCCTATGAAGTCCTCGGAAAAGACCTGACAAAAGCGGAGCAAAGCAAGTGGATGCAATCTATGAACGCCGCCGCCGCTTACCTCGACCGGGTAATGAGCCCCGGGTTCGCCAGCATCAACTATGTCGCCACTACCACGGCCACCCTGGCCAAAGCTGCGGTGATCACCGGCGAGCAGCGCTATAGCCAAACGGCAAGGAAGCTGGCCCACCGCACCGTTTCCAAAATGGATGAAAAAGGGTTTATCAACGGGGAAGGCGGACGCGGGATAGGCGTCAAGCTGGGCATAGACCTGGGCTATGAAATGGAGATGTCGCTGTGGGGGCTGGGACTCTACGCCCGGATCACCGGCGATACGCTGGTAGACCGGAAAGTACGCGATTCGCTGAAGGAACACCTCTATTTCATCTACCCCGACGGGTCGCTCGACAATTCCTGGGGGATCCGGTCCAACAAGTGGACGCTCTACGGAGGCGCTACCTCCGACGGGTGCCAGGCATTGTTCTCGCTCTATGCAAACGACGACCCGCGCTACACCACCGCCTCACTCAGGAACCTGGATTTCCTGAAAAAGAGCCTCACGTCCGACGGGCTCATCGGGTACGGGCCGCATCACGGAAGGGTCTTCTCCACGCCGCCCTGCATCTACCCGACCTTTACCAAGGCCAAAAACCTGGCGCTGGCCTACAGCCTGGAAACCGCCGACCGCCGGGAGGACGCTTCGCTTCCTTCCGACGAGGCCGGGTGGATCAGGTACTTCGACAACCTGGATATAGTCCAGGTCAGGACGAAAAATTTTATGGCTACCGTCACCGGCTATCGCTATAAGGACCAGCGGGGCGGCTCCAGGAGCAAATACATGTTCCGGCCCAACGGGGGGACGGTCTCCTACCTGTGGGCGAAAGGCTATGGCGCGCTCCAGGCCTCCAGCGTGACGGAATATTCCCGTCCCGAGCCGATGAGCTTCCCGGAAGCGCCAGGCGTGAAATGCCTTACGCCGCAGATCAGCTATACCGACTCGCTGGGGCATTTTACCAACCTGTTTGAATCGGATGCACGGCTGAAAGCTGTCCCCGGAGACGACTCGTTTACCGTCGAGGCCATCGGAGAGCTTAAAAACAGGGACTGGATCAACGGCGGCGTTGCCTACCGGATCAGGCATACCTTTGCGGACGACTACCTCGAAAAACAGATCACGCTCACCTACCACGATGCATTCCCGGTCGTGACCATTACAGAACCGTTTGTCCTGAACGACGGCGCCCGGGTCGTACAGGCAAACGACCGCACCGTGCAGATCGGTAACAATGCTGCCGCCTTTGAGCTGCAGACCGACGGCACCGCCACGCTCATCACGGGCCGGGAAGCCCGGCACTACTGGACCCCCTACCCTGCCCTGCAGGCTTTCCCGGTAGAGCTTGAAGTGCTTCCGCCTGCCGAAGGATTTACAAAAACCATCACCTACAGGCTGACCATTAAAAAGTGATAAAACAAATCAAAATAATTTGGTTTCACTTTTTTTTCTTATAATTTTGTGCACGTGCCCGTTGACAAAAGGGCCCTGGGGGACAACCCCGTGAAAGGAGCTTTCCTTTTTTATTTCAGGACTTACGGGCACGTGCACGTTTTAAAATAAAAGGAACAGAAAGGATGTGGAACGGTGATATTTGCTGTGCTTACCTTTACATTATTTCCCGGTATGGCTACCCCCCGCCCGTACAGGACACCGTAGCGCATATTGCAGAAATGGCGAAGGCCGGATTCAGGCTGCTGGAGCTCGAAGGGATCGGCGCGGCCAATATCAGGTACCTGCATGCCCACAGGGAGCAGGTGGCCGACGCGCTTGCGCAGAACGGCTGCCGGGTCCCGGTGCTCTGCACCGTGCTGCCCGGGTTGGGGTCGGTGTCAGCCTCCGAACGGTCGGAGGCGCTCGAAGCTTTTGAAATGGGTTGTGAGACGGCGCAATATCTCGGAGCGGAAGGCGTGCTCGACAATGGTCCGCTCCTTCCCCTCGACTACCCGGCCGGCATGCCGGTGATGCGTCATTATAACGGAAGCCGCCTGGCCTCGCTCCTGCCGCCGGCTTCCCTCGACTGGAATGCCTACTGGGAGGCGCTGACCGGTACCTTCCGCCAGGCCTGCAGCGTCGCGTCGCGATACGGGCTGGATTACCACCTGCACCCCTGCGAGGGCAGCCTGACCACCGGCACGGATTCGTTTCTCTTCTTTGCGGAAGCCGTAGGTGCTTCCAATCTCCGTTTCAACCTCGATACTGCCAACCAGTTTGCTGCCGGCGACAACCTCCCGCTGAGCCTGATCCGCCTGGCCGACCGCGTCAGCTATATCCATATTTCCGATAACCGGGGCGACCGCGTGGAGCATCTCCCCCCTGGACAGGGAAACATTCATTGGGATAATTTCTTTTCCACGCTGGCCCGGACAGGTTTCAGCGGTACGCTGGCGATCGACGTCGGCGGCGCCGAAAGCGATGTCCCCGACCTGGAACAGGCCTACCGGGATACCGCCCGGTGGCTCGACGAACAGCTCCGCCGTGCCGATGCGGGCTGATCCCCGCCGGTTTTATAAGCTCACAGCCTGTCAGTCTTTCATCTTTTAGCTCATGAAAAAATTCTCTTTATACCTTTTAACCCTCATCCTGGTTCCGCTGGCTCCGGCATTCCCGGGCCGGGTTTACGATATCCGTAGCTCGGGCGCCTCAGGCGACGGGGTCACCGATAATACGATTTTTATCCAGAAAGCTATCGATTCCTGCGCGGTCACCGGCGGAATGGTCTACATCCCGGAGGGAGTATTCCTGACTGCCACGCTGGTGCTCAAAAGCAATGTCACCCTGCACGTCTCGGCCAAAGGGGTCCTGCTGGGGCATACTTCCCCTGCCGCCTATCCTTACCAGGATTCCGGCATTCCTTTCTACGGCGGCGAATGGGCGAAGCAGGCCCTTATTTTCTGTAAAGGGCAGGAGAATGTTTCCATTGAAGGCAGCGGCACCATAGACGGGCAGGGAGCCGCCTTTGTGACCAATACCCTTAAAAAGCCGGACCGGTACCGTAACCGTCCTTACCTGCTCTGGTTTGCCGGCTGCAAAAATGTACGGGTCAGCGGCGTCCGCCTGAGAAATTCGGCATTCTGGATGCAGCATTACCTGGGCTGCGAAAGGGTGGTGATCGACGGGATCGATGTCTGGAACCACTCGAACAAAAACAACGACATGATCGATATCGACGGGTGCCGCTATGTCATGATCTCGAACGTAACGGGCGATGCCGACGACGACGGGATTACCATCAAAAGCACCTCGAAGCTGGTTTCTGAACACATTACCATCACCAACTGCGTCCTCAGCAGCCACTGCAACGCCATCAAATTCGGTACGGAATCTACCGGCGGCTTCCGGAACATCACGATTTCCAATTGCGTCATCAAACCCTCCGCCCAAACCACTACTATCTACGGCCGCCCGGCGGGCATCAGCGGGGTATCGCTCGAAATGGTAGACGGCGGCATCCTTGAAAACGTAACGATCAGCAACCTGGTGATCGACGGGCCGGAAGTACCGCTGTTCATCAGGCTGGGCAACAGGGCCAGGAAACACGTAGACTCCGCCTCCGCGCCGGGATACGGGCAGCTCCGCAATGTCAGCATTTCAGATATAGTGGCGAGCGCCGGAAGCGATATCGGCTGCTCCATCACCGGCCTGAAGGCGTCCCGCGTGCAAAACATCTCCCTCCGCAATATACAGCTCACCACTCCGGGAGGCGGTACAGGAGTGACGCTGCAGCCCGTTGCCGACGAAAAGGAGGACGCCTACCCGGAGGCTACCATGTTCGGAAAGTTGCCGGCCCATGGTTTTTATATCAGTCATGCCACCGGCATCCGGCTGTCGGGGATACAGCTTCATCATCGGTCAGACGAAAAAAGGCCGGCTTTCTTCTTCCATGATACTGAAGATTTTTCGCTTGAAAGCGACGACATCATATCCAGGGGCAAGCATACGCCGTTGGTAATGGTAAGCGAAAGCCGGGAGGGGACCGTTACGGTGCGCAGCACGAAGGAGAACGTTTTGAAAACAGACAAAGCTTCGCAGGGAGTGACGCTTTACAAATAACCGGCATAAACGGAAAAGAACAATAAACCAAAACGTATATATAGTGAAGTTAGCTGTTTCCGGAATATTCGCAGCGCTGTTGTCAGCGGCACTTCCCTGTCTTGCAGGGACCGGGAAAACATGCTGCCTTTTCGATATGGGACGTGCGGATTCCGAGATCCGGAAGGGCTATCTCCAGGTAACGCCAAATACCCTGTACAACGAACGGAACGGCTATGGATGGCTGGAAGCCCCTGATCACGCTTTCGACACGCTCTACCGCAAGCTGCCCGACACTTTGTTAAGAGACGGCGTGACTGCCCGGAAAGCGCTCGTATTCAAGGCAAAGCTGCCTCCGGGGAAATATTTCGTAACGGCGGTGCTGGGATATCCCGGCCCAGGCCCGATGCGGATGCGTGCGTCCCTAAACGGCCGTGTGCTGGCAGAGGACATCCAGGCGCCGTGGTTCCGGCTGGCCTACCAGACCATAAGAGAAGAAGTACGCCTCGACAAAGGAGAAGCCGTTTTTCGCCTGGAATCGCACGGGGATAGTGGGGTCGGCCTGTATGCGCTTGAATTCAGGCCCGTGAAAGCGCCTGTGATCCGCGCTTTTTCTCCCGGGCCCTATACTGATTCTTCCGAAATCGACCAGGCGATCGGTACGCTCAGGCAAAGATTAACGAATGACACCGGCGACCAGGCAGCCGCCAACCAACTGGATGTCCTGAAAAGGCTCCGTATGGCGATGACCTTTTATGAGCAGGGCGGATGGGGCTGGGCGGTCCGGCAGACCGGGATGAACCAGATCCAGCGGATGTATGCGGTCATCGACCTGCTGCAGCCCGTAATCGCCGACCCGGCCGACCCGGTTTATTTCAACGCGCTTTACCTCCTGGCAAAAACCCAGTACTGGCTGGTCCGCGAAGACACGCTGCTGCTGCCCGACAGCAAACACCCCGAATATTTCGCAGCCCTCGGAAAGCAATTCCCCGGCCACCAATTGCTGCGGATGTACCTCGGGGAAAAGATAGAAGACCCGGTTGCCGATGTGGCCGGAGGGCCTGAATGGGCCGTGCTGCAACGGGAAGCCATGACCCGCATGCTGAAGGTGATCGGCTGGTGGGTACGGGAAATATGCCGACGACGTTGAAATGCTGCGGTGGTGGCTGCCCGCTATCCTCGGCGCCGACGACGAAAAGGCGCGGCTGGGGTATAGCCGGCTGGCCGACGGTATCTGGCAAAGCGGCGAGCTGGTCAGGGGTTATGACCGGAAAACAGACGACGTCGAGCACTCGGCAGAACTGTTCCGCGATTCCCATACGGGCATGTTCCTGGTCCGCTACGGCGATCCTGCCTATGTGGAAAGGGCGATGATCAGCATGCAGAATTTCGGCGAGGTATGGTCGGGCATCACCTCCCGCGGGCACCGCCATTTCAAATCCTACTATCTATCGGCTACCGAAGTATGGCCGCAAGCTCCCTACGGTGTGGACGTGCCGCTGAATGCACGGGCGCTGCTGCCGGGACTCTGGCTTTCCTGGTACAACAAAAGTCCCGGGCTCGTTCAGATGCTTTCCGAATGGTCGGAAGCCTGGGTCAGCGATGCCGCCCGCGCGGAGAACGGCAAGCCGGCGGGCATCATACCGCCGGCAGTAGAATTTGCTACTGAACGCATCGGGGGCTACTCCGACCGCTGGTACGATCCGGGACTTAAATATGCTTACTACCGCTGGGACCACCTCGGACACATCGGCGAGCTGTACAACCACCTGACGGGCATGTACGGCATTACCGGGAATCCCCGCTTCCTGGAACCGGTCAGGACCGTGGCCGGGCTGATGCAGGAAGGGCCCGATCTGGAAAGGGAAGCTGCCCCGGGGTCGCTGGCCTGGGTAAAAAACACCCTGATCAGCGGCGGGGAAGACCGTCCTTCCGGCGCTCATCCTTTCGGGAATATTTTTGCGCTTGCTTCCAGGCTGACGCGCGACAGCGCCTACACTGCGCTGACCGGGACCTACGGCTCGCCTTACAACCGGTTCCTGCTTACGGGCAACACCGGGGAACTGCTCGGGGGCTTTGAATCTATCCTGGGCTCGCTGCGCTACAACTTCCCGCTGCTGACCAGCGAGGTAAAGTTCACAGACCGGGTCTACGTAAGAGGCAGTGAATTGCTCACCGGCATGTATACCGGGCATTTCGGGCGCGGGTTCGAATTTCCAAGCCTGGTCGCTACCTGGAAAAATACCGGTACCGATGTATCGGTGCTGGTACGGAAGGGAGACGCCGTTTCGGCTCTCATTTCGCTGTTCAATGCCGGCGCCGGAAAGGAAATAGAGCTGCACACCTGGATGCTGGAACCGGGCATCTACCGGCTTACCCTGGGAACGGACGCCAACGATGATACCACCCCGGAAAAGGTATACCATGAAACACAGGTGACCATCCGGGAGAGGGTGGGAAGGATCCCGCTGTCGCTGCCTGCCGGGCCGGCCATCCTGCGCATGGAGCAGGTGAGACCGGTGATCCCGCCGAACAGCCCGCTTCCCGACGTCGCGCTGGGCAGCGGGGACGTCCGGAAAGATCAAAATGAACAGGGCGAGCCGGTGCTGTCCTGCCTGGTGCACAACATCGGGAACGCCGATGCGCGCCAGGTAAAAGTGAGACTGCTCCGGAACGGAAAGGTCCTGGATGAAAAAACAATTCCTTTCATACAGGCGCCCGACGACCTGCACCCGAAAAGCCTGACGGTGACCTTCCCTTTCCCGGAAGATCCCGGATCGTGCACCGTGGGGCTGGTCATGGACGTCCCGGAGATTGATACCGGGAACAATTTTGTAAAAGTGATGTTGAATTCAACCCCAAAAAACGATCAGGAATAAATGTTGATCAGGAAATTGATCCGGGTGGCATTGCTGATGAGCTGCATCCACCCCTTTTGTAAAGGAACAGCGGGCAGCCGGCCGGACCTGCCCGTGCTGCCATTCCCGCAAAATGTGGTGCAGGGTGAGAAACGGGTGGTCCTGTCGCACCGGGCAAGTCTCGATGCACCGGGGCTTGAAAAAGCGCAGCTTGCCCGGTTGAGCGAAAACTGGGAAGAATTTAGCAGGGAGCAGCCCGGCGGGGCTTCCCCGATGCGGGTCGGGCTGGTGCTGCTGCAGGAAGGAAAAACATCTTCCCGTATCAGGGAGCTGGCTGCGCCGTATCTCGATAGCCTGGGAAGAGAAGGATATATCCTGGACCTGGAACCCGGGACGATCACCATAGCCGCCGGTACAGAAACCGGTCTTTTCTATGGTCTGCAAACATTGAAGCAACTCGTCAGGGGCGGCTGGAACACAGCGCTTTTCATCGCGGACTGGCCTGCCTTCGAAACCAGGGTCATCTACGACGACATCAGCCGGGGACCTATCTCTACCGTGGATTACATCCGGCAGCAGATCCGCAGGCTGGCCGAGCTCAAGGTCAACTACCTGTCGTTCTACATCGAGCATGTGGTACAGCCGCTTTCGCACCCGGACTTTGCCCCGGAAAACGGCAAGCTGACCATTGCCCAGATCAGGGAATTGTCGCAATACGCCGAACAATATCACATGCAGCTCATCGGCAGCTTCCAGTCGTTCGGCCACTTCGAAAAAATACTCGCGCTGCCTCAGTATGCCGCGATGGGAGAAACCGCCACGCTGATCTCCCCGCTCGATCCCGCCGCCAGGCAATTCCTGGAAAACGTGATCGGCGAGCTGTGCGATGCCTTCAATGCACCCTGGTTCAACGTCAATTGCGATGAAACCTTCGACCTGAACAAGGGAAAATCCAAAGCCTACATCGACAGCATAGGCCCGGCTCGTTTTTATGCCGATCACCTGAAATTTTTATACGACATCGTCCGGCGCCGCGGAAAAAGAATGATGATGTGGGGCGACATCGCGCTGCAGCACCCCGAAATTCCGGACATGCTGCCCCGCGATATCGTGTACCTGACCTGGGAATACGGCGACCAGGAGAGCTATGATCGCTGGATCCGTCCCTTCGAAGAACGCGGGCTGGAATTTATGGTCTGCCCCGGGATCCTGAACTCCTACCGCATGTTCCCGGATATGGTCATGGCCAGGGACAACATTAGGGGCTTCCTGGAAGCCGGGAAGCGGCACGGCGCTACCGGGGCGTTTACCACCATCTGGGACGACGGCGGGACCTACCTGTTCTCAGGCGACTGGTATGGCGTGTACGTGGCTGCCGAAAAAAGCTGGAACCTCGCGCCGGCTCCTGAAAGATCATTCGATCGCCGCTATTCGCAGACGGCCTATGGCGCGGCCGATACCCGTTATGTGGAAGCGCTCTTTAAGCTGATGGCGCTCCGGAAGCTCACTCTTACCTACAACCTCAACGAGCTCGTCTGGTCGCAGCAACTGCTGTCCCGCAAGGGCAAACCTTTACAGTTGAACAACACCTCCATCCCGGAAGCGAATCAAATACTGGAAGAAGCTTCGTCGCTGATCAGGCAGGCCAGGGCGGTACGTCATCAAAGCGACCTGGTTGCCCTGGAGCTATCCATCGACCAGTATCGGCTCATCATGGATCTCCGCAGCACCCTGGTGGCAGTAGCAGATACTTATAGACAGGCCGCCTCCGCTCCGGCTCAAGCCAGGGGAAAGCTCCTTCGAGGTGCTATAGCCGAAGTCCAAAGGCTCACCATACACCTGGACGCGCTCCTGGAGCGTTTCCGGGCAGCCTGGCGAAAGGAAAACCAGGAATACTGGCTGGATGTAGTGTCGGCAGGATATGAATCCAAGGCGGCCGCATTACGGGAGCTGCAGCAATCGCTGGAAGAGTCCCTGCGGGCTCGTCCTGTTACCCTTCCCCCGGCAGACGGCATCGGGCTGGCTATCACGGAAACGCCCTACACCTATTTCCAGAACTGGCTTTTATCCGGACCTTTCCCGTCGTCCGGAGGATCGCTTCCGGGGTTCCTGTATTCCGAAGGGAACGAGTACAACCAGCCCCCGTCACCCGGCGCCATCTCGGTTTTTGACGGGAAAAACTACCGGTGGCGCAAATTTGCTTCGCCCGACGGCGGTCTCATCGATCTTGAAGACTATTACAAAACCGGTAAAAACGCCGTTGCCTATGCCTATTGCAACATCAGGATCACCGACGATGAGGCTACCGAGGCATATATTTCCGGGCCTTCCGGCACGGAGCTGTTCTGTAACGGTGAAAAAGCAGCAACGATAAAAGTTACGGGGGAAACAGAAGAAAAAGTTTCCCTTCACCTGAAAAAAGGAGGCCCTCATCACCTGCTGCTCAAAATACCGGCTACCGGGAGCACGCCGTGGCGCTTCAGCTTCCGCCTGGGCAACGGACTGGAGGTCATCAATCACAAGCACAAGTATCAGACCAATTCAAAAAATAAAACCTATGAAGCAGAATAGTTTTGGGGTGTTCCTGGTGTTTCTCCTGCTTTCGGGCGTCACCGCCAGGGCGCAGATCAAAAAAGAGGAGGTCCTGCTGGCCGTCGATCAGACCGCCCGGTATATCTCCGAGGTACTGCTCGACGAGCAAGGGAAGTCGCGCTGCGATTACAACCTCACCGAAGGGACCTGGTACGAATACGAGGTGCCATGGCATACCGGGCAGGCCGTATATGCCCTGCTGGCGGCCTACAAGGAAACCAATAATCCCAAATACCTCGAATCGGCGGTCAGGGGCGGGGATTACTGGGCTTCGCTCGAGATCAGGGATCATCCCGTATTGAAAGGGATGGTAGCCGCCGTCCACGGCGATGCCATCGGGGAGGATTTCATCGTGTTCGCCACCGTATCAGACGGGACGCCCGGTATTTACGAGCTGTCGCGGGTTACCAAAGATCCGCGGTATGCCCGGGTAGCAACTTCTGCCGCCCACTGGATGTTGAAAAATATGTACTACCCCGAAAAAGGGGTCTGCTATGATAACGTGGACGCCAAAACCGGGGAAGTGCTTAAAGAATACAGCCCGTTCTGGGCACAGAAAGATAAAAAAGAGCAGAAGCTGTACGACGTTTCACGGCCCAATACCGAAGGCTGGCTTTTTAAGGACGCCTACGAATTTTCCGGAGATGCCAGATTCCGGGAAGCGTACCTCAACCTTTGCAACAGCCTGATAGCGCTGCAGGGGCCGGAAGGCGTCTGGATGAGCTTTATGCCCAATTTTATCGAAGAGCAGTCGTTCCACCCACGCTTTTCGCTCTGGTATGCCGAGTCGCTGATCCACGCCTATAAGCTGACCAACGACCGGAAATACCTCGAAGCCGCCAGCCGCACCGCCGAAGTATTCGCGCGCGCCCAGCAGAAAGACGGCACGATCTTCTACAACAACTACCTCAACGGCCGGGAGCCCGACAAAGGCTCGGTGACCGGTTCTGCGGTGGCGCTGGCAGGCATCGTCTGGATAGAGCTGTCGAAGTACGGGTATAAGCAATTCGATGAAAATATCGAAAAATCGATCGGCTGGCTGCTCAAAAACCGGTATGCTGCCGACCATCCCGACCCCAACCTCAGGGGCGCCGTGCTGGAAACCCGCACCAGGTTCAGGAAGGGGAAGGTATGGCTTACCAACCGGGACATAGGAAGCAGCTTCGCCCTGCGCTTTTTCGTCGACTACATCCATTATAAGTTCAAATGATTTTTTATCATCAAAAAACCCAATTCGCTATGAAACGTTTATTCAGGCTGCCGTGGCTGCTGTCGTGTACGCTCGCGGTGTTACTTTGCTTTTCGGGATCCGGTCCGGGAGCGCTGGCACAATCCGGTAACGGTACGGTCAGGGGACAGATCACCGGTATGGACGGAGAGTCTCTTCCGGGAGCTTCGGTATTTGTAAAGGGGACCACCCTCGGCGCCGCTACCGACCTGTCGGGAAACTACACGCTTTCCAACGTACCTGCCGGCGCCCAGACGCTCCGGGTCAACTATATGGGGTATGAAACCGAAGAAAAAGCCGTTACGGTCGTCTCCGGGAGCACGGTTTTCCTCAACGTCAACCTCCGGACCTCTAACCTTGCGCTCTCGGCGGTTACGGTGACGGCGTCGGTAGAAGGGCAGCAGAAAGCGCTTAACCAGCAGCGGAACTCGGACAACCTCAAGCAGGTGATCTCTGCCGACCTCATGGGACGCTATCCCGACCTCAACGTGGCGGAATCCCTCCAGCGCCTGCCCGGGGTTACCATCGGCAGGAACAGCAGCGGGGAAGGCGCTACCGTCCAGCTGCGCGGAACTCCCGGCAACTTTACTAATATCAATGTGAACGGGGAGCAGATCATGGGTACCCAGGAGGAAGGATCGAGAAACGCACAGCTCGATGTGATCCCTATCAACGTGCTTTCGTCGATGGAAGTGATCAAAACACTCATGCCCGACCAGGACGGCGACGCGATTGCCGGCGCCATCAACATGAAAACCCCGACGGCCACCTCGCTCAGGTCGCGCCTGTCGGTAGACCTCGGCACAGGGTATAACAACCTCCGCAGCAACCTCAATGCCATCGGCAACCTCTCCTGGGGACAGCGTTTCCTGGCCAATGACCAGAATCCCAACGGAAGGCTGGGCGTAATGGTTACCGGAAGCTACTTCAAAACCCGCAACGGCTACGACGAGATCCGCGCGCAGGTGTGGGAGAAAAACGACTACGGCAAAGGCGAGATCTTCTTCCCTACCGATATCCGCCTGCTGTACGTCGAAAACGAAAGGACCAGGACCGGTACTTCCGCTACGGTCGACTACAGCTTCAACGCCAATACCAGCATCGTAGCGAACTTCATGTACAGCGACCATTTCAATGAGCTGACACGCTACCGTAAAAGGACCCGGATGCAGACTTCGCGCAACGTGCTCAACGACGAAGGCGTTTACACCAATTCCAGGGGGCGCTCCTATAACGAGATCAAGGCCGCTACCGAAGACAACAGCAACCTCAATTTCAACATACAGGGGGAAACCGCGATCGGCAAAGTGAAGCTGGATGCCGGTGTGTTCATGAACAAATCGGAGTTTATCAACAAGTCGGGGATCTACAACTTCATTACCGGGAACATCCCTCTTGAAATATCCGATATCAGCACTGACTACCTGGAGGCTTCGGGCACAGACTGGAAAAACGACGCTTCCCTTTTTACCTACAACACGGTAGAGCGGGACTGGTGGACCACCAGGGGTAAGAACTTTACCGCGCGGCTCAATGCTACGGTCCCTTACAGCATCGGGGGCAACGCCGCCCTGTTCAAGGCCGGGGCCAAGGTAAAAAACATGCACAACATCAGGTTCCGTCCCGATGAGACCATCGTGACCACTTATGCCGGCGATGCAGACCAGGGCAAGCTTACCAATTTCATGGGTCCTTCCGAAGTCTCGGACGACCTTCTCAACGGGAACACGAATTTCGGGCTCGGCGTCGACAAGGACAAAACCATCGGCTTCGTCGATGCCAATCTGGGTACCGACCTGTTCCCCATCAACGAAGCGGCTACCCGGAACAGCATCGATACCTATTATTACGACGCGGTCGAACGTGTTTCTTCCGCTTACCTGATGAACCGCATCCAGTTCAACAAGCTGATGTTCCTCCTGGGCGTCAGGTTCGAGCATACCGACGTGGACTACAGGGGCAATATCGTCGAAACCGACGCAGATGGCAACTGGACTTCGACCTCACCGAACCGCCAGCAGAACAGCTACCTGAAGGTGCTGCCCAACCTGCAGTTAAAGTATGACCTCGATGAGTCGTCGCTGCTCCGCGCAGCACTTACCTACGGCTACTCCCGGCCGAACTTCGTCGACCTGGTGCCCGGGCGTATCATCAGCATCCTGAGCGAGACCGTAACCGACGGGAACCCCAAGCTGCAGCCAGCATTCGCGACCAACGTAGACCTGATGTATGAAAAATACCTCTCCAACCTGGGGATCCTTTCCGCGGGGGTATTCTATAAGAAAATCGACAAGTTCCAGTACAACAGCGTCGTGAACCTGGTCGGGAATGAGTTTGAAAACGCAAGCCGCTACACCAACTGGAGATGGTTCCGCACCCTGAACGGCAACACGGCCAACGTATTCGGGATCGAGCTCAATGCACAGGCCAACCTTACCTTCCTGCCCGGCATCCTGAAAGGTCTGTCTATCCTGGCCAATTATACCTACACCCATTCCAATGCGGATGCACAGTTCAGGAAAAACCTCCGGTTGCCCGGCCAAGCCGATCATACCGCCAACGGCTCGCTTTCGTTCAGCCACAAGCGCTTTACGATCCAGGGGAACGTGAACTACAACAGCGCCTATACCGTGCTGCTGGGCAGCGACGACGATACCGACGTGATCCGGAACCCGCGCATACAGGTCGACGCCAACTCTTCCTATCGCATTACCGAGAAGATCTCCGTATACGTAGAGGCCCAGAACCTTACCCAGGCCCCGCAGCTCGACTATTTCGGCGTACGTGACCGGATGTACCAGAAACAGTTCTATTCTTTCTGGGGAAGGGCCGGTGTGAAGCTCAGGTTTTAATCATTCAGCCGTTCTGTGGCTGCATACGGCCACAGAACGGTATTTACCATCCAATCAAATCATCATACAGAATGTCTGTCTCTTACGAAAACAAGGACGATCAACTGAAAATACAGGTTTTCAGGAACAGGGAAGAAATGGGTGAAGCTGCAGCCGAGCTGGCGGCCGCTAAAATCGCCGGGCTGCTTCAGCAGCAGGAAACCGTAAACATCATCTTTGCCGCTGCCGCTTCCCAGAACGAATTTCTCGCCGCCCTGGTAAAAAAACCGGTAGACTGGTCCAGGGTCAATGCTTTTCACATGGATGAGTACATCGGGCTGCCCGAAGGAGCGCCCCAGCACTTTTCCGTATTCCTCCGGGAGCGTATCTTCGACAAGGTGCCTTTCCGGAACGTGTTCCTGATCAACGGGAGCGCCCCGGATCCGGAGCAGGAGTGCGCGCGATACGCCGCCCTGCTGGAAGCCTATCCTGCCGATATCACTTTCATGGGCATCGGTGAAAACACCCATCTCGCCTTCAACGACCCGCACATGGCCGATTTCAACGACCCGAAGCTCGTCAAGGTAGTGGACCTGGACATACCCTGCAGGCAGCAGCAGGTAAATGAAGGCTGCTTCCCGCAATTGTCGCAGGTACCCGTCGATGCCTACACGCTCACGATACCGGCCCTGCTGCGGGCCAAAGCCATTTACTGCATGGTCCCGGGGAAATCGAAGGCGGCCGCAACCTACCATACCCTTACGGCCGATATTACGGAAAAGTACCCGTCTACCATCCTGCGCACCCTGCCCAATGCCTGGCTGCTGCTCGATGCCGACAGCGCCGCCCAAATCGACGATATCCCGATGGCCAATGCCGTCAACTCCTGAATTCGTTCACCATACTTTTAACCAATTGCCAGGTATGACCGGAAAATCCGTCGGCAGCTACAGGTGGTCCATTTGCGCCCTGCTGTTTTTCGCCACCACCATCAACTACCTCGACCGCCAGGTGCTGGGACTGCTCAAGCCGTTCCTGGAAGTAGAGTTCGGCTGGACAGAAACCGACTACAGCTACATCGTAATGGCCTTCTCCGCGTCATATGCCGTGGGGCTGGTCGGTTTCGGCCGCATCATCGACAAGATAGGCACCCGGGCGGGCTATACCATTTCCATTACGCTATGGAGCATTGCCGCCATGGGGCATGCTTTGGTCCGCAGCACGGCAGGCTTTGCCTTTGCAAGGGGATTGCTGGGGATCGGAGAATCCGGAAATTTCCCCGCAGCGGTCAAAACGGTCTCCGAGTGGTTCCCGAAAAGGGAGCGGGCGCTGGCTACGGGTATTTTCGATTCCGGCGCGAACATCGGCGCCTGCGTCGCCCCGATCCTCGTGCCCTGGCTGCTAAGCGCCTATGGCTGGCAATTTGCCTTCCTCGTTACGGGGCTCGCCGGCTTCATATGGCTGCTGGCCTGGCGCCTGCTGTATGAAAGGCCGGAAAAGCATCGCAAAGTGACCGCCGCCGAGCTGGAATACATCCGGATCGACGACGAAGCAAAGGAAAAAACCGCTACGGAAGAACGCCTGGACAACCGTACCTGGAAAAAGCTGTTCGGGCTGAGACCTACCTGGGCGTTTATCGTAGGGAAGTTCCTGACCGATCCTATCTGGTATTTCTTCATGTTCTGGCTTCCCTCCTACTTCAGCACCACGTTTCATCTCGACCTGAAGAAGCCCGGGCTGCCGCTGGTGATCGTCTATTCCGCCGCTACGATAGGCGCCATCGGCGGAGGCCTGCTCTCTTCATGGCTGATCAGGAAAGGATGGACGGTAGCAAGATCCAGAAAGGCTGCCCTGCTGGCGGCCGCCGTCTGCGTCATGCCCATCATGGCAGCCAGGTTTGTTTCTGATATGTGGATGGTGGTGGCGCTGCTGAGCATCGCCATCGCGGGAAATGCCGCCTGGAGCGCCAACATTTATACGATCGTTTCGGATATGCTGCCCAGGAAGGCGGTCAGCTCCGTCATCGGCATCGGCGGGATGGCCGGCGCGATCGGCGGTGTATTATTTCCCCTGTTCATCGGGTATACCCTGGATCTTTACAAAGCCGCCGGCAATATGGTCGCCGGCTACAACCTGATTTTTGCCGTCTGCGGGCTGTCTTTCCTGCTGGCGTGGCTGATCATCCACAAAATTACCCCGGGTTTCAAGCCGGTAGAGGTTTAGGTGTTTCGTATATTAGGGTCCTGAATTTTCCTGATTTACCGACTGCCCATGAACCTGACCGCGTTACGGGCGATCTTCCTGCTGTCCGGACTGCTGCTGCCCGCTTTGCGTTTTGCCCAATCCTATACCAGGGCAGACTCGCTGGCAATTTACACCCTGCTTGATTCGGCCGATGCCGCCGGCGAAATGAATGACGCCATGAAGCTGGCGCAGCAGGCGCTCAGCCTGAGCAGAAAAACAGGGATGGCCCGGGGCGAAGGCTGCTGCTCGCCTGGGTATTCTTCAATCGCTACCAGCTTCGCAAGAAGCTACGGGAGAAAGAAGCCCTGCTGACCGTGCGCAACCATATTTCCAGGGACCTTCACGATGAGATCGGCTCGTCGCTTACCAATGTCGGCATTCTCAATGAGCTCACGAAGCGGAACCTACCGAAGCCGGACGTGTGACGGCGACGGGCGGTGCTTCCGGTCATCCCGTCGCTTACCGCTTCTCAGAGGCTCAAACTGCCGGGGGCACCTTTTACTATCGTATACGCAGCGTAGATCATGGCGGTGGTACGGATGTGACGGATATCAGGTCCGTGACCATACCCCCGGCTGCAGAGTTGGCAGTATTCCCCAATCCTTCCCCGGGGAAAGTGTCGGTGCAAGGTTTACAGGGTAAAGGCGTAGTGAAAGTTTATAATCTGTACGGAAGGTTGATACAAACTCAGGCGGTGCCTCGAACCTGACTGAAATCGACCTTTCAATGCAGCCCGGTGGTCATTACCTGATAATAGCAGAGCTGAACGGGAGCATCTGCCTTTCTAAAAAAGTACTGAAAGAATGATGCGAAGGCTCATAATGCTACATGAAAGGAGAAAACAACCTTATCAGTCTCTCTACAAAAACCCTCCAGCGCGGGCGCTTCATCCAGCGATCGAAATCTACCGGCTCAGACGCCTTCAGGTCGGAAAAGAAGTCGTCTGCCAGCTTCCCGGCGACCTCCTCATCATAGATCAGGGCTGAAACCTCAAAATTGAGATCGAAGCTCCTTGAATCCATGTTCGCGGTGCCGACTGAAGCAATCTTGCGGTCCACGACGAAGGTCTTGGCATGCACAAACCCTTTCCGGTACAGGAAAATCTCCACTCCTGCGGTCAGCAGCTCCTCAAAATAGGACCGGGAAGCAATGCTCACGAACGAGGAATCGCCCAATGCCGGGACCAGGAGCCTGACCTTTACACGACTGAGCGCGGCAATGATCAGCGATTCCTGGAGACTGGTGTCAGGTATATAATAAGGAGTGGTGATCAGGATTTCCTCCCTGGCCTTGTTCACCGCCTGGATAACCGAATACAAAATGCTGGGCAGGTCCGAATCCGGCCCGCTGGCCGCGATCTGTACCAGTTTCTTTTTTCCCGGGCCTAAACGGCGCAGCGGGAAATAATTTCGGTTGATCTGGATGGCGCCGCCCGCGCAGAAATTCCAGTCAGCCAGGAAAATCTGCTGGAGAGCCAGCGACGAATATCCCCTGATCATCAGGTGCGTATCACGCCAGTACAGCGCATTGCTGCCGTTATTAATGTATTTATCCGATACGTTGATCCCCCCGATGAACGATGTAAAACCATCTATAATGACAATTTTCCTGTGGTTCCGGTAATTCAGCCTGTTGGCCAGCCCTACCATCCTGATACGATTGAAAGGGTATGCCTGCACACCGGCTTCCCTAAGCTCCCTGACAAAAGCCCGTCGGATCCTCATGCTTCCGAAATCGTCGTAGATAAACCTCACCTCCACCCCCTGCCTTACCTTTTCCACCATCAGCTCTTTCAGCCGGTTTCCTACCACGTCGTCTTCGTAGATATAAAACTCGATATGGATATGCCGCTCCGCCTTCTGTATTTCATCGAAGAGGGCGGGAAAAAATTCTTCGCCGTTCTGCAATACCTTCACTTCCGAATTTTCTGCGACCAGCCCGCCTCCGCTCCGCCTGTTCGACAACAGGTAAACCAGCGGCCGGTTCTCCTCCAGCACCGGGTGGTCGAAAGACGAAACCGCCTCGTCATACTCCTTCATCCTCTTTTCAAAATCAATTTTTATCGATTCGTCCACTACGAGCTTCTTGGTATAGATCTTCCGTTTCCGGTAGTTGATACCGAACGAAAAATAAAAGATCATCCCGGCTACCGGTACAAAAATGATCAGTAGAAGATAGCCCAGCGTCTTTGCGACCGAGCGCGTGTCATATACAACCCTGGCGCACACACCGGCGAGTATCAGCAGATAAGCCGCTTCGGCAAGGAATACCCATTTCGTATCCTTAAAAAATAATGCTTCCATTTTCCTCGTTAAACGACGCCTGAATATACGAACAATCTATCCGTCTAACCGCAGCGGTCCTTTAATCCTGCCAGGATAACATTTGTCTATAATATACCTGTGGATAAAAAATACACCCATTATCTTGTATATATAAATATCTTATATATATTTGTATCAGAAATATCTTAAATATGGAAAATACAACATCCAACAGTGAATACCTCCGCGGAACCCTGAAAACGATCGTGCTCAGCCTCCTGGCCGAAAACAAAAGGATGTACGGCTACGAGATCACGCAGGCGGTAAAAGAACAAACCAACGGAGAGATCGCCCTTACGTTCGGCGCATTGTATCCTGTGCTGCACAAGCTTGAGCAGGAAGGAGCGCTTTTGACCGAGTCGCTGGAAGTAGACGGAAGGCTCAGGAAATATTACGCGCTGACGCAGCAGGGCGCCGAAACCGCCAGGGAAAAAACGATAGAGCTGGGCCGCTTCCTGAATGCCCTGCAAAATCTCCTGGGCGTGCCCGAACCCCTGCCAGCCACGAGCTAACCGGTAGTCAGAAATCGATGAACAGGCGCTGACAGCTGAAATCTGACGGCTGACCGCCCAAACCTTCTTATTACGTATGAAACGGCTATCGTCCCCGGGTATCGAAGAATTGAAGCGTTTGCTGATCGAAACAAACGCTGACAGCCTGCTGCTGCCGGAGCTATTGGACCACCTGGCCTGTGAAGCCGAGGAAAGAATGTGGAACGGGCAATCGCCTGTCGACGTACTTGCTTCTCTCCGGCAGGAAATAACCCCTGAAATAGTACAGACGCTCAATATTGATCATCAAAATCTTTTAGCCATGAACACTTCATTAGATGAGATCGTATTTGAAGGCCGCAACAAAGCCTACGGCGCTTATGCGCTCCGGCTGAATTATGCTAAAAACGTGCAGAGAGCTTTTGCCGCAGGTATTGCGCTCTTCCTGACGCTGATGTATGTCCCCAGGCTCGTCTCCAGCCTCAGGCCCGAAAAAAAGACGGAATACATGGTCGAATCGGTATTAACAGAAATTGACATCGATAAGCCGAAGGAAGAGATCGTAGTTCCTCCCCCGCCCGCCGAGGAGGCCCCTGTGCAGCGGCAGGTCCGTTACCTGCCGCCTGAAGTCGTAACGGATGTGGTTGAAGAAAGTCCCCCACCCACCATCGATGCGCTGGAAAACGCGCAGATCTCCTCTCAGAATGTGGAAGGAGAACTGCTTCCCGACCTCATCGTACCGCCCACCGAGCTCGTCGGACCGTCTAAAGGAACGGACATCGGCGCCGAAAGTGCCGTGGAGGAGAAAATTTTCACAAGCGTAGAGCAGCAGCCGGAATTTTTCGGGGGGCAGGACGCGTTGATGAAGTTCCTCGGCAAAAACATCAGGTACCCGTCCCAGGCTGCCAGGGCTAACATCCAGGGACGCGTCATTCTCCAGTTTACGGTGATGCCCGACGGATCGATCGCCGACATTCAAACCCTGAAAGGCATTGGCTTCGGCTGCGACGAGGAAGCGGAAAGGGTGGTCAGGCTCATGCCGAAATGGAAACCTGGTAAGCAGGCGGGAAAGGCAGTCAGGGTGAGGTTTACGCTGCCGGTTTACTTTTCAATACAGGATTAGGCGAACGGCGATCCCTGTTCCTTCAGATAACGGCCGACGTTGATCAGTATCCCGTCGGCCACTTCCACGTCTTCTGCCCAATCCACAACCTGCCGGTCGGCATCGCGGGCCGCAATAATAATGGTTTTTGAGCTGCTCAATATCCAGATCACTTTTTTCACACCAAACTCCAGCAGTTTCGTCGTCTTTTTGGCAATGTACTGCTCGTCGGTGAAATGCTCCATCTCCGTGTTGACATCGACTTCCAGGTGGATCTCCGGCGGAACGGTGGCATAGTGCAGATCTGCCGTACTTACAGGCAGTTTCGCCGGATCGAACAGCTCAATATCACCTGCCAGGTTATTCCTCTTATCCAGGTGAAGCCCGCCCTCATTAGTGATAATACGGTACCGTTTACGAAACCTGCTGGAGAAGCATGCACCTAGTAAATACTCAACAATGGCAGTCTGGAGTGTGCTGGAGCCTATAATTTCTTCAAGAGTTCTAGCTCCGGCCAGCACCTCACGATAGCCTTTATAGTATACCGGCTCCCCGTCCAGTACCTCATGAACCAGGTATGAAGGGATCTTACCGGCGCGCTTCCCGGATAAAGTATAGTTTAATGATTTTGCAACGATCATAGTCGTATATGTTTTCTGTAAAGTTGGCGAAGCCATTTCGGAAAGTCAAGCCGGATGAGCTCAAAAAAACCATCCTACACAATAGAAATTATTTATATCTTTAGGCATGCGCTCTCCGTACCCTGCCAAAGCTATGACCTTAAAAATACTCCTGTGCTTATCTCTGTTAGCCATTGGCAAATCCACAATAATTTACTCACAAAGCCCGGCCGGGTTATTCACCGCAGGAGAGTCAGGATATTCCTCCTATCGCATTCCGGCGCTGGTCGTCACCAAAAAAGGCACGCTGCTGGCGTTCTGTGAAGGACGGAAAGACGGCGCCGGCGACGCGGGGAACATCGACATCCTGCTCAAACGCTCTACCGATAACGGCAAAACCTGGAGCGGGCAAAAAGTGATCTGGGACGACGGCGCCAATACCTGCGGCAACCCCTGCCCTGTCGTCGATGAAGAGACGGGCACGATCTGGCTGCTTCTTACCCATAACCGGGGAGACGACCACGAGGGCGATATCATCAAAAAAACAGCTAAGGGAACGCGGACGGTCTGGGTATCCGGAAGCGATGACGACGGGCTCACCTGGTCGGAGCCGGCAGACATTACCGCAACGACCAAAAAGCCGGAGTGGGGCTGGTGCGCCACCGGCCCTGGCACAGGCATCCAGGTGAAGCACGGTCCGAGGAAAGGGCGCCTGGTAATCCCCTGCGATTTCAGCTACGACGATCCGAACGGCAAAGTGAGGGGCGGGCCTTACGAATACGGCTCCCATGTCATCTACAGCGACGACCATGGAAAAACCTGGCAGCTCGGAGGGCTGATCACGCCCAGATCCAACGAATGCCAGGTAGCAGAGCTGGCCGACGGGAACGGCACGCTGCTCATGAACATAAGGTCTTATTACGGGCGCGGATTCCGTACGCATTCGGTCAGCTACGACGGCGGCGAAAGCTGGACCGCACCGGCAGACGCGCCCGAGCTTGTCGAACCGGTTTGCCAGGCGTCGATCATTCGCTATTCCTGGCCCGACAGCAAAAACCCGGCCGGCATTCTCCTGTTCCTTAATCCCGCCAGCACTCAAAAAAGACACAACATGACCCTCCGCGCCAGCTATGACGACGGAAAAACCTGGCCGGCGATCAAAACCCTGTATCCCGGTCCGTCGGCATACTCTAGCCTGGCGGTCCTGCCGGGTAAAAATATCGGTGTACTGTACGAAGCCGGAGAAAAAAGCCCCTACGAAACCATCCGCTTTGAAGTAATCCCGTCAGGCTTTGCCATAAAAAAGTGAGCCTCCGCATTCCGGGCATACGGAGTTCCGATCTTCTTGTTACCTTTATATTTCAAAAAAAACCATATAACTCACAATTTATGGCTTCTACCGATCCTTTCTGGCTCTGGCAGCTGTTCGGCAGATTACACCCTCTCGTTGTTCATTTTCCCATCGCCATATTGTGTGTGGCCGCGCTTATGGAAATCCTGGCGTGGCGGAAGCAGTCAAATCCTTTTCTCCCGGCAGTCCGGCTATTGCTCTGGACAGGCGCGATATCGGCGCTCTTCGCGGTCGTCTTCGGATGGATGCTTGCCGGCCAGGAAGGCGCTGAAGGAGCAAACCTGGAAATCCACCGCTGGGCAGGAGTAGCCACGCTGCTCCTCTCCGTCCTGGCCCTGTACTTCTTTTCGGCAGGGAATTACCGCATTTACCGCCCCCTGCTGCTTGCCACTATAGCAGGAGTAACGGTGGCGGGCCACTACGGCGCCATGATCACCCATGGAGAAGATTATATTACCGGCGTGCTGCCCGGCGCGGAACGCCCTTCCGCCTTATCGGGAACAGGTACCGGGATTTCCTTCGCCGGCTTCGGAGAAACCCTCACCCCGAAGCAGGTAGAGGATCTGAACCTGGAAGTAAGAACCATACTGGCCCACAACTGTACGAACTGCCACGGAGAGGCGAAGAAAAAAGGCGGGCTCCGGCTGGATGGCAAAGAAGCGATTTTCGCAGGCGGGGAAAGCGGCCCGGCCCTTATTCCCGGCGAGCCGGAAAAAAGCGAGCTGATCCGCAGGATCTCGCTGCCCGCCGGGCACAAGGAAGTGATGCCCTCCAAAGGCAAGCTGCTCAGCCGGGAGGAGATCGATATCCTGTCGATGTGGATCGAAAAAGGAGCACCCTGGCCGGAAGGAAAAGTAAAAAGCATCTACAGGGTCGCGGCGCTTGAACCGCGGCTGCCGGAAATTCCGCCGGCCGAAGGGCTTTATACAGAGCCGATCGACCGGTTTGTAAACGCCTATTTCAGGAAAAA
Organism: Cytophagaceae bacterium SCN 52-12; assembly: GCA_001724175.1. Classification (GTDB taxonomy): domain Bacteria; phylum Bacteroidota; class Bacteroidia; order Cytophagales; family Spirosomataceae; genus Ravibacter. Next base: position 6,852 of record MEDT01000253.1, on the reverse strand, counting down.
TGAGATCGCCTGGCCGCAGGCTGCCGACGACCGTACCTACATCCGGAGAGTGTACCTGGACGTAACCGGCCTTTTACCGGCTCCCGAAGAGGTCGACGCCTTCGTGAAAGAAACGGTTGCCGATAAACGGGAGCAGCTCGTCAGGAAGCTCCTGAAGCGCGACGAAGACTATGCGCAGCACTGGCTGACCTTCTGGAACGACGTGCTCAGGAACGATTATTCCGGAACAGGTTATATTACCGGCGGCAGATTTGACATCACACGGTGGCTCTACGCCTCACTGCGCGATAACAAACCCTACAACTGGTTTGTGAAAGAGCTCCTCAGCCCTTCCAAAGAGTCGGAAGGATTTATAAAAGGGATCAAATGGCGGGGCACCATCAACTCGAGCCAGAGCACCCAGATGCAGGCGGCCCAGAACGTCGCCCAGGTTTTCCTGGGGCTTAACCTGAAATGCGCCTCCTGCCACGACAGCTTTATCAGCGACTGGAAGCTCGAAGACGCCTACAGCTTCGCCTCCATCTTTGCCGACTCCACGCTCGAAATTCATCGCTGCGACGTGCCTACCGGCAAAATAGCCCGCGGCCGGGTTTTGTTCCCCGAACTGGGCGAGATCAGCGCCGACGCCCCGACAGAGCAGCGGCTGAAGGAGCTGGCTGATTTCTTGACCCAGCCCGGCGACGGCCGTCTCTACAGGACACTCGTTAACCGCATATGGGCGCAGGTAATGGGCCGCGGTATTGTCGAGCCCGTGGATGCCATGGATAATTTGCCGTGGAGCGAAGACCTGCTGGACTGGCTGGCCTATGATTTTTCCGCAAACGGTTATGATATCAAAAGGCTGCTTTACCAGATCCTGACCTCGAAAACCTACCAGCTTAAATCCGTATCGGTCACAGAACCGGAAGAGCTGGTTTCGGAAAGCTTCAGGTTTACCGGGATGATTCGCAGGCGGCTCAGCGCCGAGCAGTTTGCAGACGCTGTCAGCATTACCTTCCATCCGGTTTACGGCGACACGGCCCTGGCGCTCAAGCGGCTCCCTGAAAACATCCGGGAAAACATCCCCTTTCCACGGGCTTCCCTGGTTGTCAACGACAAATTCCTCACCGCACTCGGAAGGCCCAACCGGGAAACCGTAAGCACGAGCCGCGCCACGCAGGCCAACCTGCTCCAGGCCCTGGAGCTTACAAACGGGACGACCTTCTATGAAACGCTGAAAGCCGGGTCGAAAGAATGGAGAAAAAAATACCCGGCGTCCAACGAGCTCGTCGAAGCCCTCTACCTGAAGGCATACGGCCGTGCTCCTACCGGCGGAGAACTGTCGGCCGCCCTGAAAATCCTGGGCGACAGCCCCGACGAAGAAGGGATCCAGGATCTCGTATGGGCGGTTACGCTTTCACCTGAATTCCAGCTTATCTTATAATCATGTCACCGCTTCGCGGTTGATAAAGTCCCGGGGACCGGCGACATTGGCATTTATCCCTGATTTACATAACTTTAAGCAGACTTTCGAGTTGTCTGAAAATATGGACCGCAGAAGTTTTATCAGAAATACAGGCGCTGCTGCCATAGCGGCGCTCGCAGCGGGAGCTCCTGTTCCGTCGCTGCTGACCGGGTGCAGCCGCCGGAAGGCCGCAGGCAACGCCACCGCCGATACCGTGATCCTGCTGTGGATGGCAGGCGGAATGGCCCACACCGAAACTTTTGACCCCAAGCGCTATACGCCTTTCGAAAAAGACATGGAAGGCAACCGGGTGCTCAGCACGTTCAGATCTATCCCGACGGCGCTCGAAGGGATCTTTCTTTCGGAGGGACTGGAGTCTATAGCCGGAGTGCTGGATAAGGGTACGCTGATCCGGTCATACGTCGCCGCCGATATGGGGCACATCCTGCACTCCAGGCACCAGTATCACTGGCACACCTGCTACGAGCCGCCGCAGACCGTAGCCGCCCCGCATATCGGGTCGTGGATCGCCAAAGAGCTGGGACCTAAAAACCCGGTCATACCGGCGTTTGTCAATATCGGTCAGCGGTTTACCGTAGGAGAAGCCGAAGAGCTCAAAGCCTTTCATACGGCCGGCTTCCTCGGCAACGAATACGGTCCCTTCCTGATACCCGATCCCAGCCAGGGACTTGAAAGCGTCAGGCCGCCGGTAGGAATGGATGCCAGGCGCTTCGAAAGGCGGAACCAGCTTTACAACGACCTGATCAGCAAAGGACCGGCGGGCGAATACGGGAGCGATTACCAGAAAGAATCGCTGAGAAGATCCATGGAGCAGGCTTACATGCTGCTGAATTCTCCGGAATCGAAGGCTTTTGACCTGAGCAATGAGCCTAAAGAGTCTTACGATGCCTATAACACCGGGCGCTTCGGGCTTGGATGCCTGCTGGCCAGGAGGCTCACCGAGCAGGGGGCCAGGTTTATAAGCGTGACTACGGAATACGAGCCCTTTATGGGCTGGGATACCCACGAAAACGGGCATACCCGGCTGAAAGGCATGAAAGAGCTGATCGACCGCCCGGTAGCCCGGCTGATCAAAGATCTCGACCAAAGCGGCCATCTTGACCGTACGCTTATCGTGCTGGCCAGCGAGTTCAGCAGGGACATGATGGTAGAAGGACGGCCCGATGCCAAGGTGCAGGAGCAAGTCAACCAGCCCGATATACTTTCCGACATGAAGTTCTACGGCATGCACCGGCACTTTACCGACGGGTGCTCGATGCTGATGTTCGGAGGAGGCATCAAAAAAGGATTTGTTTACGGGAAAACAGCCGACGAGCGCCCGTGCAAAACCATAGAAAACCCGGTAAAGATAGACCAGGTCCACCAGACGATCTACCACGCGTTGGGGATACCTCCGGACACGCAGTACGAGGTCGAAAAGAGGCCGTTTTATACGACACCGGATGGGAAAGGAGAAGCTGTTATGGAGCTGTTTGCGTAGAATCTTTTCTTACGAAATCCCCATAGCCGGATCACTGATGCTGTCTTTCCCTGTTTCCACCCTGCCGGCAAAGCGGTAAAGTCCCCCGTTCCTCAGTATGACCGAAAAATCATACCAGTTGCCGCTTTCGGAGAGCGTCCACTGCTTACGAAGCTTGCCGCCGGCTTTGAGCTTTTCTTCCGAGCCTTTATATCCATAGGCATTGGCTTTTATCTCAATATCTTTGCTCTCCTTACTCCTGTTGACGAGGTCCAGCGCGATGCCTCCCTTCTTTGCATCGCAGGTAAGCACCGCCTCCAGGCCGGCAAACTCGGGGCCGCCCTTGTATTTCCGGAAAAAGCCGTTGGGTCCGAATATTTCCAGGTCATAGCGCCCGTCATCTTTTTCAGTATTCCAGCTGTCTTCCAGGCGCTTACCGGCCTCGACGGTATATCTTTTCGGGATCCTCTCCAGGTGGTACAGGTCATATACGTGAAACACCGCCCCGGCCCGGCCCCGGTTCTTAAACTCCAGCGTAACATGACGTTCGCTGTCGGAATCCCGGAGCTGCACATCCAATTGGTAGGGTAAAGCTTTTGAAAAACGTACGCCCCGTTCCTGGTACAGCGACGAGGGCTGCTCGGGCGCCGCCGCCTTAGGCAGCTTTTTGGAAGCTTCATCCAGCATCTGGTAGTCGGATGTCGGCGGCATGGCCGGGAAATCCGGGCTGTTCGGGTTCGCGAAATTAAAGGCGGAGGTCAGGTCGCCGCTGACCGCCCGATGCCAGGGGCTGATTGCCGGCAATACGACGCCGAACCGCTTTTCAATGAACTGTCCGACCGAAGTATGATCTGCCACCTCCGAATTCACCCATCCGCCCTTGCTCCACGGCGAAATGATGTACATCGGTACGCGAGGGCCCATTCCCCAGGGACGTAACGGGCCGGAAATAGTATCTCTCGCATCCTGGTAAATCCGGGTTTTGAGCGGCTTCCCTTTTTCGTCTACCGCTCCCCGGACAAACGGGTCGGCAAACCGCTCAGTACCTTTGTCGTTATGAAAATACATACCTGCCAGATCGATGGTAGATTTACCGGCAAGCGTGTTATCCAGGTTATACGAGGGTACGGCCGGTGCGGGGATATGATCAAAAAGCCCGTCGTTTTCATCAAACGTCAGGAAGAAAACCGTCTTGCTCCATACTTCCGTATTGGTCAGGAGCGCTTCCAGCACCCGGTGGGTAAAATCAGCGCCGCGGTAAGGGCTCGAGGGAGCGCCGGGATGCTCCGAATCATCTTTCGCAGGCAGTACCCAGCAAACCTCCGGGAGGCTGTTGTTTTTAACGTCATTCGTGAAAGAATCGAGCGACCAATGCTTCATACCGTTTTCATACACAGGCGAACCCGGCCTGGCAGATCGGAAGCTTTCGAAAGCAAGGCATCCGTGCATGGCGCCCGACCAGTTATTGTTGGGATCCTGGTAGATCCGCCAGCTTACGCCGGCCTTTTCCAACACATCGGGAATGGTGTCCCAGGTAAAAGCGTTCCCCCGGTAGCTGTACCCGGGGTCGGGCATTTTATTGTCGACCCAGCAGCGCAGGTTCACCGGTTCGGAGTGCTGGTCGGTGCAATTGATCCCGGAAGCCCTTTTTTCAGGATCAAAATTAGACCCGGACCAGAACACGATGCGGTTGGGGTCCGTTCCGGTCGCTACCGAGCAGTGATAGGCGTCGCATATCGTGAATGATTCGGCAAGTGCATATTGGAAAGGAATTTCCTCGCGCGTATAGTAAGCCATGGAATAAGGCGTCTTAAACAAGGGCCAGAACCCGTATTTCCCCTGGTTCCAGGCCGCCTGCATATCAGGAAAATCGTGCGGTGTACCGCTGATAAGAGCTGCGTTGCTCGTATTCCGGTTGGCCCGATACGGAGGCACTATACGCTTCCCGTCCGACTGGTGGAAGGCGCGCTCGCCGCTTTCCAAGGGTATCGGGAAACGATCGCCGAAGCCTCTTACGCCGCGCATCGTGCCGAAATAATGATCAAACGACCTGTTCTCCTGCATCAGGATAACAATGTGGCGTACATCTCTGATCGTTCCGGTTTTGCTGCTGGCCTCCACAGCCAAAGCCTTTTTGATAAGCGCCGGCCAGAGCGCATTGGCAAGCCCGGCTTTGGCCGCTGTTTTGATAAATTTCCGTCGGTCAAGGTTTTGCATTTTCTTTATGTTCTAAAACGTATGAAAGCGCGCTTGTTTTTCCCCGTAACTTCCCGGAAATATTTCTACTCCTGCGGCATCACGACAGGTTAAAGCAACGATATCCGCCACGGCTTCCGGCACATCCCCGAATCCCATCCGATTGCACTATAACCATTTAATTACAAAGATGAAGTTTTTATCAGGAAGTACTGGATTTATGTACCAAAATACATATTTTTGTCTCTGAACATCCTTATAATAAGGCGGATCAGAAATAATTTTAAAGCGAATTAGAAATAATTTTACCCATTATAAAATATCCTGCGCTCACCGTTAAACAAAGTTTACTATGAAGATCAAAAATCTACTTCTTCTTTTCCTCCTGGTCACGTTAAGTAATTCGATAACAGCGCAAGAGCAAGATCTTTCCCCATGGACCGATAACCCGTATGGCAATGAGTGGATAGATTATAGTAAAGGATATGTGAGGGTCGGAATTACAGAAGATGGAATGTATAAGATTCCGTTGAGCACGCTGGCTGAAAAAGTACCTGGTCTTACAGCTCAGAACGTTGCGGCGTGGTTCCGGGGAGAACAGATCGCTTTGTATATTGATTCCGATAACGTGGTTTTTTACGGGCGTAAGAACGATGGCGTCTCTGACGCCCTTCTTTTCAGAAATTCCGTCACCGGGGGACCTGATGAGAACCAGACTGCCCGTCTTGATAAAACTACCAGTTTCTTTTCTGAAGAAGGCTCTCACTTTTTTTCTACTGCCTCCAATCCTAAAAGAATGAGTATTGTTGATGGGAGCAGCCAGACCGGCGCTGAGCCTGAAGCGTTCCATATTAACACGATCATCAAAAATAACAGTACATGGGGAGGGGACGACAGACGCGTAGGAAGTATTTTTGCTTTTTCTTCCTCCACAGGTTCTACGGCTTCTACCAACGAACTGAATCATAGCTTTTATCAGCCGGTTAATGCATATATATATCGTATTGCCGGATCTGGCAATGGCAGCATACCTTCCGAGTTCAGACAATCTGTAACGTTGCCAGGCTTTTTCCAGGGAACCGGAAGTTTCGTGGAATTGGAATATGCATTGCACGGCAACGGAGATCTTAGCCATCAGGCTACTGTATCTGCCAGCATAGATAATGCGGGGTTGTTTTCTCCCGATAAGGAAGTGGCCAGTCACAGCTTTTCCAGATATGAAGGGCTCAGCAATAAAAAGAGCCTTGAAATCAACAAGAATGTGTCGTCGACCGGCACCACATTTATAGGATTTAAAGCCACCGGAAGCGGAGAAGGAGATGTATTCGGTTTTTCATTCTATAAATTCACCTATTCCCAGACACTTGATATGGGAAGTGTTCCTGCTAAATTCTTTTTATTTCCGAACTCGGCGGCCGGCAGAAGAAAAATTACAATTTCCAACGTTCCGGCGGACACAAGAGTTTTTGATATTTCCGATCCATCATCAGCCAAGCTGATAAACAATACGAATCAGAACAGCAATACCTTAACATTTGATGCCATTAAAAATAGTGAAAGTCCTCTGAGACTTTCTCTGGTAGCCGGTCAAAGCATCCAATCCGTAACCTCATCCCGGATTTATGAAGTAAACCGCAGTTTACTTCAGCAGAGCACTAATACGTCCGCTTTCCTTACCGGTCTTAAGATAAATCCTGAAGCGTTTGATTATTTAATAATCACTCATACAGAT
>MEDT01000252.1 GCA_001724175.1 Cytophagaceae bacterium SCN 52-12 | reverse complement strand
AACCGGACGACCAGCACACCTTACAACGGCTATGGCGGCGGGATCACATTCTCCTCCGACCTGGTTGGCGCCGTCATCGAAATGAGCGATATCATCGTCAGGGAAAACCAGTCCGGCTCGGATGGAGGGGGTATCTATATCTATGGCTCAAAACCTCGTCTCGACCGGGTGACGGTTTCCGGGAATACCGCTATCATGGAAGGCGGCGGACTATCGATAGGCACAGGCGGCGATGCCATCCTGACCAACGCGCTGATCACCGGCAATAAATCGAATGCGCAGGGAGGCGGCCTGTATGTCGAGCAAGCCGCCCCTTTCCTGACCAATCTTACCATTGCAGGCAACGAGGCTACCTCAGGAGGAGGTATTTACGCGAGCTCGGCGGGAAACCTGCAGATCCGGAATACGATCGTACACGGCAATAGCAGCGGGCTTGGATTCGTGAACGGCGTGCCAAAGCGGCTTTACAGCATGATACAGGACCGGACCGAAAACACCGACGGGAACATCGCTTCTACCGACCCCTTATTTGCAGCGCCGGCTACCGGGCCGGCCCCCTTTACCGGCGGCGACTATCATCTTCAGAATGGCAGCCCGCTAAAGGATAAGGGAAATAACGACTTCTACCTGGCGGGGCAGACGCCCGATCTGAGTACCGTTAAAGCCGACCTGGAATATCTCGAAAGGATTTATAACGGGGTGGTAGATCTAGGCGCTTACGAGTTCGGCGCCGGCCCCCTGCCGGTCACGCTGGTGTCGTTCAGAGGCGAATATGAGCATACAACGGCAAACCTCGCCTGGCAAACCAGTGAAGAAAGCAATGCTTCGCATTTCGAAATACAGCGCAGTCCGGATGCAAAGACGTGGATAACCGCCGGGGAAGTGCCCGCCGCCGGGGAAAGTGCCGGACCGCAGTCTTATTTTTTTACCGATCAGCCCGATGGTCCGCTGCCGGGTATCCTATACTATCGCCTGCACATGATCGATCGCGACGGCACCTCCGCCCTGAGCAATATCATCTCGCTACGGCTTCCCCAGGCAGCTGACGCCCGCGCGAAGGTCAGGGTTTATCCCAATCCCGCCGCGGACTGGCTATACATCGACTGGCCTTTTCCGAAAGAAACGCCGGCTACCTTTCAGCTGCTGACCATGACCGGGCAGCTCGTACTGGAAACCCGGACTCCGGCCATGCGAGTAGAAGCCCTTCCTTCCGGTATCTATTTACTCCGGACCCGGAGCAGCTCAGGTATGACAGGCCATAAGGTGCTCATCACAAAATAGGTCTGCTCCTTTTTTGTCCATCCATTCCGGATTTCTTCCCGTACAACCCGGCCGGCCGGGCAGACCTCAGCGCAGGCGTGGGGAAGCGCGTGTAGAACAATGGGGTATCTGTGACTCAACGCCTCAACACCAGCCCTCAGCCGGGGCCAAATGTCCTACCCGGAGCGGGAAGGATATCCCTTTCTCCTTCCTGCGCCAGGCCGAGCACGAAAATTGCATAACGCTCTGCAAGCCCGGCTTTCGTCCCGATGCCGGAACAGTTTATCAACACTTAGCATGATCCTATGAGAGCAATATGGACCGGTGCAATAGGTTTCGGACTCGTCAACATCCCTGTCAAGCTTTACAGCGCCACGCGGGATACCCGTCCGGATTTTGATCTGCTGGAACGAAAAACCATGTCCAGGATCCGGTACAAGCGGGTAAACGAAGATACCGGTGAAGAGGTCGACTGGCCGGACATCGTAAAGGGGCATTACCTGAAAAACAGGTATATCGTACTGGAAGAAAGTGATTTTGAAGCTGCGAGCCCCGAGAAGACCAAACTGATCGACCTCAAATCTTTCGTGAACGAATCGGAGATAGACGGCATTTATTTCGAATCACCCTATTACCTTTCTCCTCAAAAAGGAGGCGAAAAGGCCTATTCCCTGCTTTTCCAAGCGCTGAAGAAGACCAAAAAGGCGGGGCTTTCGGCATTCGTCATGCGCAATGCGGAAAACCTGGCCATCATCCGGGCCTATGAAGACGTGCTTCTTCTTAATAAGCTCCGTTTCCAGGAAGAAATCAGGCCGGCTGCGGAACTCAGGATCGACATGCCGTCGGTATCGAGGGCCGAGATGGATATGGCCGTGCAACTGGTCAAAAGGCACAGCGGGGCGTTCGATATCCAGCGTTATAAGGACGAATACAGCAAAGAGCTCAATAAGCTGATCAAGGCCAAGGCGAGCGGCAAGCATCCTACCATACGCAAGCTGAAGCCTTCCGCCGCCAATTCCCAGGACCTCCTGGAGCAGCTGAAGGCAAGCCTGGCCTGAACCCTTCCGTTACAGCACTTTAATCCCTTCCCGTTATGGCACTCAAAGATTATAAAAGGAAGCGAAATTTTGGCAGCACGCCCGAACCTACGGGCGGCGACACGCAGGACAACCTCCTGCATTTTGTCGTGCAGAAGCACCAGGCTTCCAGGCTTCACTATGATTTCAGGTTGGAAATGGAGGGCGTGCTCAGAAGCTGGGCCGTGCCCAAAGGCCCTTCCCTCAATCCCGGCGATAAGCGTCTTGCCATCCAGGTCGAGGACCATCCTTTCGATTATAAAGATTTCGAAGGCGTCATCCCTGAAGGAAATTACGGGGCCGGTACCGTCATCGTGTGGGACCAGGGGAGCTACGAGCCCCTTGAGGCCGGCGGCAAGAAAGCAATGGAGAAGACCCTCCTGAAACAATGGAAAGAGGGTTCTTTAAAATTCAGGCTGAACGGCAGCAAGCTGAAAGGCGAATTTGCGCTGGTCAGGATGAAAGGCGCCGAAGACAACGCCTGGCTGCTCATCAAGCACAACGACGACAAGGCAAACAGGAAGGACGTTACCGCACAGGACAAGTCCGTAGTGTCGGGGAAAACGCTGGAGCAGGTGGCGTCGGTCGGCGCGCCAGGCGGGCGGAAGCAGCCAGGCGCGCAGAAGCAGGCCGGCGTGAAAGCTCCCCTTCCTTCTGCTATCCGGCCGATGCTCGCAACTTTAACGGATGCCCCTTTCGACCGTAAAGGCTGGATATTCGAAGTTAAATGGGACGGCTATCGTGCGATCGCCTATATAGGAAAGGAGGAAACGACGCTGCTGTCCCGCAACGGCAAGTCATTCGACGAAAAATTTTTCCCGGTATGGCAGGCGGTGAAAGACTGGAAAACAGAGGCCGTGGTCGACGGCGAGATCGTAGCCGTGACCGACGCAGGCCTGCCCGACTTTGCGCGCCTGCAAAACTGGAGAGGAGAAGAAGACGGCCGCCTGCTGTACTACGTATTCGACCTGCTCTGGTATGATGGCAGGGATATGACGTCGCTACCGCTTAAAGAGCGGCAGGCGGTGCTTCATTCGCTTGTTCCCGAAAACCACGGCGTGATCAGGATCGGCCACAGCGTAGAAGAAAGGGGAATCGATTTCTTCGATGCCTCGGTAAAAATCGGGCTGGAGGGCATTATTGCCAAGCGCGCCGACAGCCTCTATTTCCCCGGCCAGCGCTCCGACGACTGGCTGAAGATCAAAGCGCGGCAGCGACAGGAAGCGGTCATAGGAGGCTACACGCGTCTTGCAGGTACTTCCCGGCTTTTCAGCTCGTTGCTGCTCGGCGTCTTCGAGGATAAAAAGCTCCGGTACGTGGGAAAAGTAGGTACGGGCTTCAAAGAAAGCGAGCAGAAGAAAATGCTGCAGCTGTTTTCGCCTCTCGAAAGCGATAAAAGCCCCTTTTCAGGGCCGATTACCAATGGAAAACGCCCGGGTTTCCGGACAGGAACGGGAAAGACGGTCATCACCTGGCTCAAACCCGAGCTGGTATGCGAAGTCAATTTTACGGAAAAAACCACGGAGGGCCTTTTGAGGCATCCTGCTTTTATCGCCATTCGTGAAGACAAAAATGCAAATGACGTGATGGATGAAAAAAAACTGCAGAAGGCCCCGGGCAGGGCAGCCGCAAAGCAATCTCCTTCAGAGGAAACAAAGGTCGTTAACGGCGTAGAATTACAGCTGACCAACCTGAACAAAATACTGTGGCCGGAGGACCGCTATACCAAAGGTGATATGATCCGCTACTACTCGGCCGTCGCGCCTTACATTCTCCCCTACCTCAAAAACCGTCCGCAATCCCTCAACCGCTTTCCGAACGGGATCAGGGGAAAAAGCTTTTACCAGAAAGACGTGACCGGCAAAGTACCCGATTGGGTGGAGCAATACCCCTACAAGACGCCCGACGACCGGAGGAGCAAGCATTACATGCTGTGCAACAACAAAGCGGCACTGCTGCTGATGGCCAACCTCGGGGCGATTGAAATGAATCCCTGGAGCAGCACCATCCTGAAGCCGGAGCATCCCACCTGGTGCATATTCGACCTGGATCCCGACAAAGACAACACTTTTGACCAGGTGCTGGAGGTAGCGCGCGCCATTCACGATTTCCTCGAAGGTCTTCAGGTACCGTCCTTCTGCAAGACCTCCGGATCTACCGGCCTTCATATATACGTGCCCCTCGGCGCCAGATACACTTACGACCAGTCGCAGCTTTTTGCACGATGGGTTGCCTCGGAGGTCGATTCGCTTTTCGAGTTCACCAGCGTCGAGCGCATGACCGACAAGAGGCAGGGAAAGGTGTACATCGATTTCCTGCAAAACCGGCCGGCAGCCACCCTTGCCGCCCCATATTCGCTCCGGCCCAAACCACACGCCACCGTTTCGATGCCTCTCCATTGGGAGGAGGTGAAAAGCGGCTTGAAAATGACAGACTTTACTATAGAAAATGCTGAAGAGCGCCTGAAATCGGAAGGGGATATCTTCAAGCCGGTGCTCGGCAGGGGGATCGACCTGAAAAGGATATTGAAGGAAATAAAATAGGCGTGAAACGCCCTGGCAGGCTGAAGCGCCGGCTGAATATTTTTTTACGTTATGAATACATCAGAAAGAGACAAAAGTGGCAAAATACAGCCCTGGTGGGAGACCGGCATCATCTACCAGGTGTACCCAAGGTCGTTCCAGGATAGCGACGATGACGGCGTGGGCGACCTGCGGGGGATCGTCAGGAGGCTCGACTACCTGGAATGGCTCGGGATTGATTGCATCTGGCTTTCGCCGGTATTCACCTCTCCTATGGCCGATTTCGGGTACGATATTTCCGACTACTGCGGCATCGATCCTGTTTTCGGAACGGAAGAAGATTTTGACCTGCTCCTGCACGAGGCCCATCAGAAGGGTATGAAGCTGATCCTCGACCTGGTGCCCAACCATACCTCCGACCAGCATCCCTGGTTCCTCGAATCGAGGTCGTCCCGGAACAGCCCGAAGCGGGACTGGTACCTATGGCAGGACCCCGGTCCCGACAACTCTCCGCCCAACAACTGGCTGAGCGTATTCGGCGGCACGGCCTGGGAGTTCGATCCCGCTACCGGGCAGTATTACTACCATGCCTTTCTCAAAGAGCAGCCCGACCTCAACTGGCGGAACCCGGAAGTGCAGCAGGCTATGGTCGACGTGATGAAATTCTGGCTGGATAAGGGGGTCGACGGCTTCAGGGTAGACGTCATGTGGCACATGATCAAAGACAGCATGCTGCGGAACAATCCCCTTCAGCCCGGAGGTCATACCGGAAGCAGTTTTTATGATGACTATTTCCCTGTCTACTCTACCGATCAGCCGGAAGTTCACGATATCGTACGCGCCATGCGCAGCCTGCTCGACAGCTACGGTCAGAAAGTGCTCATAGGCGAAATCTACCTGCCGGTCAACAAGCTGGTAGCGTATTACGGGAAAGACAACAAGGGTGCTCACCTGCCGTTCAACTTCCAGCTTCTGACGATGCAATGGGACGCCGAAAAGATCTCTGCGGTGATCAACGAATACGAAGGCGCGCTCCCGGCGGGAGGATGGCCCAACTGGGTCCTGGGGAACCACGACCAGTCGAGGATAGCCAGCCGGGTCGGGCTGCCGCAGGCCAGGGTAGCCGCCATGCTCCTCCTGACGCTGCGGGGTACGCCGACCCTGTACTACGGCGAGGAGATCGGGATGACCGACGTCTCCATCCCGCGGGCGGAAATCGTGGATCCGCAGGGACTCGGATTCCCTGATCTCTACAAAAGCCGCGACCCTGCGCGTACACCTATGCAGTGGAATACATCGCCTAACAGCGGCTTTTCGCAACACCGTCCCTGGCTCAGGATTGCAAACAATTTTGACGAAGTAAACGTAGAGCTGCAGAAGAACGATCCCGCTTCCATGCTGCGCTTTTATCGCCGGCTAATCGGGCTGCGCAAGCAGGAGCCGGCCCTGCACAGCGGCATCTACCGGCCCGTGTATACAGACCCACAGATCATTGCCTATATGCGGGAGTACGATGAAGGCGACAGCTTCCTGATCGTTCTCAACCTCACACCCCGCCCTGCGCGCTTCCGCCCGTCCCATTTCCACTGGACAGGCCGGGTTTGGCTCAGCACGCTTCCCCGGAAAACCGGAGACCGCGAGCTGAGCGGGTCCATCGAGCTCGCCGGCGACGAGGGGCTGATCATCAGGCTGTCGGGCAACGATTGAATGGCTGTCTGATGTCAGCTATCGGATGTCGGCACAGGCCGCTGAAGTGCCGGAAGCTGACAACTCTTTATACACACGAAATAGCCATGAGCTGTCAGGTTTTAGGTTTTAGCAGTTACATAAACAGTCCGCCGTCGCGGCCGGCCGATGAATAACCCTTCGACTAGCTCAGGGACCGCCCTTCGACGAGCGTTCGACTGAGCTCACGCCGAAGTCTCAGGGACCTAATACCTAACAGCTAATAGCTCAAACCTTTTTATACACACGAAACCTTTTTAATTTATGCTTGACGTAGGTACCTTTTACCGGGAAAATCAATCCTGCCTGTTCAGGGTCTGGGCTCCTCTTTGCAAAAAGATGATCCTCCACCTGGTTTTCCCGGATGACCGGAAAATAGAAATGACCCGGCAGCCGCATGGATACTTTATTGCAGAGGTTGAAAATCTTCCGCTTTCGACGCTCTATTTCTATATGCCTGACGGAGAAAAGGACTATCCCGATCCGGCGTCGCATTTCCAGCCGGAAGGCGTACACGGCCCCAGCCGGGTAGTGGATCACAATTCCTTCTCCTGGAAAGACGGGCTCTGGACCGGTATTCCCTCCGAAGAGCTGATTTTCTACGAGCTGCATGTCGGTTCTTTTACCCCTGAAGGCACCTTCGAAGCAATTATACCGCGCCTGCAGGAGCTCAAGGAAACCGGGATCAACGCCCTCGAGCTGCTTCCCGTCGCCCAGTTCCCCGGCAACCGCAACTGGGGGTACGACGGCGTCTATCCTTATGCCGTCCAGGATTCGTACGGCGGGCCGGAAGGATTAAAAAAGCTTGTGGATGCCGCGCACCTGGCCGGAATAGCTGTTTTTCTCGATGTGGTCTATAATCATCTGGGGCCGGAGGGAAACTACCTGGAAGCTTTCGGACCGTACTTCAATGATCATTACAAAACGCCTTGGGGGAGGGCGATCAATTTTGATAATGCCTACTCCGACGGTGTAAGGGCTTATTTTTCTGACAACGTCCTTTACTGGGCGCAATATTTCCATGTCGACGGCCTGAGGTTTGACGCCATTCACGAGATTTACGACCGCGGAGCGGTCACTTTATGGGAGCTGATAGAAGAAAAGCTGAAACGCGAGCCGCCCCGTACCGGAAGCCGGTTCCTGCTGATAGCCGAGTCCGACCTCAACAGTCCCCGCGTTACCCGGTCTACGGAAATGGGCGGATACGGGTTTGACGCCCAATGGCTGGACGATTTCCACCATGCGCTCTACGTGCTTTTAGATAAAAACGGGAAGGAGCGCTATGCCGACTTCGGGGCCATAGAGCAACTGCAGAAAGCTTACGAGGCCGGGTTTGTGCACAGCGGCGAGTATGTCCGCTTCCGCCGGCGCCGGCACGGAAAATCATCGGCCGGCGTTGAAGGCAGCCGCTTCGTCGTCTTCAACCAGAACCACGACCAGATCGGCAACCGGGTCAACGGCGAACGCCTGAGCGTACTGGTCGACTTCCCGCGGCTTAAGCTTGCGATGGGAGCGCTGTTGACGGCCCCTTACATCCCGATGCTTTTTATGGGAGAAGAATACGGCGAAGATACGCCTTTCTACTATTTTGTCAGTCATTCCGACCCCGGCTTGAACGCGGCCGTCGCAAAGGGCAGGAAAGCGCTTCTTTCGGAGTTTAACGAGCAGCAGCAGGCGCCTGATCCGCACGAGCCGGAAACGTTCAGGCTGTCCAGGCCCGATTGGGAAAAAAGCCGAGCCGGCAAATACCTGGTCTTCCGCAACTGGACAAAAAAGCTCATTCAGCTCAGGCAGACCCATCCGGCCCTGAGAAGCTACGACAAAAACGATATCTGGAGCAGCATGCCGGGAGAAAAAGCGCTTGCGATTTACCGCCGGAGCAGGGATGAACGGCACCTGCTGCTGATCCTTCTTAATTTTTCGGAAGAAAACGTACGCGTCGGGCTGCCTTCCCAAAGCCGCTGGGGCACCCTGTTTGACTCCGGCGACAGCCAGTGGCAAAGCGACTATGAAAGCGGCGCTCCTACTCCCCCGCCCCCGCCGGCTGAAGGCCATGTCACGATCAAGCCCCTGGGGTTCGCCATACTGGAACGTTATTCCCCGGCACCCGACGAAGCTCTTTAAATACAACTATCCTATCATCCTGCTAACATACCGTATATGAACAGAAAATCTAATGAAAAGATCAGGATCCTCCCGGGAAAGGCTTTCCCCTTAGGAGCCACTTTCGATGGAAAGGGAGTTAACTTTGCCATCTACTCCGAAAATGCCACGGCTGTCTTCCTCTGCCTTTTTAACGGCAACGACGAAAAAAAAGAAGCCCGCCGGATCCCGGTAAATGAAGTATTGCATAACGTCTGGCATATCTATGTGGAAGGTCTTGCGCCCGGGCAGCTCTATGGCTACAGGTTCGACGGCCCTTATGACCCCTCCAGCGGCTATCGCTTCAACGTTAATAAGCTGCTGATAGACCCCTATGCGATGGCCATACAGGGAACGCTCCGATGGCACGATTCGCTTTTCGGCTACAGGATCGGCCACCCCGATGAAGACCTCAGCTTTGACGAAACCGACAGCAGTCCTTTTGTGCCCAAATCGGTGGTCATCGACCACGGGTTCGACTGGGGCGACGACGCTCCGCCGGAAACGCCCTATCACAAGACCATTATTTACGAGGCGCATGTCAAAGGGCTGACCATCCTGAACCCGCGTATCCCGGAAAAGCTGCGCGGAACCTACGCGGCAGTTGCCCACCCTGTTATGATAGATTACTATAAAAAGCTCGGCATTACGGCCATAGAGCTTATGCCGGTGCATTATTTCCTGACAGACCGCCACCTGGAAGAAAGATCGCTGACCAATTACTGGGGGTACAATACCATTGCCTATTTTGCGCCCGATACCCGGTATACCCACACGAAAAAGCCTCATAAGGTCATATCGGAATTCAAAACCATGGTGAAGGAGCTGCACCGGGCCGGCATCGAGGTGATACTCGACGTAGTATACAACCATACCGGAGAAGGCAGCCACATGGGGCCGACCATCTGCTTCAGGGGCATAGACAACTCGGCCTACTACCGGCTTACCGACGACCGCAGGTATTACATGGATTATACCGGCACCGGGAATACGCTCAACTCCACGCTTCCCAATGTGCTGAAGCTGATCATGGACAGCCTTCGCTACTGGGTCTCGGAGATGCACGTGGACGGGTTCCGGTTTGACCTGGCGTCGACCCTTGCCCGGGAGCTGCACGAGGTCAACAGGCTCGGGGCATTTTTCGATATTATCTACCAGGACCCGGTCATTTCCCGGGTAAAGCTTATCGCCGAGCCGTGGGATGTCGGAGAAGGCGGCTACCAGGTAGGCAAGTTCCCGATGGGCTGGGCGGAATGGAACGGGCTTTACCGCGATTCCGTACGCGATTACTGGCGTGCGGAAAGCGGTATGCTGGCCGAGCTGGCCGAACGTTTTACCGGGAGCTCCGACCTGTACCAGAGCAGCTACCGGCTACCCACTGCCAGCATTAACTTCATCACGGCTCATGACGGCTTCACGCTCCACGACCTGGTTTCCTATAACGAAAAGCATAACGAGGCAAACCTGGAGGAAAACAGCGACGGCGAAAGCCACAACCGTTCGTGGAACTGCGGGCAGGAAGGACCTTCCGACGACGAAGAGGTAAACCGGCTGCGGTTCCGGCAAAAGAGGAACCTGCTCACTACGCTGTTCCTGTCGCAGGGCGTACCTATGCTGGTCTCCGGGGACGAATCGGGACGTACCCAGCAGGGCAATAACAACGCCTATTGCCAGGACAATGAAATCTGCTGGCTGGACTGGAAAAAGAAGGACAACGAACTGTTTGAGTTTACCTGCCGCCTCATTCATTTCAGAAGGGAGCACCCGGTATTTTCCCGCAGGAACTGGTTCCGCGGACAACCGATCAAGGGCCGCGGAGTGGAAGATATCGCATGGTTTTCTCCCGACGGGGATGAAATGCCCGACGAAAGCTGGCAGCATGACCGGGCTGCCTCTCTCGGCATTTACCTCAGCGGTTATGGGGTTCCTTCGGGAGATAAAGGCGAAAAAATCACGGACGACAGCTTTTACATACTTTTTAACGGGCTCCCTAAAGAGGTATCCTTCCAGCTGCCTCCCGGGCCCTACGGAAAGCAATGGCAAAAAATAATAGACACAGTAAAAGGCTTTACTGAAGATGAGAATCAGGTTTTCGACGCGGGCTCCCGGGTCGGAACCGCTCCTTTCAACGTAGTGGTGCTTAAATCGCCCAAACCGGGCTAAGCCGGCGAAATAAGACTCGCCCCTGACACCCGGTAGTCAACAGCTTAAACCTTTATAGCCATGAGCTGTTAGGTTTTAGGTTTTAGCAGCTACATAAGCGGGTCGGCCGATGAATAACCCTTCGGCGAGCGTTCGACTGAGCTCACGCCGAAGTCTCAGGGGCCGCCCTTCGGCAAGCGTTCGACTGAGCTCGCGCCGAAGTCTCGGAGACCTGATACCTAACAGCTAATCGCTCAAACCTTTTTATACAAATGAAAACGAACGCTTCCCGGAGAAGGCGGACCGTAGTAGTCCTGCTCTCCGTAATTCTGGCCCTGGTCATCATCAGGCTTTTCCTGCCGTATATCGTACGCTCGGTCGCCAACAAAAAGCTGGCTTCACTGGACGGCTACCACGGACACGTCGGCGACGTAAGGCTGTCGCTATGGCGCGGCGCCTACGGGATAGACGACTTCATATTCAGCAAAAAAGACAGCATTACCCAGGATACGACGCCTTTCATGAGGGCCTCGGCCATAAACTTTTCCCTGGAATGGAAATCACTGCTGAAAGGCAGCGTCGTGGCAGAAGTGGAGGCGCTGAAGCCGGAATTGCGGTTTACCCGCGAAAAGGTGGAGCCCCAGACCGTGGTACGCGATTCTGCCTACCTCAAAAAGCTGGCCGACCTGGCGATGCCTCTTGCCATTAACCGCCTTTCGATAGCCGACGGCACGCTGCGATACATCGATGAGAGCCTTGGGGTTGATGTCCAGGCAGACAAGATCAATGCAGTCGCCCTGAATCTCAAAAACGGCTACGATTCGACAAGCGCTTTCCCGGCAGGTCTGCAGGCCTCCGCGATGGTTTACCAGGGGCGGTTCGAGGTAAACGCCAAGGTCAACCCGCTTAAGATCGATCCTACGTTCCGGATGAACGCCCGCCTGGAGGGAGTCGAGCTGCCGCAGCTGAATGATTTTTTCAATGCCTATGCCCATATTGACGTCAACCAGGGAAGGTTCGGGCTTTTTGCAGAAGCGGAGGCGGAATCGGGTAAGTTCGACGGTTACGTCAAACCGGTTATAAAAGGACTCGACGTGCTGTCGCTGAAAGACCAGGACCGCAATGACAACTTCTTCCGAAAAGCCTGGGAAGCCATCGTGGGTGTGGTCACTGAAATATTTGAAAATCAGCCCAAAGAGCAGGTCGCTACGAAAATACGGCTTCACGGCTCGCTGGAGAACCCCAGCTCGAACTGGCTCCTGGCCATCGGCTATATCCTGAGGAACGCCTTTATCCAGGCGCTCCAGCCCAGCATCGATCATGAGATCAACCTGCAGGCTGGTCCGGCGGGGCAACCTTCAACCGGGAGCAACAGTACAAATGCCGTTGCAATGCGGGAGCCGGCTGATTAAGAGCTGCTCCCGGACGGCTAGCGCCGGGAGCCCGTATCGGGCCGCTGTACCCTGACCGAATCGAAGGGCTGGGGCCCCTGTATACCCTGGTAGCGCGGATCCCCGTCGCTCCGGATAAAGGTATCCTCCGGCGAAGGGACGGCAGGACTTAGCGTTGTATCCGCTGCTGTTTCCCGCTCCGAATCATTATTTCCGCAGGAAGCAATTCCCGCGCACAGGAGCACTCCTGCTCCTATAATCCATGTCAGGCGAATCATTTTCATAGCTTGCATCATAAAAACAGGTTATCGGTCCGGCACGGGCTACCGGCCAGCACCGGCGCCTTCCAGCCTCTCGGCCAGCCTTTTCAGTACAAAAATATGATCTCTTAACACTTTCAGATTGGCTTCCGTCTTATCAAAATGTCCCAGTATCCGGGTATACTTTTTTAAAAGCCTGCATTGCTTAAATCTCAGGTACCGGATCATGAGCTCTGCAGATCTCCCTTTAGACAGCCCGGGCACTTCGGCCAATTCCGTTATTTCCCCTTCGGGGACCTGCAGGGACCTGTCATCGAGGGGCGACTTAAGCTGGTCGTATATGGCGGCTATTTCCTTCATGCAAAGGGAAGCAATGAGGTATCCCTTCCCGCACAGGCCGCGTAAATCACCGGGTAGCTCTTCGCGCATGGCTATTTTGAAGACAAACATCTGGTTGCCGTGCAACTGCCATAGTTCCGCCATTTTCTGAGCAACGCGCTTCGCCATATCCATGATTTTCTAACCGTTAAAAGCCGACCGACAGGTAGTATCCTGTTGGACATTCCTTGTATTTCATTGTGTTTTATTAAAAAATCATTCCCGCCGCAGCCTTTCAGCGGCGCTATCCCGATGCCATAGCCGGACACGATGGCGTCTCCGGTTATGGCATCAAAAAAAAATGCAGGAAACTTCGGCCCTGCGCATGTCAGTCCTTTAAATTGACGACAGTGGTGAGGCCGACTTCCCCAGGTTGTTGAAAAGCTGCTCACACTTTCTCAGCATCGCCCTTTCGCCGCTGCCCGCCGTGCGACGAAATCAGCCGGGCCGGGGCGCCAGGATATCCAGGACGCCCTTCCTGATGTATACCCCGAGCTGGCCTCCGGCATATTGCACGGCCTGGTCGTCTACGTGGATCCGGGTAGCCGGCAAAGAAAGCGTGATCTCCTGCGCTTTGATGCCCGGGTAGGAAAAATCGTCTTCCTCCCCGGAGATCCGGGCCCTGATGTGCTTCAGCAGCCTGTCGCGCTGCCCGGCCGGGATGAGCACTATATCCAGCAGGCCGTCGCCGGGATCGGCATTTTCTGCCAGCACGAGGTTAGGCCCTATCGACCTGGTGTTCATAATTTCCACCATCAGGTACTCCTCCTCGTAGCACGCACCGTCGGCTGTGACAGTAACCTGCAAAGGCTTGAAATCCCGTACTATTTCCTCCAGCACCTTAAGAGTCTCCATAAGCTTTTCTTCTACCGGAAGATCGCCGTCGACGCCATTTTTCGCCTTTTTCATCAGGGCCGGGAAGATCCCCGCCCCTATGCCTTCAATAAAGAATTCCCTTTTCGGAAGGCCTTCCACGAAGCCTATGTCCAGCTTCCGGGATACGGAGCTTTTCACGGCGGCGGCGGCCTCATACGGATCAGGGTCTATCCCGAAGGTCCTGGCAATATTATTCGCGGTGCCCAGCGGGATAATGGTCAGCGGGTAGGAGCGCTGCATCAGCGTCCGCCCGAGAAGCATTTCGATAACGGTCCTCACGCATCCGTCGCCGCCCGCTGCTATCAAAAGCTCCGAATCTTCGTCAAAATCCTGCCATCCATGGGATCGTACGGACCGGTACCGGCAGGAAAACCCTTGCTGCCCGAGCTCATCCAGCAGCTTCTCCGGCTTATGGTCTGAATCGCCGGCCTTGGGGTTATGAAAAAATACAGTGCGCTTCATGGTATCATTTTTTTGCTTTCCGGCCTAAAATCATGCCTGGCACCGTTTTTGAAAAAGAAAGTGTCAGGTATGGGGCGTCAGGTTTTTAGCCGGTCATGAATAAAGCAGCTAACACCTGACTGCTAATAGCTTAAACCTTTTTATACAAATGAAACAGCCATGATCAATCAGAAATCAGCTATCGGCTGCGCAGTATACCGCACACAAACCGTCGATGAATAAGGGCGGTCCGCCGCGCGGCTGATTTCTGAAAGCTGAAAGCTGAAAGCTGATAACTTTATTCAAATGAAAATATTAGTCACAAACGACGACGGCATTTACAGCCCGGGCCTGGCGGCGCTTGCCAGGGTCGCCGCCAAATTCGGTGAAGTAGTAATAGTCGCTCCCAACGTAGAGCAGTCGTCAAGCGGCCATTCCATTACTGCTACGCGTCCTCTGTCGTACAAAAAGTCCCCGATCATATTTGAAGGGATGGAGGCCTACAAGGTCAACGGCACGCCTGCCGACTGCGTAGCCCTCGGCACTCACCTGGCCGAAAAAGTGGACCTTGTCCTTTCCGGGATCAATATGGGTCCGAACCTGGGAAATGCCATCTGGCATTCGGGTACGCTGGCCGCGGCCAAACAGGCCACGCTGCTCGGGATAAGAGGCATAGCCTTCAGCACGCCGGCAAAGGATGCCGAGCCCGATTTCGAGCTGCTGGAGCCCTTCGTAGCCAATGCCCTTAGCCTGCTGCTGGAGGACGACGGCCTGAGGCTCGTCAATGTCAATCTCCCCTATCGTCCGGTAGGATTGAAATGGACCCGTCAATCCGTGCAGTTTTATGATGGGCAGATCGTTCCCGGCGAGGACCCTATGGGCAGGAAGCACTACTGGTTTACGGTCAAGCCGCTCGACCCGGCCGAACCCGGCTCGGACCGTTGGGCCGTAGAAAACGGCTATGTGTCGCTTACACCCCTGCGCCTCGACCTGACAAGCGACGAAGATCTTGAAAGAGTCTTGCAAAAGCAGCCGGTACCTGAAGTATTCACGCCTGCCGTGCCTCATTGAAAGTACGTTTTACAGGCTTTAAAATACGCTCCCGTTGAAGCAGGAAATAAAGCGACCGCCCCTGGATATCAGGAACGGTCGCTTTTGTCCGTTAGCCGGGTCGCCCCAGGCCTATTTGGGTTGTTGTGGGATGTTCACGGCGCTTCCGTTTGAATCATAGTATACTTCCTTTCCATCCACCTGTGTGGAATAGTAAGTATTTTGTCCTACTTTGATTTCATAAGGCGAAGTCGCGTTTTTCCCTTCAAGCGCATTTCGTACGGAAGACGGCAGGTCGTTCACCGTCGTGCCGGTCCGCGTTTCGATCACCCGGCCGTCCTGCCCGTAAAGCACCGACCTGTTTTTGCCGTCCTGCATGAACGAGCTCCGGTAAACATCGTTGTTATACTCCCATCTCGCGCCGGTAACGCCTGTATAATCGGTGCCGAAGCTGGACTGTATGTTTTGGGGAACCTGGTTTGCTTCCACCGGATTATAGGTTCCCTGGCTCGCATAAGGAAATGTTAATGCCCGGCTGTCCCGGCCTTGTGGTACTGCAACGCCAGGTGCGCCTTGCGGCGTCACCTGCGCCATGGTTCCGAAGATGACTAATGTCATCAGTCCTGTCAAAAAAATAGTGCGTTTCATAACTGTCTGAGTTTGGTTGAACTTATTGATTGCAAGCTCGTTAAGAAAAATATCTTGCCAGGGATCTCCTGGCATCAGACCGGAACGCAACTGCCTAAGGATATACGCGAGATGCAAAATGCAGCCTGGCAACAGTAGTGAGGAAAGCCGCAGCTACCTGGCACCGCCGTTGCACCCGGCTTTATATAAAATGATAAGTGAGGTATATGGCGTAGAAAACTCCCCACCATGTACCATACCGGCAGACCAGGCCCCCTGTATTCTTAATGCTCGTGATCGAACGGCGGCGTGATCATGATATGCGCTTTGTAGGTACCTTCGTTCATCAGCCAGGGCATTCCGAAGGGGTTCGGCTGGTTGGACAGCCCCAGGTCCTTCGCTTTGGCAAAAGGAACGTAGATCACGTACCTTCTCTTACCGTCGCTCATTTCCCCTGTCTGGCGATCGAGCTTCTCCAGCGAGCCCCAGTAAACGTATAGCGTGGAAGGCTGGTGGGGAATGTACAGGGTTCCCCCGGCATGCTCCTTTCCTCTTATCTCGTCTCTTTCGCTGCGCTTTCCCTCCGCAATCAATTCCCTGCCGCGCTTCATGAACGGTTCCAGTGTTTCGGGGTAGCAATGAGCGGCGTAAAACTTAGGCGTCTTGTAGTCGGGAGCCAGGCAGATAAAGCCATTGGTGCCTTTCCTGAGCTCAACCAGATTCCCTGCCGGGTCATAGCCCAGCACCGCCGCGCTGTCGCGAAGCTCTTCCGGGGCGGCCAGGACCGCAATTTTTATCTGTACTTCAGCAGGTAATATGACGGGCTTTGTCTGGGCCTTGCCGGTAAACGGGACTGCTAGCAGTAAAAAAAATAGCTTTTTCATTTGTATAAAAAGGTTATCGGCCTTCAGAAATCAGAGGTCAGCCGCGCGGCCGATAGCTGATTTCTGACTTCTGAAAGCTGTTTCATTTGGTATTCACTTCACCGGAACAAAAATAACATTCTTACTTACAAGCAATTAGTAAAGCGCCGATATTTTAAAACGCCCTTTTTCCCGTATCCTCCAGCACATTCAGCGTCTTCCTGGCCGCAGTTCCCAGCTCGCCCGGCCCGGATGTGCCGATCACCTGCTCGCAAGCCTTTTTTATATCCGCTTTCCGGTACGACATGCCAAACCAGGAAAGCGCTTCCAAAGCAGCGATCCGCACCGGCTCAGGCCTCTTCGCATCCAGTGCCAGCGCAATTGCAGGGCCTATCAAACGGTGGTAGCGGTATGCCCGCAGCGTCCGCAGCTGGCCGATAAGGCTTTTATCGGAAGCGCCGGCATCCAGGAGGTCCGCCTCCATACGCTTCGTCTTTTCCTTTTCATACCGGAGCTTCTTCTGCAGGCGTTCATATAGCTCGCCGCTACCGGAATAAGCCGGATCATCTTTCATCCGGCTGTCAAATTCGGCAAGGACCTTATCCTGGTCCAGAAACTGGAATGCCCATTCAAGCTTATAGATAACGCGGGTGGCTTCCTGGTTTTCGAGGTAGGTTTTTACGGCCAGCGGGATAAGATCATCACTTCCTATTTCTGCCAGATCGTACACTGCCTTACGCCTGAGGTATTCGTAATTGTCGCAGGCGGCCGCCTGAAGCGCTTCTGCAAAGAAAGGGTCCTGGTAAGATCTTAAAAGAAAATACGCCTGCGTTCTGACCGCCTCGTAGGGGCTGGTTTTAAGAAGGCCGAGCAGCTGCCGGGAAAAGTCGGTCCCGGGTTTCAGCTCAGACAGCCCGGTAAGCGCATATGCCTGCAGGTCTGCGTCTCCGGTCCGGAGCAGCGCTTCCCATTGCTTCGCTGTTTTTCCGCGACCCGCGAACAGCCCGTTATAGGAGTCGCCGGAATCGAAATGATAGGTAGGGTCTCCAAAGATATGCGTCTCCAGGTATGCCGTTTTCCGGAGCAGGAACCCGGCCCTTACACCATGCTGCAGGATCCCTGCCAGCTCGATGCCGTACAGATCCTGCAGGACGCCCACCGAGTTGGCGAAAGCCAGCACATTTCTGCCTTCCGAAAACGGGTAGTGCCCTGCCAGGTAATCATTTAGATGAAAAGAGCCGGTCAGGCAGGAATTAAGGTAAGCCACCCGGGCATTGATCTGCCTGACATCGCTGATCTGGATATCCAGGTTTTCGTTGAAGATGGAATCGGCGGCTATCGTCTCTTCCGTAAAAGCGTCGTCAAACCATTTGTCGTTCAGGCCCAGTGACTTCTGAAACCCTTCCCGTACTTCTTTCAGGTCTCTGCCGCTTTCTTTGGCAGCCCTCATTTTGGAGCGTATATACCTGCCGACATTTTCCATGGACGGTTGGGGAGACGACACGTCGGGATAGCCGTTGATGAGCTGTTGGGTAGCCGTACCGTGCCCGGTCATAAAAGCGAAATCCAGCTCCTGCCGCTGCAGCTCGGAAAGCAAAATTTTCTTCATGAAAACGGCGCTCCTGTAGCTGATGAATTTTATATTGTTGCCCGGCATGAAAAGCCCGGGAAAAGAAGTACGCAAAGCCATCATTTCCCCGCCCCAGCTGCTGGTGGAGTTCGAATTATAGCCATGCCCGGTAGAAACGATCATCTCATTCAGGGGATTCTTTTCCGAACGTATTGAAACGATCTTATCCAGGTACTTTTTTATCTGCGCAGCGCGATCGTCCTTCCCTTCCGTCAACGGCGGCTTTATCCTGCCCGTATAAATGTCCATCGCAATGTACTGCGGGCTGCCGGCTTTGATCTTATAGTAGAAAAGATTCTTCCGGCCGGGATCCTCGTCCTGTTTGAGAAATTCAAATTCCAGGTCGAAGTCGTCGTAAAAACGATCGGAAGGCACGGACGACCTGTCCCACCGCAACGTCTCCGACATTTTGAACGTCGAGGTCAGGTATTGCGCTTCCCGGATCATCGGGACCGGGATATCCCCGACAAATACAGCTCCTTCCAAAGGGCTGCGCTTATCGGCATACAGCTCCCTGAGGACGCTTCGTATTTCATCGGGATTAGCCCAGTCCCTGGCAATAACGTAGGTTCCCAGCCCGTCGGCTTCCACGCTTTTTTGATAGGCCAGCACTTCGGCCCGGGCATGCCGGAACGTTTCGGCATCGATTATAATGGCAAATGTCGTCGCGGATTTTATGCCGGGCTTCAGCAGCTCCCCGGCCGCTGAGCTCAGGGCCATGCAAGCCAGTAATACGACAGCGGAATATTTTTTCATCATCATATTTTATCAGTTAACTTTTCGAGAATACCAGCCGTCCTCCCGGCTTCATATCTTACTTTTTCCGGCGCATGGGCTGAAGCTCGGATCTTTGAGCAAAACGCCAGTATCTCCTCTTTCCTGACCGAATCTCCGAACCACGACAATGCCTCGAGCGCCGGGACAGCCACGACTTCGTTCTGCAGATTCTTTTCCAGGTATGCCAGCACAGCCGGTATGTGCTGGTGGAAGCGGTAGGCCCTGAGGATGCTGATGGCAAAAGGCACTTTCCCGGTCTTCCCGTCATTTTTTCCAAGGTCGAGAAAAGCCTTGTCGAAAAAGCTTTCCTTACTGACCGCGGACTTAAATGCTTCGACAAATTCCCTGTCGGCGACCCTGCCGGCCTCTTTGCTGTCGCCGATGGCGGCCAGCACCTTGTCTTTATCGAAAAAAAGGATCATCCGCTCCACGTTGAAAGCGGTCCGGTTGGAGCTCCTGTCCCTGAAATAAAGGTCTACGAGCGGCGTTATAAAATCCTGGTGCCCGATCTCCCCCATTTCATATGTGGCCAGTCTCCTGAGAAATTCAAAGCTGTCGGCCGATGCATCGATCACGATCCGGCGCCAGCCGGCGGGCTGCAAAGCTTTCAGCCGGATAAAGGCTTCCGTCCGTACGGTGGCAAAGGGGCTCTCATAAAAGTATTTTTCGAGTATCGCCATGGCCTTGTCCCGCTGTTCGAACCGGGCGATTTTGTGGAGGCTCAAAGCGGTCAGGTCGGGGCTACCCTCTCCCGCCTTTCGTTTCCAGAAACCTGCGTCCCGGTTGTGGGCTACCTGCTCATTCCACTCCGCTGCGTCGCGATAGTCGAACCTGAACGCCGGATCGCCGATAATGTGGGTCTCCAGGTAGGCGGTATGCTTCAATATCTGCCCTGTCCTGGTCCCGTATTGGAGCAGCCCGATCAGCTCATTCGCCCACAGATCCTGCAGCACACCTACGCTGTTGGCGAAGACGGCCACGTTCCTGCCGTCGCCGAACGGAAAAAAGCCGGCCAGGTATTCGTCGTACTGGAACGCGCCGGTAAAGCAGGCATCCATATAGACGACCTTTGCATTCACTTTACAACCAGCCTTCATATCGCTGACAGACAATACTTTATCGGCGTTATAAAGGGAATCTTTCCTGGC
Source organism: Cytophagaceae bacterium SCN 52-12 (assembly GCA_001724175.1). Classification (GTDB taxonomy): domain Bacteria; phylum Bacteroidota; class Bacteroidia; order Cytophagales; family Spirosomataceae; genus Ravibacter. The sequence continues at coordinate 5,793 of MEDT01000252.1, read as the reverse complement.
CTGCTCCGGATCGAACGCATTTTCGAACCATTTGTCGTTCAGCCCGAGCGATTTCTGAAGGCTTTCCTTTTTTTCCTGCCTTTTGGCCTCGGGCGTTTTGCGCATCGTTTCCCGTATGTAAAATGCCACGTTTTGCATGCTCTGATCAGGGGTCGATACTTCAGGATTCGCGCTCAGGATCTGCTCTTCGGGCAATCCATGTCCGTTCAGGTAGGCAAAATCGACCTCAGGGCTCTTGAGCGCGGAAAGGAGCACCGGCTTTACGATCTGGTGGCTGCGGTAGTCCATAAACCTGATCCTGTTGGGATATTGAAAAAGCGATGCAAATTGCTCCCTGTATCCTAAAACGAGGCTTGCCCAGCTATTGAGCGCGTTGGAATTGTATCCTTCGCCGGTAAAGGTCACTGCGTAGCTCAGTTGCTTTGGCTTCTTCCTCTCCTCTACCAGCTTCAGAAGAAATTTCCGGATGTAGGCTACGCTTTCCGGAAGGCTGCGGGCAGGCGCTTTTATCCTTCCCGTGTAAATGTCCATCCCGATCACGTGCCTGCTTTCGGGAAGCAGCCGGTAGTAATAAAGGTTTTGCAGGCTGTCGTCCTGCTTCAGGAATTCGAATTGCAGATCGAAATCATCGTAATAGCGGTCAGACGGGACCGAAGACTCTATCCAGTCCATATCCTGCGGCATCTTGAATGTCGAAGTCAGGTGCTGGGCGTCGCGGATCATCGGCACCGGGACATTGCCGATCAGCACCGCGCCCTCCAGGCGGGCGGTCTTATACAGCGTATGCAGCTGCTGCCTGATGGCTTCCGGCCTGCCGTTATCCAGCGGTACAAGGTGCACCGTCAGGCCGTCCTCCTCCAGGCTTTGGCGGTAAAGATCGATCTCGGGCCTCAGCCTCTCCAGGTGCGGGCTGTCGACGACGATCGCAAAGGAGGAGCGCTGTGCCGGAAGCAGAGACGGAATAAGCAGCCAGGCGATCGCAAAAAAATACTTCAGCATTGCTAATTGAATAACCCTACGGTTATGGATAAATGGTTATTACCTGCTTTTGAAGGATAATATTCGTTTACTCCCAGGTTCTGGTACCTGCTGAAAGCAGCTTTCAGGTAAGCCGAAAACGGCTGCCCGAAATCGGGGAAAGTATACCGTACATCTGCCCCGCTGCCCAGGTGCGCCAGGGAATGATAGGCGTGATCGGGCATAAGAATATAATTGGCGGCAAAGTTCCGGGCATATGACTTAGTCAGGTAGACCAGTTGTTCATCAAGGGTATTCCGGAGGGATACGCGATAATCGATCTCCAGGTTGCCGCGGCCGAGCGCTACCCGGCGGCTCACGCCGGCGCCTGCCGAAAGCACGTGCATCGACCGGCGTCCGGAGGTGCCCGGGTAGCGCTGCTCCCACGCCCGCATCCCGGCCTCCAGGTTGAGGATCCACCGGGGAATGCCCTGCCGGTTCCACAGAACGCTGTACCCGAGATCGGCAAAAGCCTTGCTCATATGGTGCATCTCGGCCGAATGAATGATTTCGTACTGCTGGGTAGCGGTATTGAGCACCTGGATGTATTCCGTATCGGCAATATCCCGGTAGCCGCCTGTCAGGATGAGGCTTTGGTCGTTACCGCCGGCACTTCGCTGGTACACCATTTTTAACCCCAGGTCGGTATAGGCATGGCGCCCCGCCTGGAAGGGTATGCTGGTGCCGTCCACCGCGTTTTCCGAACTGCTTTTCCAGGTCAGGCCCAGCCTCAGCTTTGAAAAGGAGGCCAGGTCATACCCGAGGTTGAGCCCTCCTCCGAAGGTATTGCCCCGGTAGGCACGCGAAATACCGGCGCTCACGATCACAGGAGCGTTGTACAGGTATTCACCGAGTCCCAGGAGCTTATAGACCTCCTGGGATCTCAGATGATTTTCCAGCGAGATAGTAAGGTCTTCCCGCCGTCGTTTGTAGTAGCCGTTTACGCCGATGGTCAGCCGGCCTGTAACCTGGAAAATAACGGAAGGAACCAGCTCGATACCGATGGTCTTGTCCAGCGGCCGCGGATCTTTCTGGCGCGCGCCGTTAAGCACTTCATATTTTAACCCGATCCCGGCCCGCATACAGCGATTGATCCGGGGTGAAAGCACTTTGGTTTCCAGCAGGTAGTGCTGCTTTTTCCAGTCGCCGCTGAGCGAATCTACGATCTGGTAGGGATTGTCCGTATACGGATCGGCCGAAGAGGCGTACCTCACGTCAAAATCTTCATACCTGGCAAACCTGAAATTACCATACAGCGACCATCGGCCGGTATTCCGGAATCTTTCCGACGTGACGGCAAATCCCCTGCTGCGCGCGGGGGCAAAAGCGTCCCGGAAGGCATTTTTGCCCCCATAATACGTCAGCGCCGAGCTGCCGGTATCGGTGGTATCCATATCGCTGCCCATATAGCCGGCGTTCTCAAAATTCACATTCCGGTATTGCCAGCCGGCTTTTGCCCATCTGCCGGGCGCACCCTGCTGCTGGGCAAAAGCTTCCGCACCGACCAGTAGCAGCAGGGCTGCAACAGATCTTGCGATCATTCCGGAGCGATTTTCGGATACCCTCACTTTTCAGACTACCAGGTTTTCGGAGAAGGTGTGGCGTTTACTTCAAAATCGGTACCGGAATTATTGCTGTCCAGCAATACCTTGCGCCCCCCGATTTCCTGCTTTACTTTCCTCCTGAGGGAGGTCCCGGTGTAAGTGCCGCCCACCGTGTTCATACCGGCATCGATATTGACCGGAAGCCGCTTGCGCTCAGCTGTGATGGTAGCGTTTGCAGCGGCGTCCAGCCCGTCTATGACCGCCTCCTTCGGCACCCTTACATACTGGCTGGAAGAGGTCGAGTTAGGCTCTGTCGATTTCTCGAGGGATGCCGGGCTGTCGTGCCTGAATATCACGAGACCGCTGCCGAAAACCCCGGGGAGGTAATCAAAAAGCGTGGTCTGGTAAGCGTGCAGGATTTCAACGTTGGGCACGGCCGGGTTGTCCGTATCCGGGGTATTGGGATTGACGTCGAAATACACTTCGAAGTCGGCAACGCCCGGGCCCAGGTTGACAGGGGAATTGGCGTTCCCGTTCGGATCGCCTTTGTGATCGATCCCGTCAATGGCGATCACGATAGACTTGCCGGGCTCTACCGGGTGCTGCGTACCGCTGCCCGGAATTCTCATGACAAAAGCCAGGTAGGCATCATTCCTTCCCTCGGCAATGTAGCCGTATACGCCGGTAGAGGAAGAAGAGGCCGATTTGGTCGTTCCGAAAAGCAGCCCGTCCGCATAAAGGGTTTCGGTAGCGTTGTTATAGATCTCTATGAATCCGTCGTAGAAATAAAAAGAGTTGGGCGCTCCCGAATAATAGAACTCCTTGATCACCCAGTTTCCCACGGCGCTGCCCTGCAGCTTTAAGGTTTCCGTACCCTCGGCCAATACTTGCAGTTGAGTAAGGGTGGCGTTCAGGAACACCTCTCCTTTCACGCCGGTAAGGGCTTCAGCTTCCGATTCACTGATATTCCTGGATGCAGTAACAGAGTAGTTGCCCGGGGTGACCGACGAGAATTTTGCCTCTCCTTCCGCATCGGAAACCGCCTTCAGTTCCTGGTTTGTCGTTAAGTTCTTAAGCACTACATCGACATTTTCAGCCGCCGTTTTGCTGTAGTTTTCCGGGTACTCCACCTGGATCGTGTAGCTTACCAGGTTTGCCTCCGGATCATCCTTGTCGCAGGCGGAAAAGACGGCCGCAGACATGAACAAAAACAATAGGGATTTTACTTTCATCAGATATTAGATTAAAATGGTTAAAATTTTATTGAGATCTCCGAGCCGAAAAACAGGCTGATGTTTCGCATGGTATAGACGTTAGGGTACCTGGTGCTGTTTTGCAAAGGCCTGGAATTGATGAAGTTGTTGGCAAAGAACGAAAAGCTCAGGCCCTTCCTGAATTCTTTGGTGAGCTTGAAATTGAACAGCCAGAGCGGCTTCCATGCTTCGGGCGTGAAAATAGCCGGGTTCAATACAAGGTAGATATCCGCATCTTTTTCGGGATCTATTGCTTTACGCTCCTCGTCGGTCAGGTAGCGGATATCGACCCGGCCGTTCTCTGCGTCAAAAGGGATATAGCCGACCGGGTAAGACGAATAGCCCGTATACCGGTTGCGGTCTATCCAGATGGTTTGGGCAGTAAGCGTGATCACGAACCGGAGCTTCGGAATATGATGGATCGCCCTGACCGTCGAGACCAGCCTTTCGTCTATGCTTCCTCTACCCGCGGCAAATACGCCTATCCGGGTAGTGGGTCGGTCGGCCAGGTTTCTCTGGAAAATATACTCGCTGTTAGAAGTAACCCTGGTCTTGGTATAGGCGCCGTTTATGTGAAAAGAAGTATTGATCGCATTGAACCGTCCCAGGTCCAGGTCAAACTCGATCCCGCTGTTTTCGATATCGGAGTTATTCGTCGGCATGTAGTAGGAAACAAACCGGATGCTGGTACTGGTATCGGTAATGACAGGCCTCTGCCCGGGCGCCCCTGTCGCAGCGCTGTACAGCGGGTACCGGGCAAACTGCACCGAGCCGACGGAAGTCGACATGCTATAGGCGCCGGGTGTTTTTTCCCTATAGACGGTCAGCGACAACCGTGCATTGTTCAGGTGCTCGAGCCGGATATCCGCCCCCACCTCCTTCTTGTGCGTACGGGCGAGCCGGAGACCGGAGTTACGGCTGTCGTATACGCGGGTGGTTACGATTGCCAGCCGCTCGTTCGGATCGGTAGCGTAGTAGTTGAGGCTGAAAAAGTCGAAATAGGCATTTTCAGGATATAAATAAAGCAGGGTGGGCGCCTTCACGGTTACGCCGTAGGCGGCCCGCAGGCTCAGGTAAGGGCTCACTTTATAGGCGGCATTCACCCGCGGGGAAACCGCGTGCAGGGAATAGTCGCTCCTGAAGGGCTGGATCCAATCGTAGCGCAAGCCGGCAATAACGGTAAGCGAAGTAGAACCGAAATCCCTGGAAATCTTATCCTGGACAAACATACCCAGCTGGCTGAGCGCAGGGATGTCGTCGTAAGGGCGTTCCCTGTGCGCAGCTCCGGAAGTATTCCGCGGCGGCCTGGTAAATACCTTCCCGCTGCCGTAATTCACATCAAACCGGTAATCGAGGCCTGCCAGGACGTTATGACTGGATGCGCCTGAGAGAAAAAAAGCGCTGTTGACTATCTTCATGTTCAGGTTCACAGGTTTTCCCTCTACCCACATCCGGCTCAGGTAGGTGGATCTCAGGTAAGGGACCTCATTTGTACTGTTGGTGAGCGCATAGGATTCGGCGGTGATATCGGCCGTATATTGCTGCTGCTGGTAGCCTTTCTGACCGGTATAGCTGAACGCAAGCAGGTACTCCAGGCTCCGGGACCACTTTTTGCTGATATCCACCACGCCGGTCGTGCTCAGCCTCACGCTCTTTTCGGTAGCTTCGTTCCTGGCCGAATCCACTACATAGTCCGGGTCGAGGCCATAGCGGTCGCGGCTGAAGCCGAGCGCCAGCGTGGAATTGCTGTGCCACCTGAACCGCCCCTGGTAGATATTGAAATACTGGATTGTCCCGGTAGCCCGCCTGTAGGTACGATACTTGTTGATCTCGCTGTCCAGGTTGTCTGTATAATCGACGTCCACATACAGGGCCTCGTTAGGATCTTTCATGCCAAAGCCTTTCCCCGCCCAAAGCTGGGTAAGAGTGGGGTTAAACCTTGCTTTTACCTGCAGCGGCTCCTTCCTCGCCTTCACCGA